>JAGPIX010000028.1 GCA_018054745.1 Alicycliphilus sp.
GGTGCTGGACATGCGCGGCAATGGCCTGCGCGGCGGCCGCGAGCGCCTGGGCCTTGGCATCGGCACCCATGGCCACGCCCTCGGCGCGCACGAAGCGTACATCTGTCACGCCAAAGAAGCCGAGCACGGTCTGCAGGTAGCTCTCCTGGTGCTCCATGGCCTGGCCGGTATCGCTGGTGGAGTACACGCCGCCGCGACTGGACGCGATGATCACCGTCTTGCCCTTGGCCAGGCCCTCGGGACCATTGGCGGTGTAGCGGAAGGTGCGGCCAGGCTGGGCCAGGCGATCGATCCAGGCCTTGAGCTGCGTGGGTATGCTGAAGTTGTAGAACGGCGCGCCGATCACCACCACATCGGCCGCCAGGAACTGGCGCACCAGGCGCTCGGATACGGCGTTCTCGCGCTGCTGCGCCTCGCTCAGCCCCTCGGTCTGGCCGGTGCGGGGGGCCATGGCGTCCATGGTGAAGTGGGCCGGGGCCTCGGCCACCAGATCGAGGTATTGCACCTGGGTGGCGGGGTGGCTGGCCTGCCAGGCCTCGACGATCTGGGCCGTGAGCTGGCGCGAAACGGACTGGTGGCCGGTGATGGCGGAATCGATGTGCAGCAGTTGCATGGAATCTCCTGTGTCTGGGTTAACCCTTGGTTTGGGCGTTGGTTGAATTGTAGTTCGTCCTGAATACTTGATAAGTGCTGTGTATTGCGATAGATTGTCCTGAATTTGATAACAAACACCACGATGCAAGACCTGAACGACATGCTGTATTTCGCCGAGGTGGCCGAGCGCGGCGGCTTTGCCGCTGCGGGCCGGGCCCTGGGCATACCGAAGTCGCGCCTGTCGCGCCGCGTGGCCGAGCTGGAGGCGCAACTGGGCGTGCGCCTGCTGCAGCGCACCACCCGCACCCTGTCGCTGACCGAGGTGGGCGAGGCCTACCTGCGCCACTGCCAGGCGATGCGCGAATCGGCCCAGGCCGCGGCGGACGCCGTGGCCCAGGTGCAGTCCGAGCCGCGCGGTACGGTGCGCGTGACCTGCCCGGTGACGCTGGCGCAGACGGTGCTGGCTCGGTTGATGCCCGTGTTTCTGGAGCGCCACCCGCAGGTGCGGCTGGAGATGCAGGTCACCAACCGCGTGGTCAACGTGGTGGAGGAGGGTGTGGACGTCGCCCTGCGCGTGCGCGCCACGCTGGACAACAGCGGCAGCATGATCGTCAAGCGCCTGGACGAGGGGCGGCAGCTGCTGGTGGCCAGCCCCGCGCAACTGGCGCGCCAGGGTACACCGGCCACCTTGCAGGATCTGGGGGCCATGGACACGCTGGCCATGTCGGCTACCGACGGGCGTACCAGCCTGCGCCTTACCGGCCCAGGTGGCCGCGAGGAGACGGTGCAGTTCGCGCCGCGCTATGTGGCCGACGACCTGCTGACGCTGAAATACGCCGCCCTGGCCGGCACCGGCCTGTGCTGGCTGCCGGACTACATGTGCCAGCATGAGCTGCAGCAGGGCCGGCTGGTGCAGCTGCTGCCCGAATGGTCGCAGCCCCCCGGCATCGTGCATGCGGTGTTCGCCTCGCGCCGGGGGCTGTCACCCGCAGTGCGCGGCTTTCTGGACTTTCTGGGTGAAACGGCAAGGGGGGCCAAGGGTGACGCGCCTCAATAGATGAATTTTCTATAAATTCACAACCATATATTCTTTTGAGTTTTAAGAGCCTCTCCCCACAATGCCTCCCATTCCTGCAATCCGGAGAGGCACACATGACAACCCGAATCAAGTTCAAGACCGTTTTCGCCACCCTGGCTCTGGCCGCCAGCGGGCTCGCATCGGCTCAGACCCAGTCCCTGCTCAACGTCTCCTACGACGTGGCGCGCGAGTTCTACAAGGACTACAACCAGGCCTTCATCGCCCATTACAAGAAGACCAAGGGCGTCGATATCAAGGTGGATCAGGCGCACGCCGGCTCCAGCGCCCAGGCGCGTGCCGTCAACGACGGCCTGGCCGCCGACGTGGTGACCTTCAACACCACCACCGACGTGCAGTTCCTGGCTGACAACGGCGTGGTGGCGAAGGACTGGGCACAAAAATTCCCGCATGAGGCATCGCCCACCACCTCGACCATGCTGTTCCTGGTGCGCCACGGCAACCCCAAGAACATCAAGGACTGGGCCGACCTGACCCGCCCGGACGTGAAGGTCATCGTCGTCAACCCCAAGACCGGCGGCAATGGCCGCTACGCCTACCTGGCGGCCTGGGGCAGCGTGCGCGAGAAGGGTGGCAGCGATGCCCAGGCGGCAGAGTTCATTACCCAGATGTACAAGAACGTGCCGGTGCTGGCCAAGGGCGGGCGCGACGCCACGGCCACCTTCTTGCAGCGCAACATTGGCGACGTGCTGATCACCTTCGAGTCCGAAGTGGTGTCGGTGGAGCGCGAGTTCGGCAAGGGCAAGGTCGATGCCGTCTACCCCTCGGTGAGCATCACCGCCAAGAACCCGGTGGCGATCGTGGAGCGCACCGTCGCCAAGAAGGGCACGGGCGAACTGGCCAAGGCCTACCTGGACTACCTGTACTCCGACGAGGCGCAGGAGATTGCCGCCCGCCACGCGATTCGCCCGCGCTCCGAGGCCGTGCTCAAAAAACATGCCGACCTGTTCAAGCCTATCCCGCAGTTTCCCGTGGCCAAGTACTTCGGCTCGCTGGTCGAGGCGCAGAAGGTGCACTTCAACGACGGCGGCCAGTTCGACAAGCTGTACCAACCCGGCAAATAAGGGCGGTGCCGCGGTGAATTCCTCCATTGCCTTGCCCGGTGTCGCCATGGGCGCGGCCAGTGACCTGACCGGTGCGGCCGCACCCCGGCGCCGTCCTAAGCGCGTGCTGCCCGGTTTTGGCCTGACGCTGGGCTACACGCTGTTCTACCTGAGCATCATCGTGCTCATCCCGCTGCTGGCGCTGCTGGCCAAGAGCTTTTCGCTGAGCTGGCCGCAGTTCTGGGAGGCCGTCAGCGCGCCGCGCGTGCTGGCCTCTTACAAGCTGACGTTCGGCGCGTCCTTCATCGCCGCCTGCGTGAATCTGGTGTTTGGCCTGCTGATTGCCTGGGTGCTGGTGCGCTACCAGTTCCCGGGCAAGAAGATCGTCGATGCCTTTGTGGATCTGCCGTTCGCCCTGCCCACCGCCGTGGCCGGCATCTCGCTGACCGCGCTGCTGGCGGGCAATGGCTGGGTGGGGCAGTACTTCGAGCCCTTTGGCATTCAGCTGGCCTTCAACCCCAACGGCGTGGTGATCGCGCTGATCTTCATCGGCCTGCCCTTCGTGGTGCGCACGGTGCAGCCGGTGCTCGAAGACAGCGAGAAGGAGCTGGAAGAGGCGGCCACCAGCCTCGGCGCCACGCGCTGGCAGGTGTTCACTAAGGTGATCCTGCCCAGCATCACGCCCGCGCTGCTGACCGGCTTTGCCATGGCCTTTGCGCGTGCCATCGGCGAATACGGTTCGGTGATCTTCATCGCCGGCAACATGCCCATGGTGTCCGAGATCACGCCGCTGATCATCATCGGCAAGCTCGAGCAATACGACACCGCTGGTGCCACCGCCGTGGCCGTGGTGATGCTGTTCTTCTCCTTCATCATGCTGCTGGTCATCAATGCGCTACAGGCCTGGCAGCGACGCCACGCGGGGATGCCGGCATGAGCGCCGTTGCCAACCCATCCACACGCCGCGCCCAGGCCGGCACCACCGAGGCGCCCTGGGTGCGCTTCACGCTGATCGGCCTGGCCCTGGCTTTTCTGGCGCTGTTTTTGCTGCTGCCGCTGGCCGCCGTCTTCACCGAGGCGCTGCGCAAGGGCTGGGATGCCTACCTGGCCGGCCTGGCCGAGCCCGATGCCTGGTCGGCCATCCGGCTCACGCTGCTGACGGCCGTGATCGCCGTGCCGCTGAACCTGGTGTTCGGCGTGGCGGCGGCCTGGTGCATTGCCAAGTACGAGTTCAAGGGCAAGGCCTTTCTGACCACGCTGATCGACCTGCCGTTCTCCATCTCGCCGGTGGTCGCCGGCCTGATGTATGTGCTGGTGTTCGGCGCCAATGGCTGGTTCGGCAGCTGGCTGGCGGAGCATGACATCAAGATCATCTTTGCAGTGCCGGGCATCGTGCTGGCCACCGTGTTCGTCACCTTCCCGTTCGTGGCGCGCGAGCTGATCCCGCTGATGCAGGCCCAGGGCAACGACGAGGAGCAGGCCGCCATCGTGCTGGGAGCCAGCGGCTGGCAGACCTTCTGGCATGTGACGCTGCCCAACATCAAATGGGGGCTGGTGTATGGCGTGATCCTGTGCAACGCGCGCGCCATGGGCGAGTTCGGCGCGGTGTCGGTGGTTTCGGGCCATATCCGCGGCCAGACCAACACCATTCCGCTGCATGTGGAGATTCTCTACAACGAGTACCAGTCGGTCGCGGCCTTTGCCGCCGCATCGCTACTGGCCCTGCTGGCGCTGGTGACCCTGGTCATCAAGTCGATCGCCGAATGGCAGGGCGAGCAGCAGGCCAAGGCCGCCGCCGCCCTGCCGCCCGAGCGGCCAAGTGCCTGATTGGCCTGCAGGGCATATGTATAAAGCGCCAATAGCTATCAAATCATGAGTATAGAAATACGCAACGTCAGCAAGCAGTTCGGCAACTTCCACGCGCTGCGCGACGTGAACCTGGACATCCAGTCCGGCGAGCTGATCGCGCTGCTGGGCCCCTCCGGCTGCGGCAAGACCACGCTCTTGCGCATCATTGCCGGGCTGGAGACGCCGGATCGCGGCAGCATCCACTTCAGCGGCGAGGACACCACCGACGTGCATGTGCGCGAGCGCGGCGTGGGCTTTGTGTTCCAGCACTACGCGCTGTTTCGCCACATGACGGTGTTCGAGAACGTGGCCTTCGGCCTGCGCGTCAAGCCGCGCGGCGAGCGGCCGAGCGAGGCGCAGATCAGGGACAAGGTGATGAACCTGCTCAAGCTGGTGCAGCTGGACTGGATCGCCGAGCGCTTCCCCTCGCAGCTCTCGGGCGGCCAGCGTCAGCGCATCGCCCTGGCGCGCGCCCTGGCCGTCGAGCCCAAGGTGCTGCTGCTGGACGAGCCCTTCGGCGCGCTGGACGCCAAGGTGCGCAAGGAACTGCGCCGCTGGCTGCGCCGCCTGCACGACGAGCTGCATGTGACCAGCATCTTCGTCACGCACGACCAGGAGGAGGCGCTGGAGGTGGCCGACCGCGTGGTCGTCATCAACCAGGGCAGGATCGAGCAGCAGGGCACGCCGCAGCAGGTCTGGGACAACCCGGCCAGCCCTTTCGTGTATGGGTTTCTGGGTGACGTGAACCTGTTCAAGGGCCGCGCCAACGACGGCCGCGTGCACCTGGAAGGGGGCACGCAGCTGGACATTCCCGACGCCCAGCATGCCGATGGCGCCCAGGCCTTTGCCTATGTGCGCCCGCACGACCTGGAGGTCGAGCGCTATTCGCCCGGCCAGGCCCAGGACGCCGAGGGGCGCCAGCGCGGCATGGTGGTGCAGCTGGCGCGCTCCATCGTCGTTGGGCCCGTCGCGCGGCTGGAACTATTGCCCGAAAGCGCTACCGAATCCGCCGACAATGTGGCCCCCGAGGCGCTCATCGAGGCGCATATCTCGGCGCAGCAGTTCCACACCATGGGGCTGCGCGAGGGCGAGACGCTGGTGGTGACACCACGCCGCGCCAAGGTGTTTTTGGACGAAGCCGCCGGCATTTGATGCATCGCCCGCCCTTGCCGGGTGGTGGTCAACACCGGCCCTGCAAGAAAGAGAAAGAGTGTTTCTGAACGCGATCACCGGCGCCCCGCGCCGCACCCTGGCGCTGATGTGCGCCGTCTGCCTGGCCATGCTGGCTTTTGGCCTGTACCTGCAATATGCCCAGGGCCTGGAGCCATGCCCGATGTGCATCGTCCAGCGTTATGCTCTTATTGGTGTAGCTGCTTGCGCAGGACTGGCAAGCCTTAGAGTCCAAAAAGGCTGGTGGATTAGCTGGAGCTTGCTGGCCCTGCTGCTGGCCGGCTTTGGCGCCTTCACCGCCGCCCGCCAGAGCTGGCTGCAGTGGTACCCGCCCGAGGTGGCGACCTGCGGGCGCGACTTCTACGGCATGGTCGAGAACTACCCCCTGAGCCGCGCCATCCCCATGATCTTCCGCGGTTCGGGCGACTGCACGGCCATCGACTGGACCTTCCTGGGCGGCTCCATCGCCAACTGGTCGTTTGTGTGGTTCGTGCTGTTTGCGCTGGTGCTGCTGGCGCTGCTGCTGCGCAGGCAGCCGCCCGGCGGCGGCCTGCGCTGACAAAGGCTTGACCCATGGCCCTGCCGCGCTTCGCCCCCGACCATTTCACGCTGGCCCTGGTGGGCACGGTGGTGCTGGCCAGCCTGCTGCCGGCATCCGGCCCCATGGCCCGGGTGCTGGAGGTGGCGACCACCGGCGTGGTCAGCCTGCTGTTCTTTCTGCACGGCGCCAAGCTGTCGCGCCAGGCCATCCTGGGCGGCCTGGGCCATTGGCGCCTGCACCTGAGCATCTTTGCCGCCACCTTTGCGCTGTTTCCGCTGCTGGGCTGGGCACTGCGCCCGGTGCTGGAGCCGCTGGTCACGCCCGAGATGTACCTGGGCGTGCTGTTTTTGTGCACCCTGCCGGCCACGGTGCAGTCGGCGATTGCCTTCACGGCCATGGCGCGCGGCAACATGCCGGCGGCGGTGTGCAGCGCATCGGCCTCCACGCTGCTGGGCATCGTGGTCACGCCCATTCTGGTGGGGCTGGTGCTGGGCCGCAGCGCCGAGGGCGGCAGCGTGCTAGGGGCGATTTCCAAGATCTCGCTGCAGCTGCTGCTGCCCTTCATCGTCGGCCATTTGCTGCGTCCGCTGATCGGCGGCTTCATCCACCGCCACGCCAAGCGCGTCAAGCTGGTCGATCAGGGCTCCATCCTGCTGGTGGTGTATTCGGCCTTCAGCGCGGCCGTGGTCAGCGGCCTGTGGCGCGAGACGCCGCTGCCCGCGCTGGCCGGCCTGCTGGTGCTTTGCGCGGTGCTGCTGACCCTGGTGCTGACGCTGACCACCTGGGGCGCGCGCGCGCTGGGCTTTGCCAAGGAAGACGAGATCACGCTGGTGTTCTGCGGCTCCAAGAAGAGCCTGATCAGCGGCGTGCCCATGGCCAAGGTGCTGTTTGCCTCCAGCACCGTGGGCGCCATCGTGCTGCCGCTGATGATCTTCCACCAACTGCAGCTCATGGTGTGCGCGGTGCTGGCGCAGCGCTATGCGCGCCGGCCCGAGCATCCCGCGACCCAGCCAGCGTGACGCAGGCCATGCCCGGCGCCCAGGCCGGGTGGCGCTGCATGATCTCGGCAAACAGGGCCGAATCCAGCCAGCGTTGCAGCCAGCCCTGCAGATGCGGCCATGGCTGGGCGGTCCATTGCCCCTCGTCGATGCGCGCGTACTGGCGCACAAAGGGCAGCAGCGCCATGTCGGCCAGGCTGGGTTTGTGGCCAAAAAGATGGCCGCTGGCCATCACCTGTTGATTGAGCTGCGATAGCCAGGCCTGCGCGTCAAGCCGCGCCTGGTGCACGGCTGCGGCGCCGTGGCGCTCGGGGTATTTGCAGCGATCGAGTGCCTGCTTGAAGAAGCCATCGTTGCGCGCTATCAGCGCCAGCATGTCGGCCTGCGTGCCGCTACCGGGCGCCAGCCAGCCGTCGGGGTCGTTGTAGTGCAGCGCCTGCAGCATGATGTCCAGGCTTTGCTCCAGCACCCGGCCGTCTGCCAGCACCAGAACCGGCACCGTGCCTTTGGGCGAGGCGTCCAGCAGCGCCCGGGGTTTGCTGCGCAGCTGCACCTCGCGCAGTTCGCAGGCCAGGCCGGCGTACACCAGGGCCAGGCGCGCGCGCATGGCGTAGGGGCAGCGACGAAACGAATACAGCACGGGCAGGGCAGTCATGGCTGGGATGAAACAGGTAGTTGCCTCCAGTATGCGGCGCGGCGCGGGAGATGCAGTCCTGCCCAGGGGCTTGATCCACATCGCAGGTTGTTGTTTCTTTTGCGTACATATGTAAACAAATAATACGACAATCCGCCCCGGATCACCCCAGCCCGGGGAGGTCAGGCATCCCATTTTTAGGTGAACCAAGGGGAACCTGCATGCCCAATGCAATGCAGAAACTGCTGCAGCGCCTGCAACAGCTCAACGAGGTTGGGGCAGCGTTGTCACGCGAGCGTGATATCGATCATCTGCTGGAACGCATCCTGGATGCGGCGCAGATGCTCACCCATGCCGATGGCGGCACGCTGTACCGCGTCACCGAGGACGGCAGTGCGCTGCGCTTTGCGCTGATGCGCACGCATTCGCTTGGTTTGCACCAGGGCGGCAGCTCCGGGCAGGCGGTGGAATTTCCCGACCTGCCGCTGTATCTGCCTGATGGGCGAGCGAATGATTCACTGGTGGCCGTGCATGCGGCCGTGCACGACCATACCGTGAGCATTGCCGATGCCTATGACAGTACCGAATTCAACTTTGCCGGCGCCCGGGCCTTTGACCTGAGCACGGGCTACCGCTCGCGTTCCTTTCTCACCGTGCCGCTGCGCAACCACGACCGTGAGCTGGTCGGTGTGCTGCAGCTGATCAATTCCATAGACCCGGCCACGGGCGCCGTGCGCGCTTTTTCGCAGCAAGACCGCAGCCTGGCCGAGTCGCTGGCCTCGCAGGCGGCGATCGCGCTGAGCAATCGGCTCTTGATCACGCAGCTGGAGCGCCTGTTCGAGTCCTTCGTGAACCTCATCAACCTGGCCATCGACGAAAAATCGCCCTACACCGGCGGCCACTGCGAGCGCGTGCCCCAGCTCACCATGATGCTGGCCGAGGCCGCCGACGCCACCACCACCGGGCCGCTGGCCGGCTTCCGCATGAGCGAGCGCGACCGCTACGAGCTGCAAATGGCCGGCCTGTTGCACGACTGCGGCAAGATCACCACGCCCGTGCATGTGGTGGACAAGGCGACCAAGCTGCAAACCATTTATGACCGCATCGGGCTGATCGACACCCGCTTTGAGGTGCTCAAGCGCGACGCCGAACTCGATGCCCTGCGCGCCCAGCTGGCCCTGCGCCCGGTGCAGGACGCGGGCGCCGAGGCCATGGCCCAGGCCGCGCTGCAAAGTGAACTGCAGGCCCTGGAGGCCGACCGCGAATTCCTGCGCCGCTGCAACCACGGCAGCGAAGCCATGCAGCAGGCCGACCAGTTGCGCGTGCGCGTCATCGGCACGCAGCGCCAGTGGCGCAACCCCGAGGGTGTGCAGACCAGCTTTTTGAGCGCCGAGGAGATGGAGAACCTCACCATCCGCTCCGGCACGCTCACCCAGGCCGAGCGCGACACCATCAACTACCACATCGTCGCCACCATCAAGATGCTGGAGACACTGCCCTGGCCGCGCCACCTCAAGAACGTGCCCGAGTACGCCGGAGGCCACCACGAGCGCATGGACGGCAAGGGCTACCCCCGTGGGCTCACGCGCGCCCAGATGTCCTGGCAGGCGCGCATGATCGGCGTGGCCGACGTGTTCGAGGCCCTGACCGCCGCCGACCGGCCCTACAAGAGCGGCATGAAGCTGTCGCAGGCCCTGGGCATCATGCAGCGCATGGTGCACAACGGTCACATCGACCCCGACCTGTTCGAAGTGTTCGTGCAGGGCAAGGTGTACCAGCGCTACGCGGAGCAGTTTCTCGATCCGGAGCAGATCGACGTGGTAGAGCATGCCATGCAGCGGTCGGGCTGATATCGCGAAGTTCCATGGTTGGCTGTCGATCGGATTGGCACGATGCTTTGCTGCGGCCTAAACCTGGGATAGCAGCCAGTCCCGAAAGGCCGTCATGGCAACCGTCTGGGTGCGCGACTGCAGCCTGGTGAGCCAGTAGGCGCCCTGGTGCAACTCCTGCGCGAACGGCTGGACCAGTCGGCCCTGGCGCAGCTCGCGCGTGAACATGCACACAGGCAACAGCGCCATGCCCGCACCCTGGGCGGCCGCTTCGGCCAGCGTGAGCGATGAGTCGAAGACCGCGCCGCGCACCATGGGGCAGGGCGAGCCCGCAGCGTCGAACCAGGCAGCCCATTCATCCGCGCGGTAGCTGCGCAGCAGTGGTTGGCGCGCCAGGTCAGCCACCGTGTGCAGGCCTCGGGCCAGGGTTGGCGAGCACATCACGGACATGGGAGCGTCCATGATGCGTTCGGCATGGGTGCCGTGCCAGGCGCCGTCGCCAAAGCGGATCGCGTAGTCCAGCCCTTCGCCCGCCATGTCCACCCGGTTGTTGTGTGTCAGCAGCCGCAGGTCCACGAACGGGCAGTTTTGCTGGAAGTCGCGCAGCCGGGGCAGCAGCCAGCCCACGGCAAAGGTGCCTACGGCGCCCACGGTCAGCACCTCGCGCGGGCGGGTGTCGCCCAGCTTTTCCAGGGCGCGCTCCAGGTTGCCGAACGATTCCACTACCACCGGCAGCAAGGCCTGCCCTTCGTCCGTCAGCGCCAGGCCGCGCGGCAAGCGGCGAAACAGCGGCTTGCCCAGACGGTCTTCGAGCTTGCGGATGTGCTGGCTCACAGCAGTTTGCGTCACATGCAGTTCCTCGGCCGCCCGTGTGAGGTTCAGGTGGCGCGCAGAGGCTTCGAACGCACGCAGGGCATTGAGCGGGAGATGCATGGAATGGTGAAGTTTTTCTTGGGTCTGGTGGCAATTATTGTCGATGGTGCTTTGAGTGAAGACTCTCTATCGTTCTGGTTTTCTTCTCATTCATCGCAAATTTCATATGCAAAGACGACAGTTTTCCTTGGGCTTTGTTGCCGCTGCGGCCCTGCCGCTTTGGGGGTGTGCCGGCCATGCCGCGAACAGGGACGCCACCGCCCGCCAATGGGCCGAAACATTGGCCGGCATTGAGCACGCCGCCCAGGGCCGCCTGGGCGTGGCCATGCTGGACACCGGCACGGGTCTGGCGCTGGGTTGGCGGCAGGATGAGCGCTTTGCCATGGCCAGCACCTTCAAGGCGGTGCTGGCAGGATGGATCTTGGCTCTGGTGGATCAGGGCAAGGAGCGGCTCGATGCGCGCGTGCACTACGCGACGGCGGATGTGGTGGCGTATTCGCCGGTCAGTGGCCCGCGGGCGGGTGCTGGCGGCGGCCTGACGGTGGGCGAGCTGTGCTCTGCCACGGTGAGCCTGAGCGACAACACCGCAGCGAACCTGCTGCTGGCCCGGCATGGCGGACCCGCAGGGTTCACGGCCTTCGTGCGCTCGTTGGGCGACGGCGTGACGCGGCTAGACCGCAACGAGCCCACGCTCAACGAGGCGGCCGTGGGCGACCCGCGCGACACCACCACGCCGCTGGCCATGCTGCAGACGATGCAGAAGCTGGTGCTGGGCGATGTTCTCACCCCCGCATCGCGTGCCTGGCTGCAACGCTGGCTCGTGGAAACGAGCACGGGCGACCGGCGCCTGCGGGCTGGCGTGACGGGTTGGAAGGTGGGTGACAAAACAGGCACCGCTGGCGACAGCGGCACGGCCAACGACATCGGCGTGCTCTGGCCGCCGGGGGGTGCCGCGCCCGTGTTGGTGACTTGCTATCTCACGCGCTCTGCTGCTGCCCCCGCGCAGCGCGATGGCGCCATCGCGCAGGTAGCGCGTGCCGTGGCAGCGACACGCGACGGCTTCAGAGCTTCTTGACCAGCACCTGGCTGCGCCGATCCCAGTTGTACTTGCGCTTGCGGGCGTCGGGCAGCCACTCGGGGTCCACCACCACGAAGCCGCGCTTGATGAACCAGTGCATGGTGCGCGTCGTGAGCACGAAGATGGACTCCAGCCCCAGGTTGCGTGCGCGCTGTTCGATGCGCTTGAGCAGCTTTTCGCCGTCGCCTGTGCCCTGGCTTTGCGGCGAGACGGTGACAGCGGCCATTTCGCCGGTGCGTTTTTCGGGGTAAGGGTAGAGCGCGGCGCAGCCGAAGATCACGCCGTCGTGCTCGATGATGGTGTAGTTGGCGATGTCGCGTTCGATCTCGGTGCGGTCGCGCTTGACCAGGGTGCCGTCCTTCTCGAAGGGTTCGATGAGCTGCAGGATGCCGCCCACGTCGTCGGCCGTGGCCTCGCGCAGTTCCTCCAGCTTCTCGTCCACGATCATGGTGCCGATGCCATCGTGCACATAAATTTCGAGCAGCAGCGCGCCGTCCACGGCGAACGGGATGATGTGGCTGCGTTCCACGCCGCCCTGGCAGGCCTTCACGCAGTGCTGCAGGTAGAAGGCCGTGTCGGTGGGGCGCTGGCTTGGCGGCACGCGCGCCAGCAGTTGCTTGGCCTGGGCCAGCGGCAGTTCGGTGTCGATGGGGTTGTCCTCGCCCTCGGGGGCCTCGGGGTCGGTGCGGATGCCGGGCACCTCGGACAGGAACAGCAGCTTGTCGGCCTTGAGCGCAATGGCCACCGAGGTGGCGACTTCTTCCATGCTCAGGTTGAAAGCCTCGCCCGTGGGCGAGAAGCCGAAGGGCGAGAGCAGCACCAGCGCGTCCATGTCCAGCGCGCGCTGGATGCCCGCCACGTCCACCTTGCGCACCAGGCCCGAGTGTTCAAAGTCCACCCCATCCACAATGCCTACCGGCCGCGCGGTAACGAAGTTGCCCGAGATCACCCGCACCGTGGAGCCCGCCATGGGCGTGTTGGGCAGCCCCTGGCTGAAGGCGGCTTCGATCTCGAAGCGCAATTGCCCGGCGGCTTCCTGGGCGCAGTCCAGTGCCACCGAATCGGTGATGCGGATGCCGTGCGAGTACTTGCCCGCATGACCCTTGGCCGCCAGTTGCTCGTTCACCTGGGGCCGAAAACCATGCACCAGAACGATTTTTACGCCCATGGCCTTGATCATGGCCAGGTCCTGGGCAATGCTGTGCAGCTTGCCCGCCGCAATGGCCTCACCCGTCAGCCCCACCACAAAGGTCTGGTGCCGGAACTTGTGGATATACGGCGCCACGGAGCGGAACCAGGGAACGAAGGTGAAGTTGAAGACCGTGGACATGGTGGCTTGGGCGTGGGCGGGCGAGCAAAGGCAAAAAAGCCTGCGAACCCCAGGCCACCCAGGCGGTGGTTACGGCGTCGGCAAGCGTAGCGCGCAGTTTAGCGGCTGCGTGGGCGCCTTGTGTGCGCGTGCGGCGTCCAGGATCTGCCCGGCAGTGTGGAGCGGCGCAGATACGCGACCGACGTCGTGTTGAAGGCGTTGTCGTGACTCAGCTGCGACGCCTGCGCAGGGTGGCGCCGAGTGTGAAAAGCGCCAAGGAGATGAGAGCTACCGATCCCGGTTCTGGAACCGCGTTGCCGTTACCTTGGCCGATCGCGCCCACAGTGAATCCATGCCAGTTCTCGGTGGTATGTGTGAATGTCACCGAGCTATAGGTGCCCGGCAGACGGATCACGCCGTGAACTTCACCGTTGCCGAAGAAGCCGGTGCTGGTCGGGTTAAGGACTGGAGTCCCGTTGCCCCAATAGCCGGATCCGTAGCTCAAAACCTCGATCGGCACGCCGAAGTCGACGGTGTTGCCGTTCCAGCTCACGAGCGCAATCAGCGGATCGACGACAGGCTGTGAAAAGGTGATCGTGGCTGTCCCGCCGGTGCTCAGTGCGATGATGTCCGATGCGGGTGGTGCGTTGCCAGCCAGGCTGCTGAGATATGGCGCTGCCGGCGACCAGTAATTGGTGCCCCCCGTTGTCTGTGCGAACGCATAGGCGCCGGTAAAGGTGACGCCGACATGCGCACCGTTGATGTCGAGGTCGCCAAAAACCTGGCTTGCAGCGGCACTCGTGTTTGTCCAATCAGTCCAGGAAACCGTCGCTGCCTGGGCGGCGCTTGCACAACCGAACGCCAATGCGATCGCTGTTGCAACGTAGAGGCCTGTCTTTTTGATTGCGTGCTTCATGGTTCATTCCTAGTGGCCGGTGATAGCTGCAACCAATAAAGCAATGATCGGGCCAGAAATTCAAGTTATTGATTCTGCTTGGACGACGGCTCCAAACGCATGTCGTGTGTCAAATTTTTCGACAGTTTGATTGGGGGGATCAGAACGGCACGAGTTACCCAAGCAGCAGCTTTTGCACCAGATCTGCGGCCGTGGAGGCGCTGTACTTGCGCATCAGCCGGGCGCGGTAGATCTCCACCGTACGGTGGCTGATGTCCAGGGCGCGGCCGATTTCCTTGGAGGTCATGCCCTCCAGCAGGCGCGCGGCCACCTCGCGCTCGCGCGCCGTGAGCTCGGCCTTCACGGGGCGCTGGGCGCTGAGGTCTTCAAAGCTCCAGATGCCCGAGGCATGCGGATCCTGGCGATCGAGGGCGCGGCCCGAGACGTGGCACCAGAAGGTCTCGCCATTGGCGCGTTTCATGATGCGGCTGTCGGCGTAGTAGCCCCGGGCGTTGAGTATCGGGGCCATGCGCGCGCCCAGGCGCTCGTATTCATCGACGCTGGGGTAGAGAATCTGGAACGACTGGCCGATGAGCAGTTCGCGCGAGGCGCCAAACATCTCGCAGACCTGGCGGTTGCAGTCCACCATGGCGCGGTTGCGCGAGATCACCAGGCCCACGGGCGCCATCTCGAAAGCCATGCGGTAATCGGCAAAGTCCATGGTGGTGCAAGTCTTTAGGGAATACTACGTAATCGAATACGTAGTATCGTAGCGCATTCCCGTAGTACTTCAGGAGACAGTAGTGAAGAACAAGCTTTATTCATCGGCGGACGAGGCGCTCAAGGGCGTCGTGCAGGACGGCCAGTTGCTGGCCGTCGGTGGCTTCGGCCTGTGCGGCATCCCGGAGGCCCTGATCCAGGCCCTGCACGACAGCGGTGTGAAGAACCTCACCGCCATTTCCAACAACGCCGGCGTGGATGGCTTTGGCCTGGGCAAGCTGCTGGAGACGCGCCAGATCAAGAAGATGATCAGCTCCTACGTGGGCGAGAACAAGGAATTCGAGCGCCAGTACCTGGCCGGCGAACTGGAACTGGAATTCACCCCCCAGGGCACGCTGGCCGAGAAGCTGCGTGCCGGCGGCGCCGGCATTCCGGCCTTCTTCACGCGCACCGGCGTGGGCACCATCGTCGCCGAGGGCAAGGAAACCCGTGAGTTCGACGGCCATACCTACCTGATGGAGCGCTCGCTGGTACCCGACGTGTCGCTGGTCAAGGCGGCGGTGGCCGACAAGAGCGGCAACCTGCGCTTCAACCTGACGGCGCGCAACTTCAACCCGGCCGTGGCCATGGCCGGCAAGATCTGCATCGTCGAGGTGGAGAAGATCGTCGAGGTGGGCGAGCTGGCGCCCGACGATATCCATCTGCCCGGCATCTATGTGCACCGCATCGTGCTCAATGCCCATCCCGAAAAGCGCATCGAGAAGCGCACCCTGACTGAAACCAAATAATTTGTGGGGCGGATTTGCCAATCCCTGCCCCATGCCATCAATAGGAGAGACAGACATGGCCTGGACTCAAGACCAGATGGCCGCACGCGCGGCCCAGGAACTGCAAGACGGCTTCTACGTCAACCTCGGCATCGGCATTCCCACGCTGGTGGCCAACCATACGGGCGACAAGGAGGTGTGGCTGCAGTCCGAGAACGGCATGCTGGGCATAGGCCCGTTCCCAACCGAGGATCAGGTGGATGCCGACCTGATCAACGCCGGCAAGCAGACCGTGACCACCATCCCCGGCACGTCGATCTTCGGTAGCCACGACAGCTTTGCCATGATCCGCGGTGGCAAGATCAACCTGGCCATCCTAGGTGCCATGCAGGTCAGCGAGAAGGGCGACCTGGCCAACTGGATGATCCCCGGCAAGATGGTCAAGGGCATGGGCGGCGCCATGGATCTGGTGGGTGGCGTGCCCAAGGTCATCGTGCTGATGGAACATGTGGCGCGCAAGAAGGACGGCAGCACCGACATGAAGATCCTGCCCCAGTGCACGCTGCCGCTGACGGGCGTGGGCGTGGTGCACATCATCATCACCGACCTGGGCGTGATGGATGTCACGCCCCAGGGCCTGAAACTCGTGGAGCTGGCCCCGGGTGTGAGCTTCGAGGAAATCCAGTCGAAGACGGGCGTGACGCTGTTGCGCTAAGGGCTTGCCGCTCCTGAGCTGGAGCGGTGCATTTTCCCCATACATCAGGCCGGAGGTGACACTCCGGCCTTTGTTTTTTTGCTATGGCGCGCAAAGCACCGTATAGTCGCCGGCGACATTTAGAAACACATGATCCGTGCATGAACGTTTTCGAAACCAGTCTTGCGGCCTCGATCGCCGATGACGCGAACGCCCCCGGTGACAACCGCCATTACCTGCGCGCCCTCACCGACATGGCCGACCGCGGCGGCGTGCTCACGCACGATGCCATCTACACCGACCGTGGCGTCAAGCTGGTGGACAAGGGCACGCGCGTGGACAGCGAGCTCTACGATCGCCTGGTCAAGCACAAGCTGCGCGGCCCTATCGAAGACCACCTGAGCGTGGAGAACATGGTCAGCGTGCAGTCGCTGCTGCAGGTGGCGCGCACGCAATGCGAAGGCGACACCCTGGTCTACCTGCTGGTGCATACGTTGCCAGACATGACGGAGAGCAAACTGCTCGCCCCGGTGCGCGCCATGCCGCTGCCGCCGGCGCTGGCCTTCAAGCTCACGGTGATGCGGGAGCAGCACCCCCTGCTGTTTGCGCACAGCGTGCGCATGATGCTGGTGGCCGTGTATCTGGGCATCAAAAGCGGCCTGAGCGAGCGCGAATGCACGCCCCTGGCCGCGGCGGCGCTGCTGCACGACCTGGGGGTGCTGCACATGGATCCGGCCTGGCATGACCCGGCGAACAAGATCACCGGGGCAGGGCGCAAGCAGCTCTTGGCGCATCCGGTCACGGCCATGCTCATCATCAGAGAGCAAAACATCTATCCGCGCTCGGTGGAGCAGGCGGTGTTGGAGCACCACGAATGCATGGACGGCAGCGGCTACCCGCGGCGCCTGCGCGGCGAGCAGATCTCGCGCCTGGGGCAGCTCCTGCTGACCGCCGAGGTGGTGGCCGCCTTCTTTGAAAAATATGCCAGCGAGGGTGCGGCCCAGCGCCTGGCGCTTACGCTCAAGCTGAACCATCGCAAGTTTCCGGCCGATCTGGTGGCCTGCCTGCTGCCTTTGCTGCAGATACGGGCCGTGCAGGGTGATGTGCCAGCCTCGCAGGACGATGTGCAGCGCTGCATCACGCTGTTGACCGGGGCTTTCGAGGATTGGCAGCGCTGCCGCGTCATCCTGCAGCCCGTGGCCGGGCAGCCTTCCCCCGAGCCGGCCTGTGCGCTGGTCGAGCAGCGGCTGGCGGCGCTGCAAAGATCGCTGTTCGAGTCTGGCTCCCACCCGCGGCAGCTGGCCGAGATGCTGCCGCACCTGCAGGGCGACGCCCAGGGCCTGGCCGAGCTGGCCCTGCTGGGGCAAGAGGCGCTGTGGCAGCTGCAGCGCATCATCGACACCACCCACAGCCATTGGCCGCAACTGTCGGCCAGCGAGGATGCTGGCGACATTGCCGTCGTACAATGGCGCGCTGCCTGCACCGCCAGGCTGGTACAAGCGCCGGCCACGCAGGCCTGATTTGGGCATGTCTCGCATGAATACTGTATATTTAAACAGTATTCATGCGAGGTACCCATGGGCGCTGCTCTTCCTTTTTTCATAGACGATTTACCCGGTGTCTGGCGCGGTGACGCCTGGGCGCAGGCGCCACAGCGGGCGGTGGACACGGGCCACGAGCAGCTGAATGCACAACTGCCCGGGGGTGGCTGGCCCTTGGCAGGCATGACCGAGTTGTTGCTGCCCATCCATGCCCATTGCGAATGGAGGCTGCTTGCGCCCGCGCTGGCGCGTCTGCTTGCAGACTCGTCCGGCCATGCCGTGCTGGTGGCGCCGCCGCTGGAGCCCTTCATGCCCGCGTTGCAGGCCGCTGGCGTGCCCGTGCCGCGGCTGTGTTGCATCAGGCCTGTGGGCTCCGGTGCCGCCATGGCCGCCGCCTGGGCCTGCGAGCAGGCGCTGCGCTGCCGCGACGTGCGCGCCGTGCTGGCCTGGCTGCCGCAAGTGGCAACGCAGTCGCTGCGCCGGCTGCAGCTGGCAGCCGCGCAGAACCAGCAGCTTTTGTGGGTGCTGCGGCCCGAGGGCGCGCGAGCCCAGGCGTCGCCCGCGCCCCTGCGCCTGTGGCTGCAGCCGCAGGCGGATCGGCTGCTGATCCACGTCATCAAGCGCCGCGGCCCGAGCGCGCTGCACCCCGTGGCACTGCCCGGGCATGCTGCGCTGCTGGCCGCCGTCCTGCAGGGCCAGGCGCAGCGGCGCCAGCAGGCGCAGGCCGCCACCTGGGGCAGGGCCAGGCCGCAGGAGGTGGCACATGCCGTGGCTGGCCTGGCTGCTGCCCTGCATTGACCCGGCGCCCGGTGTGCCGCCAGACGCCCAGGGCTGGTGGGCGCTGCGTTTCACGCCGTGCGTGACCTTGCTGGACGAAGCATTGCTGCTGGAGGTCGACAGCGTGGAGCGCCTGTGGGGCGGGCGCGCCGCCCTGCAGGCGCTGCTGCGCAACCAGGCGCCCGCAGCAGCGCAAGAGAACGCGGCCGATCAAGCCTGGGCCACCGGCCCCACGGCCCTGCAGGCCCTGGCCTTGCTGCGCCTGCAGCGCATGGGCCGCAGCCCGCCGCAGCGGCTGCCGCACGACCTGCCCATCGCCACCCTGACGGCACTGCGTCCGCATGTGGCGGCGCTGCAGCACCTGGGCTGCCGCAGCTGGGGCGATTTGCGCGCGCTGCCGCGTGCCGGCCTGGCGCGGCGCTTTGGTGCCGCCTGCCTGCTGGCGCTGGATCAGGCCTGGGGCGACGCCCCGCATGGCCTCACCTGGATCACCCTGCCCGAACGGTTTGCGCTGGAACTGGAGTTGCCGGCCCTGGTCGAATCGGCCCCGGCTTTGCTGATGGCCGGCCAGCGCCTGCTGGATGCGCTGCAGGGCTGGCTGCGTGCGCGCCAGCAGGGTGTGCTGGCGCTGGAGCTGGCCTGGCGCCATGACCTGCGCCGCGTCGATGGCGTGGACTTGCCGCCCTGGCAAAGCCTGGAGCTGCGCACCGCCGAGCCGCTGCAGGCCATGGCCCACCTGCGCCGCCTGCTGGCCGAGCGACTGGCGCACCAGCGCCTGGCCGCGCCGGTAAACCGCCTGGCGCTGCGCAGCCTGCAGACGGCGCCCCTGGCCCAGGCCAGCGCCAGCCTGCTGCCGCCCGCGCCCGACGAGGCCCGGGGCGAGCCCTGGCACCAGCTCATCGAGCGCCTGTCGGCCCGGCTGGGCCCGGCCAGCCTGCAGGTGGCGCGGCTGCATGCCGACCACCGGCCAGAGCGCATGCAGCACTGGCACCCCGCCATCACGCCGCCGTCTCCTGCCCAGGACGAGGCGGCCGACAGCCCCGCTGGACTGTGGCCCCCCTGGCTGGTGCGTCCACCGCAGCCCCTGGACCTGCAAGGCCATCGCCCCTGCCTGTTGGGCCGCCCCTTGCGCCTGCTTGCCGGGCCGCAGCGTGTGGAGGCCGGTTGGTGGGAGGGTGAGTCAGGCACCGGCCTGGCCCGGCGCGATTACTTTCTGGCGCACAACGCCGCCGCCGGCAGCGTCTGGGTGTTTCGCGACCGGGCCACGGGCGGCTGGTTTCTGCAGGGGGTGTACGGGTGATCCTAGAAACGGCAGTTGGACGCGCTTGCCAGTGCCGTGATCGGCGTGTCAGGCAAGGCGTGACGACGCGGCGGGCTACTGCCCGCAAGGAGGAGCAACGCCGCATGGCGCGGCGAGCGCGGTGCTGGCAAGTGCGTAGCGCTGTCACCCCGCAGGTGAGCGGCAACGAGGCAGCTAAAGGCAATACCCATGCGGTTCTCGTGAAGTTTGAAAGCGGTCAACTGCTGTTTCTAGGATCATGCTACCCGACTACGCCGAGCTGCACGCGCTGAGCAACTTCAGCTTCCAGCGTGGCGCATCGCACCCGCAGGAGCTGGTTGAACGCGCCCACGCCCTGGGCTACAGCGCCCTGGCGCTGACCGACGAATGCTCGGTGGCCGGCGTGGTGCGCGCCCATGTGGCGGCCCGGCAGCTGGGCCTGCCGCTCATCGTGGGCAGCGAATTCCTGTGGGGCGAGCTGCGCATCGTGGCCCTGGCGCGTGACCTGCAGGGCTGGGGCGACCTGTGCGAATTCATCAGCGCCGCGCGCGCGCGTGCCGCCAAAGGCGGCTACCGGGTGGATGCGCAGTCGCCCTGGGCGCTGCTGCGCGGCTGCGAACTGCTGCTGGCGCCGCGCCGCGAGGTTTTTACAGATGCTTCTGATTTGATAGCTATTAGCGCTTGCCTGGAAAGCGCTAGAGGCCTATTTTGTTACAAATGCTGGCTGGCCGTGGAACTGCACCTGGCGCTGGACGATGGCCTGTGGCTGGGCACGCTCACGCAGGCCGGCGCGCGCCTGGGCCTGCCGCTGGTGGCCGCGGGCGACGTGCACCTGCATGCGCGCGCGGCCAAGCCGCTGCAGGACGTGATCACCGCCGTGGGCCTGGGCCGCAGCCTGGCCGATTGCGGTTTTGCGCTGCAGCCCCATGCCGAGAAGCGCCTGCGCCCGCGCAGCCAACTCGCCGGCCTGTACCCGCCCGAACTGCTGGCGGCCACGCTGACCGTGGCGGCGCGCTGCCGTTTCAGCCTGGATGAAATCAGCTACCGCTACCCGCTGGAGACCGTGCTGCCCGGCATGACGGCGCAGCAGACCCTGGCCTGGCTGACCTGGGAGGGCGCGCACGCCCGCTACCCCGCCGGCGTGCCCGAGCGGGTGCAGGCGCAGATCGGCAAGGAGCTGGACTTGATTGCCGACTGCGGCTACGAGATGTACTTCCTGACCGTGCACGACATTGTGCGCTACGCGCGCAGCCAGGGCATCCTTTGCCAGGGCAGGGGGTCGGCGGCCAATTCGGTGGTCTGCTACTGCCTGGGCATCACGGCCGTCGATCCGCAGCACGCACACCTGCTGTTCGAGCGCTTCATCAGCAAGGAGCGCAGCGAGCCGCCCGACATCGACGTGGACTTCGAGCACGAGCGGCGCGAGGTGGTCATCCAGTACATCTACGCCAAATACGGGCGCGAGCGCGCCGCCCTCACGGCCGTGGTCATCAGCTACCGCACGCGCAGCGCCCTGCGCGATGTGGGCAAGGCCCTGGGCCTGGCGCCGGCCCTGGTGGATGCCTTTGCCAAGGATCACCACTGGTTCGACGACGTGCTGGCCGTGGATCATTTGCAGGCCCTGGCCGCCAGCCTGGGCGAAGACTTGCCCGCCCACCAGGCCGCGCTGTGGCTGGAGCTCACGCGCCGGCTGCGCGGCTTTCCGCGCCACCTGAGCCAGCATGTGGGCGGCTTCGTGCTGACCCAGGGCAAGCTCACGCGCCTGGTGCCGGTGGAGCCCGCGGCCATGCCGGGGCGCTCCATCATCCAGTGGGACAAGGACGACCTGGACGCCATGGGCCTCTTGAAGGTGGACGTGCTGGCGCTGGGCATGCTCAGCGCCCTGCGCCGCTGCCTGGATGCCCGTGCCCTGCTGCGCGGCGAGCCCTGGGGCCTGGCCGATATTCCGCAGGAAGACCCCGCCACCTACGACATGGTCTGCCGCGCCGACACCGTGGGCGTGTTCCAGATTGAGAGCCGCGCGCAGATGAGCATGCTGCCGCGCCTGCAGCCGCGCAGCTTCTACGACCTGGTGGTGCAGGTGGCCATCGTGCGGCCCGGCCCGATCCAGGGCGGCATGGTCCACCCCTACCTGCGGGCGCGTGAGCGCCAGCGCTGGCTGGGGCCTGGCGAGCCCTTCCCGCTGGAATACCCACAGCTGGCCGAGGCGCTGGCGCGCACGCTGGGCGTGCCCATCTTCCAGGAGCAGGTGATGCAGGTCGCCATCGCCGGCGCGGGCTTCACGCCGGGCGAGGCCGATGCGCTGCGCCGCTCCATGGCCGCATGGAAACGCGTGGGCGGCGTGCACCAGTTCGAGGAGCGCTTCAAGCGCGGCCTGCTGCTACGCGGCTATCCGCAGGAGTTTGCCGACCGCCTGTTCCAGCAGATCCTGGGCTTTGGCGAATACGGCTTCCCCGAAAGCCACGCCTACAGCTTCGCCCTGCTGGCCTACGCCAGCAGCTGGCTCAAGCGCCACGAGCCGGCCTGCTTTCTGGCGGCGCTGCTCAACTCCCAGCCCATGGGCTTTTACGCTCCGTCTCAGCTGGTGCAGGACGCGCGCCGCCACGGTGTGCGTGTGCTGCCCATAGCCGTGACGGCGAGCGACTGGGACTGCACGCTGGAAGAACCGCTGGCACCCGTGCATGGCGTGCAACTGCCCCAGCCCGCCGTACGCCTGGGCTTGCGGCTGGTGGCCGGCCTGCGCCAGGACGCGGCCCGGCGGCTGGTGCATGCGCGCCACGACGGCCCCTTTGCCAGCACCGAAGACCTGGCCCTGCGCGCGCGGCTCGACCGGCAGGATCTGCAGGCCCTGGCCGCGGCCGATGCACTACGCGCGCTGTCGGGCCACCGCCGCCAGCAGATGTGGGATGCTGCCGCACAGCTACATGCATTGCCATTGCTACAGCAGGCGCCCGTGCACGAAGAAGCCCTGCAGCTGCCGGCCGCGCCCGAGGGCGAGGACATTCTTTTCGACTACGCAGCCACCGGCCTGACCCTGCGCCGCCACCCGCTGGCGCTGCTGCGTGCGCACCTGGCGCGCTGGCGCATCGCCACGGCGTTGCAACTGCGCGACATACCCCGGGGGCGGCGTGTGCGTGCCTGCGGCATCGTCACCGTGCGCCAGCGGCCCGGCACGGCCCAGGGCACGATGTTCGTCACGCTGGAGGACGAGACCGGCCCGGTCAACGTCATCGTCTGGCCCGCGCAGCTCGAGCGCTGGCGCGACGCGCTCATGCGCGCCAGGCTGCTGGCCGTGGAGGGCGTGTGGCAATGCTCGGATGCGCCGGATGCCGGCATGGCAGTACGCCACCTGATCGGGCAGCGCTTCAAGGATCTCAGCCCGCTGCTGGGGCGATTGGCGCAGGCGCTGGGCGGCAGTCGAGATTTCCACTGAGATTTCTTCCGACTTTCGCACTACAATAGTTTCAGAAAGTTAATCTGGTAACTTGAAAAAGTTTTATGCCGTAAATCAGCGTATTTCGGTGTAACTTTCCAGTTATTTCACCAAGCTCTGTCTGAGCTTTTGGATACCAAAATTTCCGTTGGTGTTTGCCCGCAAGAACCACTGCCTGGAGCACAGCATGCTGAATTCGAATGAAGCCAACGCCGCGCAAACGACCTCTTCTGCCGAGGCGAGCCAGCCAGGCGCGGGCCAGTTTGCCGTACACCAAAGCCCACCGTCCATGTGGCCGGACTTCATGACCGGCCAGGTCGAAAAGCCGGTGCGCGTGCTGCTCGTCGATGACGATCCGCACATGCGGCGCGTCATTGCCCAGGAGCTCATGGCCGATGAGCGCACCATGCTGGTGGCCCAGGCCGGCAGCGTGCGCGAAGGGCGCAAGGCCATCAAGCAGCATGAATTCGACGTGCTGCTGGTGGATCTGAACCTGGGCGATGGCGAGGGCTTCGAGCTCATCGACTACCTGAAATCCAATCGGCCGTCCGCCGAAGCCATCGTCATCTCCATCATGGAAAACGACGACCAGGTGTTGCATGCCTTTGAGCTTGGCGCCACCGGCTATCTCGTCAAGAATTCGTGGTTCGGCAACTACCCCCAGGCGGTGCTGCAGGTGGCCAATGGCGGCGCGTCCATCACGCCCAATCTGGCGCGCCGGCTGCTGCAGCGCTTTGACCATGGCGCGCCCGCGGCGCCAGCAGCCGCAGCACCCGAAGCGCAGGCACCTGTGCAGGCCACTGCAGAGCACGAGCCAGAGCGCCTGTCGCAGCGCGAAAAAGAGGTGCTGCGCATGGTTGCCAGCGGCTACACCAGTGCCGAGATCGGCACCCAGCTGCAGATCAGCGCCCTGACGGTGAACACGCACATCAAGAACATCTACCGCAAGCTGCAGGTGCGCACCCGCGCCCAGGCGGTGCGCTTTGCCTCGCTGCGGGGCCTGTTCTGAGAGCGTGAGAGGAAACCCACCCCTCGGGTGCCGGCAGGTACCTCGCACACGTTGCATTTTGTGGCCAACTTTCGCGGTCAAGGCAGTTACAAGGCGCGGGTGCCTTGTGGGTGCATAGATTAGAAGGACATCATGTTTCGCACCCGCCCGCCGGCGTATGCATTGGCCTGCGCCGCGCTTTGGTTCATACAGCTGTGTGCCAACCTGCTCCTGGTCTTCACCAACCTGCCTTCGGGTGCAAGTCACTACTGGCTGCTTTTCAATCTGGTGACGACCATTCTGCTGGGCGTGCTGATCCTGCTGCAGCTGCCGCGGGCACTGCAATGGCGGCCCCGGCGCAGCGCGCGTCCCAGCCATGAGCTCAGGCAGGAGCGCCAGCGCATTGCGCGCGATCTGCATGATCAGGTCGGCTCGCAGCTGGTACATGCCATGGCCATGGTGGATGCACACAATCCAAGCATGCAGCCGCTGGTCAAGGCGCTGGAGCACTGCCTGCTGGACGTGCGCCTGCTGGTCGATTCCATGGACGGGGATGACGACGCTCTCATCGACCGACTGGCCCGCCTGCGCCACCGCATTCAGCCATCGCTGAACCAGCGTGGCATCACGCTGCAGTGGGACGTGGCCTTCGCGGGCGCTGCCGCCATGCCCATGGGCGCGCCGGCGCGCGAACTCACCGCCATCGTGCAAGAGGCCGCGAGCAACGTGCTGCAGCATTCGGGTGCCACGGCCGTGGCCATAGCGCTGCAGCATGTGCAGGATGGCGCAGGCGGCGCCTGGCAGCTGCAGGTCAGTGACAACGGCAAGGGCCTTCCGGCCGCGGCGCTCAACGGACAGGACGCCGGCCATGGCCTGGCCGGCATGCGCCAGCGCGCCGCCAAGGCCGGCGGGCGGCTGCAGCTGCTGCCCGGCCTGCAGGGCCAGGGGCTTTGCATACAGGTGACCGTGCCCACTCGGAATTGACATGCACAACCGGCACGACCCCCGCGTGCTGCCCATGCGCGATGGCGTGAATCCCAGTTGCGTGGTGCTGCCTTCGATCGTGCATGGGCTGTTGCTGGACTTTCTGGTGCAGCGCCTGCCAGCCGTCTCGCGCGCAGATTGGCTGCGCCGGCTTGGTGCCGGCGAAGTGGTTGACGAGCAAGGCGTTGCCGCCACCGCGCAAAGCCCCTGCACGCCGGGTTTGCGCTACTACTACTATCGCGAACTGCCCAGCGAAACACCCATCCCGTTTGAAGAGACGGTGCTCTACCAGGACGAACACATCCTGGTAGCCGACAAACCGCATTTCCTGCCGGTGGTACCCGCCGGCCGCTACCTGCAGCAAACCCTGTTGGTGCGCCTGAAGCGCCGCCTGGGCCTGCCCGAACTCTCGCCCGTGCACCGCATCGACCGCGATACCGCAGGGCTGGTGCTGTTCTCGGTGCAGCGGGCCACGCGTGGCATGTATCAGGCCTTGTTCCGGGAGCGCGCGGTGCGCAAGGTGTACGAGGCCGTCGCCCCCTGGCGGGCAGACCTGCCGCTGCCACGCGTGCACGAAAGTCGCCTGGAGGAGCTCGGCCATTTCTTTCGCATGCAAGAGGTGCCGGGCACGCCCAACGCCATCACTGCCATGGCCGTCGTGGAGCAGGAGGGGCCGTGGGCCCGCTATCGCCTGGAGCCCATCACCGGCAAGCGCCACCAGCTGCGCGTGCACATGGCGGCGCTGGGCCTGCCCCTGTGCGGTGATGGCTTCTATCCTGAGGTGAACGACCCGCCCGAAGGTGATTATTCGAACCCGCTGCAGCTGCTGGCGCGCACCCTGTCATTCACAGATCCAGTGACGGGCCAGGCGCGCGATTTTGCAAGCCGCCTGCAGCTGCGTGCACTGGCGAGTCTTGGCTGAGCCGGTTTGGGAGAGGGGGGCCCTGCAGACAAAGGCAGGAAGGTGCTATGGAGCGGGTGAAGGGAACATCATCGTGTTCCCAACTCGTTGATTGATAACGAGTTTTCCGCACTCGGCGAACCGAGATGGACATAATTATGGACTGAAAACCACGCTTGGTCAACGCGCGCTCCGAGCAAGTCCAG
>JAGPIX010000120.1 GCA_018054745.1 Alicycliphilus sp.
GCGGGCGCGGCGCCTGGATGGTCAACAACGGCTACGACCCGCTGATGGCCGAAGACGCGGTCGCATCCGGCCGCGCCGATCTGGTGGCGTTTGGCAAGGCCTTCATCAGCATGCCCGACCTCACCGAGCGCATGCGCCGCGGCGGCCCGTACCAGGGGCTGGACCGCGACACGCTGTATGGCGGCGGCGCCCAGGGCTATACGAGCTACCCGGGGCTGCTCGATTGATGCTATTATATTTGTAGCTACTGGCGCTTTATCCGCAAGCGCTGGGCGTGTATTTTGTTCATGTTGTGAGCCTGCGACTCTAACCATTGGCCGATGGCGCGGCGGGCGCGGGCGCGATCAAATTGCTGCGTCGCGATCAATGAAGTCAGGGAGGCGCCATGAATGGGACGCGCGTGCTTGCCATTGTTTTTGTTGCCCTGCTGGTGCTGGGAGTATTGAGCGCCGCCTGGGCGCCGTCCAGCCGCGCGCCCGCAAGCGCCGCAGCCGCCAACACGCGCGCAGCGCCCGCAGTGCCGGTGGATGCGGCAGCCCTCGGCGCAGCGCGAACGGCACCCAGCGCTGAGCGACACTGAGCTCCGAGCGCATCGCACGGCGGCGTTGGGCTGCCGGCCCGCTGCACCCGTCAGGCCACCAGCCGCGGCACCTCGTCGCCCAGTTCGAGCCGCTGGCATTGCACGTTCCACACCTGCTGCACCAGAGCCGGCGTCAGCGTGGGCGCACACGCACCCTGCGCCGCCACGCGCGCGCGCGAGAGCACCAGCGCGTCGTCGGCATAGCGCAGCGCCATGTTCAGATCGTGCACGATGGCGACCACGCCCGCGCCCTGCGCGTGCGCCCAGCGCCGCACGGTGTCCATCAGCTGCATCTGGTGCGACCAATCGAGCGCCGCGATCGGCTCGTCGAGCAGCAACCAGCGTGCCAGCGGCCGGCCCGCGGCATCGGTCACGGGCTCCCACAGCTGCGCCATCACGCGCGCCAGATGCACGCGCGCCTGCTCACCGCCCGACAGGCTGCCAAAACGACGACCCATCAGATGGGCCGCATCGGCCAGCGCCAGCGCCATGGGCACGATCTGCGCCTCCTGGCGCGCGGGCTGGCGGCGGTGCGGGTGGCGCCCTAGCGCCGCCACTTCCTCGACCCGAAAGTCGAACGCCAGCGTGCTGTGCTGCGCCATCATGGCGCGCGTGCGCGCCAGCAGCGCCGTCGGCCATTGGGCCAGCGGCCGCCCGCCCAGCAGCACCTGGCCGCGGCTGGGCCGGTTCAGGCCGGCCAGCAGATGCAGCAGCGTGGTCTTGCCGGCGCCGTTGGGTCCGAGCAGAGCCGTCACCCGGCCCGGGGCGAAGCGCGCCGTCACGCCCTCGAGCAGTACGGCCGCGCCGACGCGCACTCCAGCCTCACTCACCGCCAACGCGCCCGCAACGTTCGTCGCGTCGCTCATACCGGCAGCCGCGAGCGCATGCCGCGCAGCAGAAACAGAAAGAACGGCGCGCCCAGCGTCGCCGTCAGCACGCCCAGCGGCAGCTCGGCCGGCGCCGCCACCGTGCGCGCCAGGCTGTCGGCGATCAACACCAGCACGGCGCCCAGCAGGGCCGAGCCCGGCACCACCAGGCGATGGTCCGGCCCGAACACCAGGCGCACCATGTGCGGCGCCACCAGGCCGATGAATCCGACCATGCCGGTGGTCGCCGTCACCGCACCCACCGCCATCGCCGCGCCCAGGATGCACCAGCGCTTGTGCGCCTCGACCGGCACGCCCAGCAGCACCGCCTGCGCCTCGCCCAGCGCCAGCGCGTTCAGCGTGCGCGCCAGCCCCAGGCCCAGCAGCAGAGTGAGTGCGCTGAACAGCAGCACGGGCAGCACCGTGCTCCAGCGCGCGCCGCCCAGACTGCCCAGCAGCCAGAACTGCAGGCTGCGCAGCTGCTCGTCGGTGGCGACGTAGCTCAGGTAGCCGATGCCGGCGCCGGCCAGCGCGTTCACGGCCACGCCCGCCAGCAGCATCAGCGCCACGTGCGTGCCGCCGCCGGTCTGCGCCAGCAGATAGATCAGCATCGTCACCGCCAGCCCACCCGCGAAGGCCGCCAGGATCAGCGGCCAGCTGCCCAGTGCGCGCGGCAGCTCGGGCCAGAACTGCGCGCCCAGCACGATCGCGACGCCCGCCGCCAATGCCGCGCCACTGCTGACGCCAATCAGTCCGGGGTCGGCCAATGGGTTGCGAAACAAGCCTTGCATCAGCGCGCCCGCCACGCCCAACCCGGCGCCGGCCGCCAGACCGAGCAGCAGACGCGGCAGCCGGATGTGGGCGAACACCAGCGACGCCGTGCTGCCGTCGCCCCGGCCACTGACAGCACGCCACACAATGCCCGGCAGCAATTGCGGATCGATGGCGTAGGCGCCCCGGCCCGCGGCCCAGACGAGCGTCAGCAGCAGCAGCAGGCTGCCGAGCGTCCACACCGTCATCGGCTGGCGCCAGGTCACGCCGGACGGCCAGCGCCAGCCCTTGCGCGCAGGCGCGGGCGGGTCGAGGACGGCGCTCACGGCCGACTCATGCACCGGCGCGCAGCACCACGCGCTGGTGCAGTGTGCGCACCGCCTGCGGCAACCTGGGGCCGAAGCCGATCAGCTCGAGCGCATCCAGCGTGACCAGCGCGCGGCTCTTGTAGGCCGGCGCCAACGCCAGTTCGGGCCGGTGCCAGAACTTGTCGGCGCCGCCTTGCTCCTGCAGCCCCTGGTCGGTGGTGAGAATCACGTTCGGCGCGGCCTGCGCCAGGCTTTCTGCCGTCAGGGCGCGGTAGCCCTCGAAACCCTGCATGGCGTTGATGCCGCCGAAGAAGCGGATCATGGCGTCGGCGGCGGTGCCGGCGCCGGCCACGCGCGGTGTCTGCGAATGCGCCAGGATGAACAGCACACGCGGCCTGGGACCCTGGAAAGCCGCCACTTCCGCCTGCACGGCGCGCCACTGCTCATCCAGCCTGGCCTGCAGTTCGCGCGCCGACGCCTCGCGCCCGCAGGCGCGGCCCACGGCCTGCAGCTTGCGCTGCACCTCGCCCCAGCTGTGGTCGACCTTGACTAGCTCCACCTTGACCCCCGCGCTGCGCACCTGGTCGATCACCGCAGGCGGTCCGATGTCGTCGGTGCCGACGATGACGTCGGGGCGCAGCGACAGAATGCCCTCGGCCGACAGCTGCCGAAAGTAGCCCACCTTCGGCGTCTTCGCGGCGGCCGGCGGGTAGAAGCTGGTGCTGTCGGTGCCAACCAGTTGCGCCTCGGCGCCGAGCGCGTAGACGATCTCCGTGATCGAGCCGCCCAGCGTGATGAGGCGCGGCGCCCCCTTGGGCTGTGCCCGCGACCATGGACTGAGCGCGAGGGCGCCGAGCCCGGCCAGCGCCGCGCGCCGCGTGCGCGATCGCGGCGCCCCTGTCGTGGCGGTGTGCATCGCTTCAGGCCGCCGCCGTCGCCCGGTCGCGCCGCGGCAACTCGCGCACCAGCGCGCGCCAGGCCTCCAGCTCGGGCAGGCCGGGCTTGCGCACGCCAAAGAACATCGCCATCAGCTCGCCCGCGCCGTCGAACGCCTCGACCGACGTCACCACGCCGTCGGTGGTGGGCTTTTCGACCACCCAGACGCGCTCGATGGCGTCTTCGCGTAGGTGCAAGTTGAAGCCCGGATCGAGCACGTTGAGCCATTGCGTGCCGCGGATGTCCATCGGCTCGATGCGCTTGACCGGGCCGGAGTGGATCTGCGTGCAGCCGCCGCTGCCCACGAAGCACATGATGGGCGTGCCCTCCAGCGACGCGTTCAGCAGCAGGGCGCGCACCGCCTCGGTCGTGAGCTGGTAGCTGAAGCGGCCCTCGGCCAGGCGCAAACCCTGCTGGCGCTCGACCTCGTGCATCTTCAGCAGGCCGAAGAAGTCGTGCGTGTCTTCCATCGCCGCCCAGTCGCGCAGCAGCGCGTCCTTGTCCACCGCGCTGTCGGCGCGCGGCGCGGCGGGTGCCGCAGCAGGGGTGAACGTGACGGGCTCGCCCGTCTTGTCTTCAAAGCGATCGATCACGGCGTGCCAGGCGGCCAGATCGGTGCCTTCGCGCACGTAGATTTTGTGGATCGCCAGGCCGTGCGGGTCGAAGAACTGCAAACTGGGCTCGACCCGATTGCCGGGGTTGGCGGCCAGTTCCGTCACCGCCAGGCAGGCGTGCCAGCGGGCGAAGAACAGGCGCAGATCGATCTCCTCGCCCAGCGCAATGCCCATGCGATGGCTGGTGCCCGACACATTCTTGTACACACCGGTCTTCTCGTGCACCGTGGTTTCGTTGCGCGTCAGTGCCAGCAGCGGCCCGCAGGGCTCAAGTGCCTGCAGCAGCGCCACCCAGTCGCGCTGCATCACGCGCGCTTGCGGCCCGCCGGCCGGGGCGCCGACGTGGGCGGCCACGGCCTGGCCTTCCGAGATGCCGATGGCGTGCGCCGCGTCGCGCGCGCGCTTGCCGTTGGCGCGCTCTTGGGCAAAGCGCTGGCGGATCTGATCGTGGGTCATGTCGGTCATGGTTTTCTTCCTTGGCAAAAAATCTAGAAACGGCCCACCAGCGACACGCTGACGCTGCGGCCGGGCTGGCTCCAGGCGTCGATCGTGGGCAGGTTGGCGGCCAGCCCCTGCACATCGCTCCAGCGCCAGTACTTGCGGTTGGTGAGGTTGTGGATGGCACCAGTCAGGCGCAGCTCGCGCCCGCTGCCGTCGCGCCATACGCGCCACTGGCCGCCCAGATCCAGCGTGGTGGACGAACGCGGCAGGAACTGCGACGCCGCGGGCGCCAGGGTGTCGTCCACCTGGCTGGCTTTTTTGGCCATGCGGTGCGTCACATCGAGCCGCACGCTCCAGGCCGGCTGGGCGTAGCGCACGCCCAGGTTCAGGCGCGCAGGTTGGATGGTGTTGATCGGCGCGCCGGTGTCCCGGTCCTTGCCGCGCGCCATGCCGAACGCGGCCGGGAACGACCATTGCCCGCCGGAGGCGTCGCGCGCCAGGCGGTATTCGCCCGCCACTTCGAAGCCACTGATGGTGGCGTTGCCGATATTGATGGCCTGGAACACCAGCGGATCGCCCGGCTGCCCGGTGCCGGCGACAGTCTGGTTGTCGAGGATGAAGTCGCGGTAGCGGCCATGGAACACCGCCACGCCCAGCGACCATTGTTCGCCGCGGCCCTTGATGCCGAACTCGACGTGCTGCGCCTTCTCCGGCTTCAGGTTGGGATTGGGCACCGTGCGGTAAAAGCCGATCGGGTTCTCGAAGAAGCGGTTGAGCTGGTCGGCGCCGGGCGTGCGAAAACCGCTGGCGTACTGGCCGTACAGCGTCCAGTCTCTGCCCAGATCCAGCGTGGCACCCAGCCGCGGCGACAGGGCCGAGCCCGATTTGGAGGTGGCCGTGCCGGCAAAGCCGACGCTGTCGGCGCTGATCTTGTAGCGGTCCCAGCGCAAGCCGGGAATCACGCTCCAGCCGTTGCCGATGATTTCGTCCTGCACGAACAGGCCGTAGCTGGTTTCGGTGGTGTCGGGAAAGCGCTTGAGCGGAAACGCCTCGCCTGCGGGCGGCGTCACGCCGGTCTGCAGGTTGTCGGCGCCGATGCGGGTGGCATCCAGCCCCCAGGTGAGCTTGTGCGCCAGCGCGCCGCCGCGCAGGGTTTTCTCCATCTGCACGTTGGCCTGCAGCGTGTTCTCATGGTCGAGCGTGTTGCGCACCTGGCCGGCCAGGCCGCGGCGGGTGTTCTCGTAGTGCTCCTCGGATCGAAAGCGCTGGTAGGCCAGCGTGGTGCGCACCGTGTCGACCCAGCTTGCGCCCAGATCGAACCGGCCCTGCCAACTCAGGCGGTGGCGCCCGTTGTCGGTGGCGCCGCGCGCGCTGGTCGTGGTGACGCCGCGCGACACCGCGCCGTATTGCGACAACAGATCGAGTTTCGTCGTTTTGTCGACATATTCGCCGGTGAAGACATGTTTTTGCCAGGCGTTGGGCGTCCATACGAGCTTGCCCAGCAGCGCCTGGTCGCGCCCGCGTTCGGGATCGGGCGCGGTGCGCAAGGGCGAGGCGCTGAAGTTGTCGCCCCGATTTTCCAGCGCATGGGCACGCGCAAAGCTGCCCGACACGAGCCACTGCAGCGCCGGCCCGGCCTGGCCGGCCAGCGTGGCGCCCACGCGCCGGGCGTTACTCTCACCCTCGTAGCCCACGCCGACCTCGCCGCCAAAGGTTTTGCCGCCCTTGAGGTAGCTGGCCGGATCGCGCGTGAACAGCTGCACCACGCCGCCGATGCCGTCAGAGCCGTAGAGCGCCGAGGACGGGCCCTTGATGATCTCGACCCGCTCGATCAGCCCGAAATCGACGTTGTCGCGGCTGGAGCCGCCGAAGCTGTAGCTGCGCGGCGCGCGAATGCCATCGACCAGCATCAGCACGCGGTTGCCGTCCAGGCCGCGGATGTTGAATCCTGCGTTGCCCGAACGGCCGTCGGTCAGGCCGCCGGCGAGGCTCATGCGGTTGGAGCGCCGCTCCACCGACACATTGGGAATGAGTTCGGCCGCCTCGCGGATGTCGGTGATCTGGCGCTCTTCGATCTGCTCGGCCGTGATCGACTCGATCGTGGCCGGCACCTCCTTGACTTCGCGCTCCGACCGTGTGCCGGTCACCACCACCGGCGGCAACTCGCCCGCCGCCGGCGCGTTGGCCTGGGCCAGGGCGGTGTCAGCAGGCGCCTGCGCCGGCTGCGCCGACACCAGGCCGCTTGCCAGCAGCGCCGCGATCGCGGTGAGTGGCCATGTGGCGGGCGCGCGCGCGCGTGCGCCGCGCTGCGCGGCGGCATTTCTCGTTTCAGGCGGCAATGGAAACTCCCTGGGGGTTAGTCTTTGGCGGTTCGTGACAGGCGTCGAATCATGCCTTAATGCGAATCACTCTCATTCTAGATCACAACTGACCCATGTCAAGCGCCTCCAGGCTGGGCGCTCGGGTCTGCGCGCGGGCGGTACGACACGCGATACCAGCGCTGCGCCACAATCGGTTCAGCTGTTCGCTTGTTCAGCAATCGCGGTAGGATGGCGAGCGCGTTCGATGTTTCCGGCGCCCATGGTGGCGTCAGCCTGGCAGCCAAGCAGCACCAGAGCGTCGCCAAGGCGCCGAGGTCGCAACGCGACACGGCAGGCCAAACTGAGACGCTTGGACCCGCCCATGACCACTGCATCGAAGACCCACTGGTTCGGAGCCATCGGAACCTTGTTCGGTTGTCTGGCGCTGCTGGCCGCGATTCTTCCCATCTGGGTGTTGCCGATGATGGTGCCGCCCGAGCCGATCGACAAGACGGTGGTGGAAGCGGCGCAGCAGATCAAGGACCGTGTTGTCGCAACAGTCCGGGGCGTCGAATATCAGGAGCCCGCGCGCAAGACCGACTGGTACCGCGTGTTTTCGGTGGCGGCGGCCACCCTGGGCGCGCTGGCCCTGGTGCTCGCCGCGATTTCCTTCGTGGCGCGCGAGCCCTGGCGCTTCGCCGCCGCCGCCGCCGCGCTTGGCGCGGGTGCGATCGTGTTTCAGATCAGCATCGCGCTCGCTGCGGCGCTCGTCGCCATCGTGCTTATCGCGGTGGTGCTCGGCGCATTCGGTGCCGGGCCGTAGCACTGGCGTCAAGTGCCTTGCGTCGAAGCCCGGCACGCCCGCGCGTAAGCTATTTAATAGCTGTTTGCGCTTGCTGAATAAGCGCTGCGGGCCGATTCAATGCTTAAAAACGCCGCTTTTCAGCCATTTTGGCCGCGCAGCGCCCGCGCGTGGTGCGCAAAGTGGTCGGCCAAAAAGCTGGCGATGAAGTAGTAGCTGTGGTCGTAGCCCGCGCGCAGGTTCAGCGTCAGCAGGTGGCTGGCTTTGGCGCAGGCGGCTTGCAGCAGGTCGGGGCGCAGGTTGTTCAGAAACTCATCCGCGTCGCCCTGATCGACGAGCAGCGGCAGGCGCTCGCGGGCGCTGGCGATCAGCGCCACCGCGTCCCATTGAGCCCACACCTTGGGGTCGTCGCCCAGATAGGTGGCAAGCGCCTTCTGACCCCAGGCCACCTGCGACGGCGCGACGATGGGCGCAAACGCCGACACGCTGCGATAGCGCCCGGGATGGCGCAACGCCGTCACCAGCGCGCCATGCCCGCCCATGCTGTGGCCGAAGATGGAGCGCGCATCGGTGGCGGCAAAGTGCTGCTCGATCAGCGCCGGCAACTCATCGGCCACGTAGTCCTGCATGCGGTAGTGCGCGGCCCAGGGCGCCTCGGTGGCGTTGACGTAAAAGCCCGCGCC
>JAGPIX010000029.1 GCA_018054745.1 Alicycliphilus sp.
GCAGGAAGGCTTCGAGGTCATGGTGGCGGAAGACGGCAAGGCGCTCAACCGCATCCTGCTGCGCGAGACGGTGGACCTGATCGTGCTCGACCTGATGATGCCCGGCGAGGACGGCCTGTCCATCTGCAGGCGCCTGCGCGCCGCCAGCGACCGCACGCCCATCATCATGCTCACCGCCAAGGGCGAGGACGTGGATCGCATCGTCGGCCTGGAGGTGGGCGCCGACGACTATCTTGGCAAACCCTTCAACCCGCGCGAGCTGCTGGCGCGCATCCACGCCGTGCTGCGCCGCCGCCCGCCGCAGGAGGCGCCGGGCGCGCCCTCGGGCGACAACGAGGTCGTGACCTTCGGCCCCTTCACCTTCGACATGGGCACGCGCGCGCTGCAGAAGAATGGCGAGGAGTTGCCGCTGACCACGGGCGAGTTCGCCATGCTCAAGGCCCTGGTGCGCCACCCGCGCCAGCCGCTGTCGCGCGAAAAGCTGGCCCTGCTGGCGCGCGGCCGCGAGTTCGAGCCCTTCGACCGCAGCCTGGACGTGCAGATCTCGCGCCTGCGCAAGCTCGTCGAGGTGGACGCGGCAGCGCCACGCTACATTCAAACCGTGTGGGGCGTGGGCTATGTGTTCGTGCCGGACGGCACGAGCTAAGCCCTCCAGGCCCGCACCATTTCTGAACGGATGGACGCCAGGCCCCGACGGGCCGCGTCCGCCATCTTGCATTGCCAGCCACCACAGCCATGAGCGCCACCCACGACGTGCCCCCAGACGCCACCAGCCCGGCGCCACTGGAGGCTTCCACCAGACGAGGCCCCCCGCGTTCACGCGTGGGGCTGAATCTTTTCTGGCGCACCTTCTTCCTGCTGGGGCTGCTGCTGGTGGGCTGCATGCTGGCCTGGCTGCAAACCCTGCGCGCGCTGGAGCTGGAGCCGCGCACGCTGCAGTCGGCGCAGCAGATCGCCTCCATGGTCAACCTCAGCCGCGCGGCGCTGGTGCACTCGGACGCCATTGCGCGCGTGTCGCTGCTCAAGACCATGGCCGACCAGGAGGGCATGCGCATCCTGCCGCGCGAGCCCGGCGACAAGTTTCAGCTGCTGGAGCCATCGGCCCTGGGCCAGCGCCTGACCGAGGAGCTGTCGCGGCGCCTGGGCCCGGGCACCATTGTGGCCAGCAGCGTGAATGGCGAGGCCGGGCTGTGGGTGGGCTTCACCATCAATGGCGACCCCAACTGGCTGCTGATGGATCGCTCGCGCCTCACCGCCGCCGGCGGCAAGACCTGGCTGATCTGGCTGTCCATCGTGGGTGCGCTGTCGCTGGCCGGAGCAGCCATCATCGCGCGCCTGATCAACCGCCCGCTCAAGCAGCTCAGCGACGCCGCCAACCGCGTGCGCGACGGCGACTTTGCCGCCGGCGCGCTGGACGAAGAGGCCGTGACCAGCGAAATCCGCGAGGTCAACATCGGCTTCAACCGCATGGCACAAAAGCTCGCCAAGCTGGAGCAGGACCGCGCCGTAATGCTGGCCGGCATCTCGCACGACCTGCGCACGCCCCTGGCGCGCCTGCGCCTGGAGACCGAGATGAGCGTGAATGACGACGTGGCGCGCGAGCATATGGTGGCCGACATCGTGCAGCTCGACGCCACCATCGACAAGTTCCTGGACTACGCCCGCCCCGATACCGTGGCACTCAACCCGGTCAACCTGCATGGCGTGGTGTCGTCCTGCGTGTATGCCGTGCAGGATCACCGCGAACTGCAGATCACCATGAACGTGCCCGAAGACCTGATCGTCATGGCCGACGAGGTGGAGCTGGCGCGCGTGATCTCCAACCTGCTGGAAAACGCCCGCCGCTATGGCAAGAACCGCGAGACCGGCATCACCACCGTGGACATTGCCGCCAAGGCACGTGAGAAATGGGTGCTGGTCAAGCTGCGCGACCATGGCCCGGGCGCACCATCGGAGCAGCTGGCCAACCTGACCAAGCCGTTCTTCCGTGGCGACGCGGCGCGCACGGCCGCCGCCGGCGCGGGGCTGGGCCTGTCCATCGTGGACAAGACCGTGCAGCGCATGGGTGGCATCTTCGCGCTGGCCAACTCGGCCTCGGGCGGACTGGTGGCCCATATCCAGCTGCAACGCGCCACCGACCTGGAGGACGGCCAGAGCCCCGAGCAGCGCCTGCAGCGCCCGCAGGTCAAACGCCACCTGCCGCCCAAGTCGCGCCTGCCCAAGAGGCCGGTTTAGTGGTGAGTGGTCAGTGGCGGTGCAGCAGCACTACGGCGCGCGCTTCCATGGCCAGGCCCTGGCCCACGGGGCCAAGGCGCTCGGCGGTCTTGGCCTTGACGTTCACCTGATCCAGCTGCAGCCCAAGGGCACCGGCGATGCGCTCGCGCATGGCGGGGATATGGGCCGCCAGGCGCGGCGCCTGGGCCACCACGGTGCTGTCGACATTGGCAATGGCATAGCCCTTGTCGCGCACGCGGCGTGCCGCCTCGGTGAGCAGCACCTCCGAATCCGCGCCCTTGAAACGCGCATCGCTGTCGGGGAAATGACTGCCTATGTCGCCCAGCGCCGCCGCGCCCAGCAGGGCATCGGTGATGGCGTGCAGCAGCACGTCGGCATCCGAATGCCCGAGAAGGCCCATGCCATGGGGAATGTCCACCCCGCCCAACACCAGCCGCCGCCCGGGCACCAGGGCATGCACGTCCCAACCCTCGCCAATCCTGAAATCCATCGCTGTTCCTAGCGCTGCGTCGCGCGCGCAAAAAAGGGGTTGATCGCCTCACTGGCGGCCAGGCCACGCTGGCCACCAAACCTGTCCAGGGTACCGCCATGCAGGCGCTGGGCCAGCACGGCCTCGGCCAAGGCAAAGTCCTCCGGGTAGGTGACCTTGAAGTTCTGCGCGCCGCCCGGCACCAGGCGCGGGCGCAGACCCATGGCCTCGATGGCGCTGGCCTCGTCGGTGGCGGCAGCGCCCACCTGCTCCAGCGCGCGCAGCAGCACACCCAGGCGGAACATCTGCGGCGTCTGCGCCAGCCATTTGTCGCTGCGGTCCACGGTGGCGGCCACGCGCACGCCGCCCGGGCCGTCGCTGGCGGTCTTCAGGGTGTCGGCCAGCTTGTGCGCCAGCAGGCCACCAACGCTGTCACCCTGGCAAGCGTCGATAAGCGCGTCAATCTGCGCCGTGGTCACCAGGCAGCGCGCCGCGTCGTGCACCAGCACCCAGTCTTCGTCCTGCGCGCCGCGCGCCTGCAGCGCCTTCAAGCCGCCCAGCACCGTGTCGGCGCGCGTGGCGCCGCCGCAGGGCAGGGCGAAGAAGGCCGGGTGCGCATGGCTGCTGAAGAAATCATCGCCCGGCGCCACGGCCACCAGCGTGCCGGCCAGCCGGGCCACGCCGGCAAAGGCCGCCAGCGTGTGCAGCACCATGGGCTGACCGGCGACCCTTTGGTACTGCTTGGGCAGGACCGCGCCCGCGCCAGGCTGCACGCGCAGGGCGCGCTGACCCGTGCCCGCGCAGGGCAGCAGCGCCCAGAAGCGCCCAGGCACATGGCGGGCAGGGTTGTGATTGGGCAGCAGGTCGGTCATGGGTGGGCATTCTAGAATCGCCGCTTCACGCCCCACGCCTGCCTGCGCGCACAGCGCAGCCATCCAGGCAACCGTCACGCATGCAGCTGCCCAAACTCTCCCCCGGAAAACGCTTCACCCTGCCCCGCCCCGTGGGTAGCGCCGACGCCCTGTTGCTGGCCCGCCTGGGCGAACGCGAAAAGGCCGCCGGCCGCGTCACCGCCATCGTCACGGCGGACGCCGCCGATGCCCAGCGCCTGATCGATGAAATGGCGTTTTTTGCGCCAGAGCTGCGCTGCGCGCTGTTTCCCGACTGGGAAACCCTGCCCTACGACAGCTTCTCGCCGCACCAGGACTTGATCAGCGAGCGCCTGGCGACGCTGTGGCGCATATCCCAAGGCGAGGCCGACGTGGTACTGGTGCCCGCCACCACGGCGCTGTACCGCCTGGCGCCGCCGGCCTTCCTGGCCGGCTACACCTTCCACTTCAAGGTCAAGCAAAAGCTGGACGAAGCCAAACTGCGCGCGCAACTGACGCTGGCCGGCTACCAGCATGTATCTCAAGTCGTGGGCCATGGCGAATACGCGGTGCGCGGCGGGCTCATTGACCTGTTCCCCATGGGCTCGCTGCAGCCCTATCGCGTGGATCTGTTCGACGACGAGATCGACTCCATCCGCACCTTCGACCCCGACAGCCAGCGCAGCCTCTACCCCGTGCCCGAGGTGCGCCTGCTGCCCGGGCGCGAATTTCCCATGGACGAGGCGGCGCGGGGCAAGTTCCGCCAGCGCTGGCGCGAGCTGCTGGAGGGCGACCCCACGCGCAGCCGCATCTACAAGGACATGGGCAACGGCGTGGCCACCGCCGGTATCGAGTACTACCTGCCGCTGTTCTTCGACGACACGGCCACGGTGTTCGACTACCTTGGCGAACAGGCCACGGTGGTGCTGCACGGCGACCTGGAGACGGCCTTTCAGCGCTTCTGGCAGGACACGCGCGAGCGCTACCGCCTGATCCAGGGCGACCCGGACCACCCCACGCTGCCGCCCGAGGCGCTGTTTCTGTCCGCCGAGCAGTTCTACGGCCAGGCCAAGCCGCATGCCCAGCTGTCGCTGCGCCCGGGTGTGGAGGACGTGCAGGACAACGCCAGCTTCCAGAAGCTGCCCGACCTGTCCGTGGTGCGCGGCGCCGATGACCCGCTCGCCAGACTGCAAAAACATATAGCATCCAGCGCGCACCGGGTCTTGCTTTTGGCCGAATCCGATGGCAGACGCGAGAGCCTGCTGGACTTTCTGCGCGCATCGGGCCTGAACCCGCCGGCCTTCGACTCGCTGGCCGAATTTCAACAGACGGGCGCCGAGCGCGTGGGCATTGCCACGGCGGCGCTGGCCACCGGCTTTGCCTGGATCGAAGACGGCCTGGATCTCGTCACCGAGACCGAGCTGTTCGCCACCGGCAGCACGACGCGCCGGCGCAAGAAGCAGGAGCAGGCCAGCGATGTCGAGGCGCTGATCAAGGATCTGTCCGAGCTCAAGGTGGGCGACCCGGTGGTCCACAGCCAGCATGGCATAGGCCGCTACCGCGGCCTGATCCACATGGATATGGGGCAGAAAAACCCCGACGGCAGCCCGGCCCTGCAGGAATTCCTGCACCTGGAATACGCCGACAAGGCCGTGCTCTACGTGCCCGTGAGCCAGCTGCAGCTGATCGGCCGCTACACCGGCGTCTCGGCCGACGAGGCGCCGCTGCACAAGCTGGGCAGCGGCCAGTGGGAAAAGGCCAGGCGCAAGGCGGCAAGCCAAGTGCGCGATGCCGCGGCCGAGCTGCTGAACATCTACGCCCGCCGTGCCGCGCGCCAGGGCCATGCCTTCCGTTACAGCCCGCAGGACTACGAGCAGTTTGCCAACGACTTCGGGTTCGAGGAGACCGCCGACCAGAACGCCGCCATCCACGCCGTGGTGCAGGACATGATCAGCCCGCGCCCCATGGACCGCCTCGTCTGCGGCGACGTGGGCTTTGGCAAGACCGAGGTGGCTCTGCGCGCCTGCTTCGTCGCGGTGACGGGTGGCAAGCAGGTGGCCTTTCTGGCGCCGACCACGCTGCTCGCCGAGCAGCATTTCCGCACGCTGTCCGACCGTTTTGCCAAATGGCCGGTGAAGGTGGCCGAGGTCTCGCGCTTTCGCTCGGGCAAGGAGATCACGGCCGCCGTGAAAGGCATTGCCGACGGCACGGTGGACATCGTCGTCGGCACACACAAGCTATTGAGCGAATCGACCCAGTTCAAGAACCTGGGCCTTTTGATCATCGACGAGGAGCACCGCTTTGGCGTGCGCCACAAGGAGGCGATGAAGCAGTTTCGCGCAGAGGTGGACGTGTTGACCCTCACCGCCACCCCGATCCCGCGCACCATGGGCATGGCGCTGGAGGGCCTGCGCGACCTGTCGGTGATTGCCACCGCACCGCAGCGCCGCCTGGCCATCAAGACCTTTGTGAGGAACGAAGGCCAGGGCGTGATCCGCGAGGCCGTGCTGCGCGAATTGAAGCGCGGCGGGCAATGCTACTTTCTGCACAACGAGGTCGAAACCATAGAGAACCGGCGCCAGAAGCTGGAAGAAGTATTGCCCGAGGCGCGCATCGCCGTGGCCCATGGCCAGATGCCCGAGCGCGAGCTGGAAAAGGTGATGCGCGACTTTGTCGCCCAGCGCTACAACATCCTGCTGTGCTCGACCATCATCGAGACCGGCATCGACGTGCCATCGGCCAACACCATCCTGATCAGCCGCGCCGACAAGTTCGGCCTGGCGCAGCTGCACCAGCTGCGCGGGCGCGTGGGGCGCAGCCACCACCAGGCCTACGCCTACCTGATGGTGCCGGACCTGGACGGCCTGACCAAACAGGCGCAGCAGCGGCTCGACGCTATCCAGCAGATGGAAGAGCTGGGCAGCGGCTTCTACCTGGCCATGCATGACCTGGAGATACGCGGCGCCGGCGAGGTGCTGGGCGAGAACCAGAGCGGCAACATGCTGGAGGTCGGCTTTCAGCTCTACAACGAGATGCTGGCCGAGGCCGTGCGTTGCCTGAAGGCCGGCAAGGAGCCGGACCTGCTCGCACCCATGCAGGCGGCGACCGACATCAACCTGCACGCCCCGGCCCTGCTGCCCGACGACTACTGCGGCGACGTGCACCTGCGCCTGTCGTTCTACAAAAAGCTGGCCACGGCGCGCACCAGCGACCAGATCGACGGCCTGCTGGAAGAGATCGTGGACCGTTTCGGCAAGCTGCCGGCGCAGGCGCAGACGCTGATCGACGTGCACCGCCTGCGTGTCCTCTCCCAGCCCTACGGCGTGGTCAAGGTGGATGCGGCCCCCGGCGTGATCACCGTCACCTTCAAGCCCCAGCCGCCGATCGACCCGATGAACATCATCCAACTGATCCAGAAGAACAAGCACATCAAACTGGCCGGCAACGAAAAACTGCGCATAGAGCGTGAACTGCCCGAGCCGGCGCAGCGCGCCCAGCTGGTGCGCGACGTGCTGCGCAGCCTGGGGCAACCGATTGCAGCCCCCGTGGCAGCGTAAATACACTATGTTTTTAGAAGCTACTATCGCTTTACTGGCGCTGGTTACGGCCATATTTTTGCAACCCTGGCGGCTGCTCGCCAGCCAGCGCCCTCTGGTGCATGAAAGCCACGGCAAGCCCTCTGCCCTGTGGACTCCGCTGCTGGCCGCCCTGGTGGTCCTGCCCTGGGCCTGGGCCCTGCCCACGCTGCACCACATGCCGCTGCAGCTGCAATGGTCGGGCGCCTGCCTGGTGCTGCTGACGCTGGGCTGGCCGCTGGCCGTGCCGGTACTGCTGGCCGTGGGGCTGATCGCCGGCCTGGTCTCGCCCGGCCTGGGCTGGGCCGACGCCCTGGGCCTGGCCGTCTGGCAGGGCGTGGTGCCGGCCACGCTGGCGCTGCTGCTGGGCTGGCTCATGCGCCGCCTGATCACCACGCGCGCCTTCACCGGCGCGCGCATCTTTGTCTACGTGCTGGGGCGCGGCTTTCTGGGCACGGCGCTGTGCATCTTCCTGGCCGGCACCCTGTCGCAATCGGCCGGCCATATGCTGCCGGGCGTGGGCGAGCAGCTGTCGCTGGTGGCGCGCTGGCTCATGGCCTGGGGCGACGCGGTCATCACCGGCATGCTGTGCGCAGTGTTCGTGGCCTTCAAGCCCGAGTGGCTGGCGACCTGGTCGGATGACCTCTACCTGCCCAAGCCCTGAACGACAATTCCTTTCTTTACCCTGGCCCGCTATGTCTCACACCCCCACCGAACTCTCCCCCGGCCTTGTCGTGCAGGGCATCAAGCCGCCGCTGGCGCTTAAGAACTTCAAGCTCATCGCTTTCGACATGGACTCCACGCTGATCAACATCGAGTGCGTGGACGAGATCGCCGACTTCGTCGGCTGCAAGGCCGAGGTGGCAGCCATCACCGAGGCCGCCATGCAGGGCGTGATCACCGACTTCAAGGACAGCCTGCGCCAGCGCGTGGCATTGCTCCGCGGCGTGACCATGGCCGATCTGGAGCGGGTGTACAGCGAGCGCCTGCGCATCAACCCCGGCGCCCTGGAACTGGTGCGCGCCTGCCAGGCGGCCGGGCTGAAGACCCTGCTGGTCTCGGGCGGTTTCACCTTCTTTGCCCACCGCGTGCGCGAACAGCTAGGCATCGACTTCGTGCGCGCCAACGTGCTGGAGGTGCGCTCCAGCACCAACTGCGGTGAGCTCACCGGCCGCCTGGTCGATCAGGCCTGGGGCGACATCTGCGACGGGGCCGAGAAGCGCCGCACGCTGCTGGAGGTGGCATCGCTGCTGGGCATAGAGCCCGATGAATGCATCGCCATGGGCGACGGTGCCAACGACCTGCCGATGATGCATGCGTCCGGCCTGTCCGTGGCCTACCACGCCAAGCCGGCGGTACGCACCCAGGCCCAGGTGGCCATCAACCAGGGTGGGCTGGACCGGCTGCTGGAAGTGTTGCGCTGAACGACCACATAAAAAACCACATCGTTATATCGATATGAATTTAATTACGTCGTAGCCCCTGGTACAAACCCGTAAACTACGCCGTACGCCGCGCCCACACCGAACCGGTCTGGGCGTTTTTCTTTGTTGCCCTACAAGGTTGCATTCGATGTTCAAACAAACCCTCTCGGCCTTGGCGATCGCTGCCCTGGCCTTTTCCGCCCAGGCCGCCGATGTGCTCAAGGTCGCGGCCACCGCCGTGCCACACGCCGAAATCCTGAACTTCATCAAGCCCCAGCTCAAGGCCCAGGGCGTCGAGCTGCAGGTCAAGGAATTCAGCGACTACGTACAGCCCAACATGGCCGTCGAGGACAAGCAGCTGGACGCCAACTTCTTCCAGCACCAGCCCTACCTGGACAGCTTCAACAAGGATCGCAAGACCAGCCTGGTCATCGTGCCCAATGGCAAGGTGCATGTGGAGCCCTTCGGCGCCTACTCGAGCAAGATCAAGAACGTGAAGGATTTGAAGGACGGCGCCTCCATCGCCATCCCCAACGACCCGTCCAACGGCGGCCGTGCCCTGATCCTTCTGGCCAAGCAGGGCCTGATCGAGCTGAAAGACCCCAAGAGCCTGACGCCCACGCCGCTCGATATCACCAAGAACCCGAAGAAGCTCAAGTTCAAGGAACTGGAAGCCCCGCTGCTGCCGCGCGCCCTGGCCGACGTCGATCTGGCGCTGATCAACACCAACTACGCCATCGAGGCCAAGCTCAATCCGACCAAGGACGCGCTGTTCATCGAAGGCTCTGACTCGCCCTACACCAACATCGTCGCCGCCCGCGGCGACCGCGCCAATGGCGCCGACATCGCCAAGCTGATGAACGCACTGCACACCCCCGAGGTGAAGAAGTTCATCCAGGACAAGTACAAGGGTGCCGTGGTGCCGGCGTTCTGACCGCGCGCCCCTCACCCGCGCCCCACTAAAAAAACGCTGCCCACGGGCAGTGTTGTTACTTTTGCTACTATTTATATAGCTTTCAGCGCTTTACCAGCAAGCGCTACAGGCCAATTCGGCCTGATTAGGCACATACCTCAGACTGTGCCGCGAGCCCTCACCCCAACCCTCTCCCAGAGGGAGAGGGAGTAAAGCCGGCGCAACCGGTCGCCCTCGCCCCTTTGGGGAGAGGGAGGGGTGAGGGGCCTCTGCGATATGTGCCATAGTCAGGCAATTCGGCTTGTAAAACACATGCGTGTCAAACCGGCGGCGCCGGCACGCTGTGCAGCAGCACCGGCAACTCGCCGTCGCCGCTGACGCTTTCCAGCTGTACGCCAAAGCCCCACAGGCGCGCCACATGCTTGAGCACCTCCAGCGCATCGGCCGCCAGCGGGCGGCCCTGGTACTGGGTGTGGCGCAGGGTCAGGCAGCGGTCGCCGCGCAGGTTCACGTTCCAGACCTGGATGTTGGGCTCGCGCACGCCCAGGTCGTATTGCTGCGACAGGGTCTGGCGCAGCTGGCGGTAGCCGTCCTCGTCGTGGATGGCGCTGACCAGCAGTTCGCGCTCGCTGGCGTCGTCGTGAATGGAGAACAGGCGCATGTCGCGCATCAGCTTGGGGCTCAGGAACTGGCCGACAAAGCTTTCGTCCTTGAAGTTCTGCATGGCATGGTGCAGCACGGGCAGCCAGGGCGTGCCGGCGATGTCGGGGAACCAGCGCCGGTCTTCCTCGCTGGGGTGTTCGCAAATGCGCCGGATGTCCTGGTACATGGAAAAGCCCAGGGCGTAGGGGTTGATGCCGCTGTAGGCGCGGTGCCCGGCGGGCGGCTGGTAGATGACGTTGGTGTGCGATGACAGCCATTCGATCATCACGCCGTCGGTCAGCCAGCCCTCGTCGTACAGGGTGCTCAGCAGGGTGTAGTGCCAGAAGGTGGCCCAGCCCTCGTTCATCACCTGGGTCTGGCGCTGGGGGTAGAAGTACTGGGCGATCTTGCGCACGATGCGCACTATTTCTCTCTGCCAGGGCTCCAGCAGCGGGGCGTTCTTCTCGATGAAGTACAGGATGTTCTCCTCGGGCTCCTTGGGAAAGCGCTCATTGGCCTGGGCTGCACTGTCCTTGCCCGGGCGCGCCGGCAGGGTGCGCCAGAGCACGTTGACCTGCTGCTGGGCGTAGGCCTCGCGCTGCTCGCGCTCGGCGCGCTCGCGCGCCAGGCTTTTCTTTGACGGACGGTGGTAGCGGTCCACCCCCAGGTTGGCCAGCGCGTGGCAGGAGTCCAGCCATTGCTCGACGGTGTCCAGGCCATGGCGCTCCTCGCACTGGGCAACGAAGTCGCGCGCATAGACCAGGTAGTCGATGATGCTGCCGGCGTCCGTCCACATGCCGAACAGGTAGTTGTTCTTGAAGAAGCTGTTGTGCCCGTAGGCCGCATGGGCGATCACCAGGGCCTGCATGGCCGTGGTGTTCTCCTCCATCAGATAGCAGATGCAGGGGTTGGAGTTGATGACGATCTCGTACGCCAGCCCCATGTGGCCGCGCCGGTAGCGCCGCTCGGTGGCCAGGAACTCCTTGCCATAGCTCCAGTGGCGGTAGCCCACCGGCATGCCGACGCTGGCGTAGGCGTCCATCATCTGCTCGGCCGAGATCACCTCCAGCTGGTTCGGATAGGTGTCCAGGCCATAGCGCTCGGCCGTGGCGGCGATGGCCGCGTGGTAGCGCTCTATCAGCTCGAACGTCCAGTCGCTGGGGTCGGGCAAGGGGTACGCCGGACGCTTGCCCGCTGGCAGCAGGGAGCGCGGCACGCCCCGCGCAGCGCGCTGCGCGGCGGCGCCCGGCTTGCCATGGTGCGAACCGGTGCGGCGCGCCAGGGCGGGGTAATGCGAGAGGTTCATGCCGACACCCCCTCCTTCTTGAACAGGTCGCGCAGCACGGGGTAGATCTCCCCGGGCTCGGACACCTTGCGCATCGCGAACTGCGGGAACCGCGGGGCGAGCTGGGTGTACTCCTGCCACAGGTTTTGCTCCTCCTGCGCCACCTGCACATAGGCAAAGTAGCGCACCAGGGGCAGGATCCTCTCCTCCAGCAGGCTGCGGCAGTTGCCGCTGTCGTTGGTGAAGTTGTCGCCGTCGCTGGCCTGGGCAACGTAGATGTTCCAGTCCTGCGAGGAGTAGCGCGCGCGCATGATCTGATCGAGCAGCACCAGGGCGCTGCTGACCACGGTGCCACCGCTCTCGGTGGAGTGGAAGAAATCGTCCTCGCTGACCTCGGCGGCCTGGGTGTGGTGGCGTATGAAGACGATGTCGATCTTTTCGTAGTGCCGCGTGAGAAACAGGTACAGCAGGATGAAGAAACGCTTGGCCAAGTCCTTGCGCGCCTCATCCATGGAGCCGGACACGTCCATCACGCAGAACATCACTGCCTGGCTGCTGGGCACGGGCACCTTGATGCGGTTGCGAAAGCGCAGGTCTATGGGGTCGAGAAAAGCCACCTTGCCCACGCGCGCCTGCAGTGCGGCGATGCGCTGCTGCAGCTCGGCCACGGCCTCGCTGGTGCCGTCGTCCTGGGTCAAAAGCTCGTCGAGCTGCTGCTGCAGCACCTGCAGCTCGCGCTGCGGCGCCTTGGTCAATGCCATGCGCCGGCCTAAAGCGCCACGCATGGTGCGCAGCACCGCCAGGTTGTGCGGCGTGCCGTCGCGGCTGTAGCCGGCGCGGCGCGTGCGAAACAAAGGGGTATCGCCCAGGTGGGTGCGCAGCAGGCGCGGCAGGGCCAGGTCTTCAAAGAACAGCTGCATGAACTCGTCGCGGCTCAGGGTGAAGGTGAAGTCGTCCTCGCCCTCGCCGCTGTCGCTGGCCTGCGAGCCCGCGCCACCGGCACCGCCCTGGGGCCTGGCGATGCGGTCGCCACGCACATGCTCGGTGTTGCCCGGATGCACGGTATCGCGTATGCCACCCGTGCCATGGTGGAACACCGGTTCGCCGATGTCCTTCTTCGGGATGGTAATGTTTTCGGCCTGCTCGATATGGCGAATATCGCGCTTGGACACGGCACGGCGCACAGCCTCGGCGATCTGCGCCTTGTAGCGGCGCAGGAAGCGCTCGCGGTTGCCCACCGACTTGTTCTTGCCGGCAAGCCTGCGGTCGATGATATGCAGTGCCATCTGTTACCCCTGGAGAGGTTGAGCGTTGAGCGTTTTGCGAGAAGTCCGCCCGACGCAAAACGCACAACGCCAAGCGCTCAGCTGCTCTTGCGCACGCGCAGGTACCACTCGCACAGCAGGCGCACCTGCTTGGGCGTGTAGCCTTTGGATTCCATGCGGGTGACAAAGTCCTCGTGCTTGCGCGCATCCTCGGCGCTGGCCTTGGCGTTGAAGCTGATCACCGGCAGCAGCTCCTCGGTGTTGGAGAACATCTTCTTCTCTATCACCAGGCGCAGCTTCTCGTAGCTGGTCCAGCTCGGGTTCTTGCCCTGGTTGTTGGCGCGCGCGCGCAGCACGAAGTTGACGATCTCGTTGCGGAAATCCTTGGAGTTGGCGATGCCCGCGGGCTTCTCTATCTTCTCCAGCTCGGCATTCAGGGCGCTGCGGTCGAACACCTCGCCGGTGTCGGTGTCGCGGTACTCGCTGTCCTGTATCCAGTAGTCGGCATAGGTCACGTAGCGGTCGAAAATGTTCTGGCCGTACTCGCTGTAGCTCTCCAGGTAGGCGGTCTGGATCTCCTTGCCTATGAACTCGGCGTAACGCGGCGAGAGATATTCCTTGATGTAGCCGGTGTACTTGGTCTCCAGCTCGGCGGGGAACTGCTCGCGCTCTATCTGCCGCTCCAGCACATACATCAGATGCACCGGGTTGGCCGCCACCTCGGTGCTGTCGTAGTTGAAAACCTTGGACAGGATCTTGAAGGCAAAGCGCGTGGAGATGCCACTCATGCCCTCGTCCACGCCGGCGTAGTCGCGGTACTCCTGGTAGCTCTTGGCGCGCGGGTCGGTGTCCTTGAGGCTTTCGCCGTCGTAGACCTGCATCTTGCTGAAGATGCTGGAATTCTCGGGCTCCTTCAGGCGCGTGAGCACGGAGAACTGCGCCATCATCTTCAGCGTGCCGGGCGCGCAAATGGCCTGGGCCAGAGACGATTCGCGGATCAGCTTCTCGTAGATCTTGATCTCTTCAGAGACGCGCAGGCAGTACGGCACCTTGACGATGTAGATGCGATCCAGAAAGGCCTCGTTGTTGCGGTTGTTGCGAAATGCCTTCCACTCGCTCTCGTTGCTGTGCGCGAGCACGATGCCGTCGAACGGTATCGCGCCAAAGCCCTCCGTGCCCTTGTAGTTGCCCTCCTGCGTGGCGGTGAGCAGCGGGTGCAGCACCTTGATGGGCGCCTTGAACATCTCGACGAACTCCAGCAGGCCCTGATTGGCCAGGCACAGGCCGCCCGAGTAGCTGTAGGCGTCGGTGTCGTCCTGGGCAAAGTTCTCCAGCTTGCGGATGTCCACCTTGCCCACCAGGCTGGAGATGTCCTGGTTGTTCTCGTCACCCGGCTCGGTCTTGGCAACCGCCACCTGGCGCAGGATGCTGGGGTAGCGCTTGACCACGCGAAACTGCCGGATGTCGCCGCCGTATTCCTCCAGGCGCTTGACGGCCCAGGGCGAGAGCACATGCTGCAGGTAGCGGCGCGGAATGCCGAACTGCTCCTCCAGCACCGGGCCATCCTCGGCCACGTCGAACAGGCCCAGCGGCGACTCGTTCACCGGCGAGCCCTTGAGGGCGTAGAACGGCACCTTCTGCATCAGGTATTTGAGGCGCTCGGCGATCGAGCTCTTGCCCCCGCCCACCGGGCCCAGCAGGTAGAGGATCTGCTTGCGCTCCTCCAGCCCCTGGGCGGCATGGCGGAAGAAGCTCACCACCTGGTCGATGGCGTCCTCCATGCCATAGAACTCGGCAAACGCGGGGTAGCGGCGAATGACCTTGTTGGCGAACAGGCGCGACAGGTGCGGGTCGCTGCGCGTGTCCACCATCTCGGGCTCGCCAATGGCCGTGAGCATGCGCTGTGCGGCGCTGCCGTAGGCCATGGGATCACGCTGGCACAGCGCGAGGTATTCGTCGATCGACATCTCCTCTTCGCGCAGACGGACGTAACGTGCGGCAAAGTTGCTGATGGCATCCATAAGAGCCTCCTATGGCGACACGCCCGCAGCGGACGGTGCCGCAAAACTGCATTGCCTGACCAGCCCTGCGAGATCGTTGTAGCACCTTGCTCCGGCTTTGAACAGGTGCGTGAATCCCGCAGTGGCGCCTGTCCCGATGGATAACGATGAGCCGCCTCAGGTTCCCTGCCAGACCCACCAGGCCAGCACCAGCATCATGGCGCCCGTCAGGCCATCGAGCAGGCGCCAGGCGCGCGGCCGGGCAAACAGGCCCTGCAGGCGCCGGCCGGCCCAGGCCAGCAAGGCAAACCAGGTCAGGCTGGCGCAGGCTGCTCCCAGCACGAAGATCCACTTGAGCGCGCCCTCGTGGCGCGCGCCTATGCTGCCGATGAGCAACACCGTGTCCAGGTACACATGGGGGTTGAGCAGGGTGATCACCGCCAGGCCGCCGACCACACCCAGCCAGCCGCGCGCCACGCGCGCGCCGCCTGCCCGCACGCCGGCATCGGCCGCAAACAGCGCACGCTGCCAGGCCAACAGCCCATAGCCCAGCAGAAACAGCGCGCCGCCCAGGCGCAGCCACAGCGCCAGCGTGGGCGCGCCGGCCAGCAGCCGCGCCATGCCGGCCACGCCCAGGGCCACCAGCAGCGCATCGCTGGCCACGCACCAGGCCACGCAGGCGCGCACATGTTCACCCTGCACCGCCTGGCGCAACACGTAGAGGTTTTGTGCGCCTATGGAGGCGATCAGCGACAGACACACGGTAAAGCCCGTGAGCCAGGATGAAGAGAGGACAGCAGCATCGAACATGGCCCGCATGCTAGGCCCGCCAATGGTTTACGTATACTTAAGTTGTCTAAACGATATTTAGCAATTCTGCATGCTGGACTACACCAGTCTCGAGGCCCTGGCCACCGTGCTGCACGAGGGCAGCTTCGAGCGCGCGGCGCGCCGCCTGCATGTCACGCCCTCAGCCGTGTCGCAGCGCGTCAAGCAGCTCGAAGAGCGCCTGGGCCAGGTGCTGGTGCAGCGCGGCAGCCCCTGCACCGGCACCGAGGCCGGCCAGCGCCTGTGCCTGCATCTGGAGCAGGTGGCGCTGCTGGAGCACCAGCTGCGCCGCAGCCACCCCGGCCTGCTGCCCGATGCACCCGCCCCCACGCTGAAGCTGGCGGTGAACGCCGACTCGCTCTCCACCTGGTTCATGGATGCCATGGCGGTCTTCACCGCCGGCGGCCCCGAGCTGCTGGAGCTGCGCCTGGACGACCAGGAGCACACGGCCGAGCGCCTGCGCCGTGGCGAGGTGGTCGCCGCCGTCACCGCCAGCGGCGCCAGCATTGCCGGCTGCAACAGCTGGCCGCTGGGGCGCATGCGCTACGTGGCGGCCGCCAGCCCGGGCTTCATCGCCCGGCATTTCGCCCAGGGTGTGTCGGCCGCTGCCCTGGCGCAGGCGCCGGTGATGGTCTACGACCGCAAGGATCGCCTGCCGCAGCAATGGCTGCAGGCCCATGGCCTGGCCACGCGCACGCATGCGCCGCAGCATTTCCTGCCGTCCAACTTCGGCTATGTGCGCGCCTGCGAGGTGGGCATGGGCTGGGGCATACACCCCACGGGGTTGATTGGCCCGCAACTGGCCCATGGCAGCCTGGTGCAACTGCTGCCCGGCATGGCCCTGGACATGCCCCTGTTCTGGACCCACCCGCGCAGCGCCCAAGCGGCGCTGGAGCGGCTCACGCACTGCGTGATGGCGGCCGCAAGGCAATGGCTGGAGCCAGAGAATGCTATTTAATTAATAGCTGTTTGCGCTTGGTGCACAAGGGCTGCAGCCGTATTCAACCCATTTTTCACGCCGACTGCGGCAGGCCGGGCACCCAGCGCACGGGCTGGCCCGTCGCCGCGCCGCCTTCCTTGCCCGGAGCCAACGGCGCCACCAGGTCGGCCACGGTCAGGCCGTCGAGTACCGCCAGGTAGGCGCGTGTCGCCGTGGACAACACGCTTTGCAGCCGGCAATGCTGGCTCATGCGGCACTGGTTCAGCTCGGCGTTGAAGCATTCGACCATGTCGAAGTCGGTCTCGGTCATGCGCACCACGGCGCCCACGCTGATCTCCTGCGCCGGCCGCATCAGGCGCATGCCGCCGCCGCGTCCGCGCGTGGTGTCCAGCAGGCCCTGCATGGCCAGCTGCTGCACGATTTTTGTCAGGTGGCTGCGCGATATGCCGTGTGCGTCGGCCACCTCGCTGATGGTCACGGGCTGCTCGCGCTCCTGGCAGGCGGCGCAGTACATCAGCACGCGCAGCGCGTAATCGGTCCACTGGGTCAGTCGCATGGGGTTCCCACGGTGCAAGGCAAAAGATTCACATCCGATGCATTTTAGAGAATAAAATATTCAGATTAAATGAATCTTTAGGAACCCACCATGAACGCCATCGCCGACGCCAGCACCATTGACCCCAGCCAGGCCATAGGCCAGATCGCCGTGCAGCTGCCCGGCGCCACTGCCGTGTTTCGCCGTCTGAAGCTCGATTTCTGCTGCGGCGGCCATGTCAGCCTGGACCAGGCGGCCAGCGACAAGGGCCTGGATCTGCAGGCCGTGGTGCATGAGCTATCGGCGCTGCAACGCCCCAGCGAGCTGCCCGACCTGGGCACGCCCACGGAGCTGGTCGAGCACATCATCGCGCGCTACCACGAGGTGCACCGCGCCCAGCTGCCCGAGCTGATCCGCATGGCGCGCCGCGTGGAGGCCGTGCACCGCGACAACCCCAACACCCCGCATGGCCTGGCCGATGCGCTGGAGACCATGGAGCAGGAGCTGCTCATGCACATGCACAAGGAAGAGGCCGTGCTGTTCCCCATGCTGCGCGCCGGCGGCAACAGCTTCGTGAGCCAGCCCATCGCCATGATGCGCCACGAGCACAACGACCATGGCGAGGCGCTGGAACACCTGGCCAGCCTGACCAACGATATCACCCCGCCCATGGGCGCCTGCAACACCTGGCGCGCGCTCTACACCGGCCTGGCGCAGCTGCGCGAAGACCTGATCAACCATATCCACCTGGAGAACAACATCTTGTTCCCGCAATTCGAGCAGGCCGCGCAACCGCAAGGCTGCGGCGGCGGTGGCTGCGGCTGCGCATGAGCGCCCTGGACATCCCCACGCGCGAGGGCCTGACCGACCTGGTGCACGGGTTCTACGCCGACGTGCGTGCCGACGCCCAGCTGGGCCCGCTGTTCGACCGCGCCATTGGCGCGCACTGGGACACGCACCTGGAGCGCATGGTGGAGTTCTGGAGCACCGTGGCGCTGGGCACGCGCAGCTTCAAGGGCGACGTATTCGGCAAGCACATGGCCGTGGACGGCGTCGCGCCCGAGCATTTCGCCGTCTGGCTGCGCCTGTGGGGCCAGCACACCGAGCGCGTGTTCGCGCCCGAGGTGGCGCGCGAGCTGCAGACCGTGGCCCACGGCATTGCGCGCAACCTGTTTCGCGGCTATTTCGGCTGACGGCCTGCTGGCTGGCTGGCGCGCAGCGGCGCCAGCAGCCCGCGCAGGCCGTTGTGGTCTATCTCATACATCAAGGCCAGCAGCTGGCCGATCTCGCCGCGCGGAAAGCCCTCGCGCGCAAACCATTGCAGGTAGTTGGCCGGCAGGTCGGCAGGTCGGCAATCACCCTGCCCTTGTGCTTGCCAAACGGCATCTCGCGCTGCAGCAATAGCTGCAGGCGCTGCGCGTCACAGCCGGCGATGTCCATCACAGACCTCCGGGGCGCAGCCGCTCACGGCCGGCGCCGCTCAAGCGGGTAGGCCGGATCGGTATAGCCGGGCGTGGACGGGTGGCCGGGCGCCACCAGGCTGTCGATGAGCGCCTCGTCCTCGGGCGTTACCCGATAGTCCAGCGCCGGCAGGTAGTCCTGCCACTGCGCCAGCGTGCGCGGGCCGGCGATGACGCTGCTCACGCTGCGGTGCGCCAGCACCCAGGCGGTGGCGAACTGCGCCAGCGTCACGCCGCGCTGGCCGGCATGCTGCTTGAGCGTTTGCGCGATGGCCAGCGACTCCTGGCGGAACTCGGTCTGGCCCATGCGCCGGTCGCCACGCCCGGCGCGCGTGCCGGCCTCGGGCGCCTGGCCCGGCAGGTACTTGCCGGTCAGCACACCGCGCGCCACCGGGCTGTAGGGCGTCACGCCCAGGCCATGGTGCGCGCAGGCCGGCAGTATCTCGACCTCGGGCATGCGGTTGAGCAGGTTGTAGTACGGCTGGCACACCACCGGCCCAGGCATGGCGATGCGGCGCGCGCCATGCACCAGCTCGGCCATGCGCCAGGCGCGGAAGTTGGACAGGCCCCAGTAGCGGATCTTGCCGGCGCGCAGCAGCGCCTCGATGGCGTAGAGCGGCTCCTCCAGATCCATGGCCTCGTAGTCACGGTGCAGGTAGAGGATGTCCACATGGTCGGTCTGCAGCCGCTCAAGGCTCGCTTCGACCTCGCGCAGCATCCAGGCGCGCGAGTAGCCCGCCCGGTTGGGCAGGTCGCCCATCTTGTTGCCCAGCTTGGTGGCCAGCACCCAGTCCTGGCGCTGGCCCTTGAGCAGCCGGCCCAGCATGGCCTCGGACGCGCCCTGGGTGTAGACGTCGGCCGTGTCGATGTAGTTCACGCCCTGCTCGCGCGCATGGGCGACGATGGCAGCGGCCTCGGTCTCGCCCGTCTGGTCGCCAAACATCATGGTGCCCAGGCACAGGGCCGAGACCTGCAGCGGGCTCTTGCCCAATTGACGGTATTGCATGGAGTTGCTCCAACTATCAAAAAAAGAGCTGTTAGCGCTTTATTGACGGGCGCTACAGGCCAATTTTCCTGACTATGTACATGTCGCAGATGCCCCTCACCCCTCCCTCTCCCCAAAGGGGCGAGGGCGACCGGTTGCGCCGGCTTTACTCCCTCTCCCTCTGGGAGAGGGTGGGGGTGAGGGCTCGCGGCCCAGTCTGAGGTATGCGCCTAGTCAGGCCAATTTTCTTCAAAATCAATAATGCGGCGGCAGCTCGTCGCGCAGGCTGCGTGCGCCGGTGCCGCCCTCGGGGCGCTGCTGGCGCAGCTCGGTCACGGCGCGCAGCAACCCGTCAATTTGCTGCTGCTGGCGGTAGATGGTCAGGTTCAGCTGATCCAGCAGATCCTCGGTGAAGGCGGCCTTGACCTCCAGCGCCTCCAGCCGCTCTTGCGTGCTCATGGCTGCGCCAGCGCCTGGCCCAGGCGCGCCACGCCCTCGCGGATCTTCGCCACGTCGGCCGTGGCGAAGGACAGGCGCAGCGTGGCCGGGTCCGGGTTGGCGCAAAAGAACGGCGCGCCCGGCACAAAGGCCACGCCCTTGGCGATGGCACGCTGGGCCAGCAGATTGCCATCCTGCACGGCGCCACCCGCACCGGTCAGGCGCGCCCAGACGAACAGGCCGCCCTGGGGCTGAACAAAGTCCACGGCCGCGCCCAGCTCGGCGCGCAGCGCGTCGCTCATGGCCTGGGCGCGCTCGGCATACACCGCACGCACATGGGCCAGCGTGGCCGGCATGCGCCCGGCCTTGAGGTACTGCGCGGCCGTGGCCTGGGCGAAGGTGCTGGTGTGCGCGTCGGAAAACTGCTTGCACATGGTGGCCTTGGCCAGCAACTCGGGCGGGGCCATCAGCCAGCCCACGCGCAGGCCGGGCGAAAGCACCTTGGACAGTGACCCGCAATGCGCCAGCCAATCACGGCTGCCCGGCACCTGGGCCGACAAGGCCAGCAGGCTGGGGGGAGGAGCCGCACCAAAGTACAGGTCGCCATAGGGGTCGTCCTCGACGACCAGGGTCTGGTACTTGACGGCCAGCTCCAGCACCTTCTTGCGCCGCTCCAGGCTGAGCATGGCGCCGCTGGGGTTGCCGAAGGTGGGAATCAGGTAGACGAATTTGGGGCGGTGCTCGGCAATCAGGCGCTCCAGCTCGTCGGTCTTCACGCCATCGCCGTCGATGGGCGCGCTGATCAGTTCGGCGCCATACAGGCGAAAGCACTGGATGGTGGCGAGAAACGTCGGGCCTTCGACGATCACCTTGTCGCCAGGGTTGATCAGGGTCTTGCCCAGCAGATCCAGCGCCTGCTGGCTGCCGGTGGTGACGATGAGCTGCTCCGGCGCCACATCGCTCGCGCCCTTGGCCGCCATGAAGGCGGCGAGCTGCTCGCGCAGCGGCTGGTAGCCCTCGGTGGCGCCGTACTGCAGGGCGGCGCCGGGCTCCTCGGCCAGCGCACGCTGGCTGGCCGCGCTGATACCCTCCACGTCGAACATGGCGCTGTCCGGAAACCCCCCGGCAAAACTGATGATGCCGGGCTTGCCCAGCAGCTTGAAAAGCTCGCGGATGGCGGAGGTTTCTACGTTATTCAGACGGTCGGCAAAGGCAATGGGCATGGGTGCAATCCCTGTTGTGATGGCAAAACGGCAGGCCCGCATTGTCGCCAATTCACATCGCCGAGCCGGTGACAATGGCGCCCCATGAAGCCGCGCGACATAGAACCCTTCTTCGCCACCCTCAAGGCCGCCAACCCGCAGCCCAACACCGAACTGGAATACACCACGGTGTTCGAGCTGCTCTGCGCCGTGCTGCTCTCGGCCCAGGCCACCGACGTGGGCGTGAACAAGGCCACGCGCCGCTTGTTTCCGGTGGCGGGCACGCCGCAGGCCATGCTGGATCTGGGGCTGGAGCGCCTGGAGGGCTACATCAAGACCATAGGCCTGTACCCGACCAAGGCGCGCAACCTGCTGGCCACCTGCCGCATCCTGGTCGAGCAGCATGGCGGCCAGGTGCCACGCACGCGCGAGGCCCTTGAGGCCCTGCCCGGCGTGGGCCGCAAAACCGCCAACGTGGTGCTGAACGTGGCCTTCGGCCAGGCCACCATGGCGGTGGACACGCATATCTTTCGCGTGGGCAACCGCACCGGCCTGGCGCCGGGCAAGACCCCGCTGGAGGTGGAAAAACAACTACTGCGGCGCGTGCCGCGGGAGTACCTGGTGGACGCGCACCACTGGCTCATTTTGCTGGGGCGCTACGTCTGCCAGGCGCGCAAGCCGCGCTGCTGGGAATGCGCGGTGGCGCCGTATTGCGATTACCGGCCCAAGACGCCGGCGCCCTGAATACCCCCTTCCACCAACGGCCTGGCCCGCCAGGGCGGGCCAGGAATCAGCGCATCGCACGCCCCGGGGCGCTTACAGCCCTTCGTCGGCCTGCACATCCTTGCGATAGGTGCTGTAGACGATCACGGGGACGGCCAGATCGCCCAGGTACTGGGTGATCAGCGGCTTCACGTCGTCCCACGCCAGGCCACCCACGCCCGTGGCCAGGCGCGGCAGGGCCACGCTGGTGATGCCCTCTTGCCGCACGAACCTGGCCAGGCTTTGCAGGGCGGCGCGCACGTTCTCGACGCTGGCCTTGCCCGGCTTGGCACTGGGGCCCTGGCCCAGGGTGTTCTGGGTGACCAGATTCACGATGCGGCGCACGCCGCCGCCTTGCTGCACGCCCGTCCACGCCCACAGCTCGCCGGCCCCTATGGCCTTGGAATGGGTGTCATGGCGGTAGTCCTTGACCAGCGAGGGCCAGCGCTCGCGCAGCGCCAGGGCCAGGCCACTGTCAAAAGGGTCAAATGCCGAAATGCCGTGGGCAAGCAGGTCTGCCTTGCTGAGCAGGATATCGCCGGTAACTTCCTTGATCATTCGCTGTTCCTTTCAGTGACGGATACGGGTAATTCCTATTGCCCGCATCTCAAATGAACGGTAACGCGTTTTCCCGCCGGCAACTTGATACAGGTCAACCGCCACTCGGCCCATTCACCCCGGCGGACTCGAAGCTCGCCATCTCGCGCAACACGGCGCAGGCCGACACCAACAGCGGCCAGGCCAGCGCCGCACCCGAGCCCTCGCCCAGGCGCAGGCCCAGGTCGATCAGCGGATCGGCGCGCAGCACCTCCAGCATATGGGCGTGGCCGCGCTCGCCCGAGCGGTGGGCAAACACGCAACGCTGCAGCACCTGTGGTGCCAGGCGCGCGGCCACCAGCACCGCCGCGCCGGTGATGAAGCCATCGACCACGATCACGCGGTGCTCGCTGGCTGCCTGCAGCACGGCGCCGGTGAGCGTGGCGACCTCGAAGCCGCCCAGGGCCGCCAGCGCCGCCAGGGGTTCGGTGGCCGTGGCGTTGGCATCCAGCGCCTGCTGCAGCACGGCCCGCTTGCGCGCGATGCCGGCCGCGTCCAGCCCCGTGCCCGCGCCCACGCAGTCGGCCAGCGGCACGCCACCCAAGCGCGCCAGCAGCAGCGAGGCCACCGAGGTGTTGCCTATGCCCATCTCGCCCAGCAGCAGCACGTTGCCCGGCATGTCGCGCACCATGGCCATGCCGTTGGCAAGGGCCTGGGCGCATTGCTCGCGCGTCATGGCCGGGCCCACGCTGGCGTCCTGCGTGCCGGCGGCAATGCGGCGGCTGACCAGGCGCGGCGCGCCGGGGGCGGTATCGCGCGCGGGAATGGCACGCGCCACGCCGCAGTCGGCCACCGTCAGCGCCAGGCCGTGCTGGCGCGCCAGCACGCTCACGGCGGCGCCGCCGGCCAGGAAGTTCTCCACCATCTGCCAGGTCACGTCGCTGGGGTAGGCCGACACGCCCCGCGCCGCCAGGCCGTGGTCGGCCGCGCACACCAGCATCTGCGGCGCGTGCAGCGCGGGCGCCTCGCTGCCCAGGATCAGGCCCAGGCGCAGCATCAGCGCCTCCAGCCGGCCCAGGGCGCCCAGGGGCTTGGTCTTGTGGTCGATCAGGAACTGCAGGCGCTCGGTCAGCGCTGCGTCGTTCAAGGGGGCGATTACGGGGAGGTTCAACATTCAATTACTCTTAAAACAATAGCTATCTGCGCTTGATAAACAAGCGTTACAGGCCAATTTCACCTGATTAGACACATGCGTCGGATAGCCGTCATTCCGGCGAATGCCGGAATCCAGGTACCTCGCGCTGGCAATAACCGTGGATTCCGGCTTTCGCCGGAATCACGCGGTGCTACTGCAGCGTGCTATCTGGGGCATGTCGCCAGTCAGGCAATTCCATTCAAATCAATCCAGGGCCAGCGCCTCGGGCGCAAACCACCACCCTACGCCCGCCGCCATGCGCTCGAACACCTGCTCCAGCGTGGGCGCGCCAGCGCCAAACAGTGCGCGCAGCACGGCGGCGTCCTCGAACAGGCCGTGCAGGTACAGGCCCAGCACGTTGCCGGCCGGGTTCTGCCAGGCCAGGCTGGGGATCAGCTCGCGCGCCACGTCGCCCTTGGCGGCCATGGCCGGGTGCTGGGCGGTCTGGCCGTGGTGGATCTCGTAGCCGGCGACCTCTACCCCGGCCAGCGCCGCCCAGGCGCCCCGCACCTCGCCAAAGCGCGCCCGGGTGTGGCGCACGGTCTTGCGCGCCTCGAAGCTGGTCACCAGCGGCAGCAGGCCCAGGCCAGGGCCGTTGCCGTCCACGCCCAGGGTGTCTATCAGCGCCTCACCCAGCATCTGCAGGCCGCCGCAGATGCCCAGCACGCGGCCGCCGCGCGCGGCATGCCGGGCAATCGCCGCATCCAGAGCCTGCGCGCGCAGCCAGGCCAGGTCGGCGGCCGTGGCCTTGGAGCCGGGCAGGATGATCCAGTCGGCGCCCTCCACGTCCGCCGGGCAGCGCGCCCAGGTGAGAAGCACGCCGGGGATGTTTTTCAAGGGCTGGAATTCATCCAGGTTGCTGATGCGCGGATAGGCCACGACGGCGATGCGCGTGTGCACCGCACCGCCGGTGATAGCGGTGGCCATGTCGAATACGCCGTCCTCCTCGGGCAGGCCGTGGTTCCACTGCATGGGGATGGTGGCCACCACCGGCACGCCGGTCTTCTCCTGCAGCAGCTCGGGCGCGGGCGCCAGCAGCGCCGCGTCGCCACGGAACTTGTTGAGTACAAAGCCCTGGATCAAGGCGCGCTCATCGCCTGGCAGCAGTGCCCAGGTGCCGTACAAATGGGCAAACGCGCCGCCGCGGTCGATGTCGGTCACCAGCAGGCAGCGCGCGCCAGCGTGGCGCGCCACGCGCATGTTGACCACGTCGCTGTCATGCAGGTTGATCTCGGCCGGCGAGCCCGCGCCCTCGATGACCACCACGTCGTTCTCGGCGCGCAATTCATCCAGCGCCGCCGCGATCTGCGGCCAGACGCTGGCGCTGCGCCCGCGCCAGGGCATGGCCGACAGCTCATTGTTCACCTGCCCGAGCAGCACCACCTGGCTGTGCGTGTCGGCCTCGGGCTTGAGCAAGAGCGGGTTCATGCGCACATCGGGCGCGGCGCGCGCGGCCAGGGCCTGGAAGTACTGCGCGCTGCCGATCTCGCCGTGGCCACCGGCCGGCGTGGCGACCACGCGCGCGTTGTTGCTCATGTTCTGCGCCTTGAACGGCGCCACCTTCAACCCCTGGTTGCTGTAGTGGCGGCACAGGGCCGTGGCCAGCCAGCTCTTGCCGGCGCCGCTGCTGGTGCCCAGCACCATGATGGCCCGCGCCGGGCCGGGCAATGTCTTGTGCGTCATGGCGCCCATTGTCGCCATGCTGCGGCCAGGGCCCGCTGCGCAGCCGGCGCCAGCACGCCCAGGCGCACATGGCCGGCCAGGCCGAACGAGGCGCAGTCGCGCAGCTTGATGCCCTGCGCGCGCAGGGCCTGCAACGCGGCGGCCAGGTCTGGCACCGGCGGGCGGGCGGTGAAGAAGTTGGCCAGGCTGCCCGGCAGCACGGCCCAGCCCAGATCGGCGCACAACCGCAGCTGCGCCGCCTTCCACTGGCGCAAGGTGGCGAGCGACTGGGCCAGCCAATCCTGCGTGTCGGCCTGCACCCAGGCGCTGAGCAGCGCCACGCCATCCACCCCCAGCGGCCAGGACGGCGCCAGCGCCCGTAGCGCCGCAGCGCTGCCATCGGTCACGGCAGCGGCCGGCGCAACGGCATAGGCCGCGCGCACGCCCGTCAGGCCCAGGGCCTTGTTGGGCGACCACAGCTGCCAAACCCCTTCGGGCAGCGCCGTGGCCTGACCGTCCAGGCGCAGCGGGGCATAGGCGCAGTCGAGCACGCGCAGCGCGCCATCGCCCTGCCGTTGCACCCATGCGGCCAGCGCCGCATCCGCCATGCCCAGCGGGCTCGCGGGCTCGCAGGCCCAGTGCAGCGCGAGCGCCATGGCCTGCCCGGTGCCGCAATCCAAACCCCAGTTGCGCGCCGCGCGCGCATAGTCGCCATAGCCATGTGCCGGCGATACGGCGCGGCGCAGGCCGCTGCGCGCCGCATGGGCCGTGATGCGATGGATGAACTCGCTGGCACTGGCGGCGATCACGATGCGCTCGACGTCCACCCCATGAAAGCCCGCCAGCAACGCGCGCAGCCGGGTATAGGCCGGATCGGGGTAATG
>JAGPIX010000121.1 GCA_018054745.1 Alicycliphilus sp.
GCGGCGTAGTCCGCGTCCAGGTGCTGCGGGTTCACGTCGCCCGAGAGCACGGCAAACAGCTGGATGTCCTCGGTGGTCAGCGTGCGCTCTATGGTGGCGCTGTCGCCGATGGCGAGCTCGTCGAAGGTGCGGTTGCGCACCGTGGCGAGGTCGTCGTGCGGCGCGGCCTGGGCGGTTGGGGGGGCAATGTCCGGCATGGAGCTCCTCTGGGTGAATGGCAGGATTGAACGGATCAGGCCATCTGGCTGATGGTCTTGCGAAAGCGCGCCAGCGACAGGCCGAACAGCACGGAGCCAATGGCCAGCAGCGCCAGGAACTGCGGCCACACCACGCTGAGGCCAGCGCCGCGGTACAGGATGGCCTGGGCCAGCTGGACGAAGTGCGTGGTGGGGGCGAACAGCATGATGTTCTGCACCAGCTCGGGCATGCTCTCGCGCGGCGTCATGCCGCCCGACAGCATTTGCAGCGGCAGCAGCGTGAGCACCATCAGCAGGCCGAACTGCGGCATGCTGCGCGCCAGCGTCGCCAGGTAGATGCCCATGGAGGTGGTGGCGAACAGGCACAGCGCCGAGCCCGCCAGGAACAGCGGCACCGAGCCGTCGATGGGCACCTTCAGCAGGCCGCGCACCACGAACTGCAGCGACAGAGCGGCGGCCAGCAGCACCACCGCGCCCATGGACCAGACCTTGGCCAGCATGATCTCGGTGGGCGTGACGGGCATGACCAGCAAGTGCTCGATGGTGCCATGCTCGCGCTCGCGGATCAGGGCCGCGCCGGTCAGGATGATGGACAGCATGGTCACGTTGTTGATGATCTGCATCAGCGAGCCAAACCAGGTCTTGTTCAGTTCCGGGTTGAAGCGTGCGCGCAGCGACAGCTCCACCGGCAGTACGGTGGTGGTGCGGTAGCGTTGGGTGAATTCGTTGATCTCGCCCTGCACGATCTGCTGCACGTAGCCGCTGCCCGTGAAGGCCTGGCTCATGCGTGTGGCGTCCACGTTCAGCTGCAGCGCGGCCGCGCGGCCACTCAGCACGTCGCGCTGCAGGCCCGAGGGGATGCGCAGCACGAAGGTGTAGCGGCCGGAGTCCATGCCGGCGTCCATCTCCTCGGGGGAGATCAGCTGCGGCGTGCCGAACTGCGGCGGATAGAAGGCCGAGATGATGCGCCCCGAGAGGTTGGAGGCGTCTTCGTCCACCACCGCGATGGCGGCGTTGTGCAGCGTCTCGGGCATGGCCGTGGCAGCGGTATAGACCGAGGCCGTGAAGGTATAGACGATGAGCACCAGCATGACCGGGTCGCGCAGCAGGCTCCACAGTTCCTTGACGCCCAGGCGGTAGATGTTGGCAAGATGGCGCGGCATCACTGATCCTGCTTTTTCAGAAGAATGATGGCGACGCCAATGATCACCGGCACCGAGAGCAGCAACGGCCAGAACTGCGAATGCAGGTCGGACATATAAAGCGCCTTACTGAACACGCCCCGGCTGATGGAGAACATGTAGGTCGCGGGGTAGATGTCGCCGATGAACCGTCCCGCCCCCTGTAGCGAATCTACGGGATCCGTCAGCCCGGCGAACTGCGTGGCCGGAATCAGCGTGCCAATCATGGCGAAGAACATCGCGGCGATCTGGCTGCGCGTCACGGCCGAGGCCAGCAGCCCCATGCCGGTGGCCGAGAAACTGAAGATCAGTGCCGCCAGCGCCAGCGTGAAGAAGCTGCCGGTCATGGGCACGCCAAAGACGGTGACGGCCAGCAGGCACATCAGCAGGAAGTTCAGCATCGCCAGCGCCACGTAGGGCAGCTGCTTGCCGAGCAGGAACTCGGTGCGCGTCACCGGCGTGACGTACAGGTTGATGATGGAGCCCATCTCCTTCTCGCGCACCACCGCCAGCGCGGTGAGCATGGCCGGCAGCATCATCAAGAGCAGCGGGATCACGGCCGGCACCATGGCCGGCAGGCTTTTCACGTCGGGGTTGTAGCGAAAGCGCGTCTCTATGCCTACCGAGCCGCCGGTGGCCATGCCGCGCGCCTGCGCCTGCTCGCCCAGCCATTGCTGGTGCATGCCCTGCACATAGCCGCGCACGGTCTCGGCGCGCTGCGGCATGGAGCCGTCGATCCAGGCGCCCACCTCCACCTGGCGCCCGCTCGTCGCGCTGCGGCCGAAGCCGGGCGGAATCTCCAGCGCCAGCGCCAGCTCGCCGCTGCGCATGCGCCGCTCCATGTCGGCGTCATCGACGATGGGCGGCTGCTCGAGGAAGTAGCGCGAGCCCGCCAGGTTCAGCGTGTAGTTCTGGCTCAGCGTGCTCTGGTCGCGGTCGAGCACCGCGTAGCGCAGGTCCTCCACGTCCATGCTGATGCCAAAGCCGATGATGAACATCAGGATCAGCGAGCCGCCCAGGGCCAGCGTGGCGCGCACCGGGTCGCGCTGCAGCTCCAGCGTCTCGCGCCACAGGTAGCTCCACAGGCGCTGCAGCGAAAAGCCCGATGGCCTCGCATGCTCGGCGCTGACCGGGGCTGCGGCCGGTGCGGCGGCGGCGGGCGCTGCATCCGGTGCGGCGCCGCCGCCGGCCTCCACCAGGTAGCCGATGAAGGCCTCTTCGAGGCTGCTGGCGCCGCGCTTGGCCACCAGGCGGGCGGGCGCGTCGCTGTCGAGCACCTTGCCGGCGTGCATCATCGACATGCGGTCGCAGCGCTCGGCCTCGTTCATGAAGTGGGTGGAGATGAAGATCGTGACCTTGTCGCGGCGCGACAGCTCGACCAGCAGGCGCCAGAAGTTGTCGCGCGCCACCGGGTCCACGCCCGAGGTCGGCTCGTCGAGGATGAGCAGGTCCGGCTTGTGCACCATGGCCACCGCCAGCGACAGCCGCTGGCGCATGCCCAGCGGCAGGCTTTCGGGCAGGCTGTCCAGCGCCCCTACCAAGTCGAAGCGCTGCACCATCTCGGCCACGCGCTGCTCCACCTCGGTCTCGGGCACATGGAACAGGCGCGCGTGCAGCACCAGGTTTTGCCGCACCGTCAGCTCGCCGTAGAGCGAGAAGGCCTGCGACATGTAGCCCACGCGCTGGCGCGTGGCGATGTTCTTCGGGTCCACCTCCTGGCCGAACAGCCAGGCCTGGCCGGCGCTGGCCTCCAGCAGGCCGGTCAGCATCTTCATGGTGGTGGATTTGCCGCAGCCGTTGGAGCCGAGAAAGCCGAAAATTTCGCCGCGCCGTATGCGCAGGCTCACACTGTCCACGGCGGTGAAGTCGCCAAAACGCATGGTCAGGCCCTGGGCCTCGATGGCGATGTCGTCGGCACCGCCGTCCGGCAGCGGCGGTATCTCCACCGGCGCATAGCCGCGTTTTTTCTCTTCGGGCAGCAGGGCGATGAAAGCGCCTTCGAGCGAGCTGCTCGCGGTGCGCGCCAACAGCTCGGCCGGCGTGCCGGTGGCCAGCACCTGGCCCTCGTCCATCACCACCAGCCAGTCGAAGCCCTGCGCCTCGTCCATGTAGGCGGTGGCGACGATCACGCTCATCTGCGGGCGGTCCTGGCGGATGCGCTTGATCAAATCCCAGAACTGCGCGCGCGCCAGCGGATCGACCCCGGTTGTGGGCTCGTCCAGGATCAACAGGTCGGGGTCGTGGATGAGGGCGCAGCACAGCCCCAGCTTTTGCTTCATGCCGCCCGAGAGCTTGCCCGCCGGCCGCGACAGGAACGACCCCAGGCCGGTGCTGTGCGTCAGGTCGTCGATGCGCCGGCGCCGCTCGGCCGGGCCGTGGCCGAACAGGCGCGCGAAGAACTGCAGGTTCTCCTCCACCGACAGCGTCGGGTACAGGTTCTTGCCCAGGCCCTGCGGCATGTAGGCGATGCGCGGGCAGACCCGATCGCGATGGCGCTTGTCCGCCATGTCGCCGCCCAGGGCCTGCACGCTGCCCTCTTGCACGGCGCGCGCGCCGGCCACCAGCGACAGCAGGCTGGACTTGCCTACGCCGTCCGGCCCGATCAGGCCGATCATGCGGCCGGCCGGAATGTCCAGGGTGACACCGGCCAGGGCCTGCGTCTTGCCGTAATGCAGCGCCACGGCCTGCAGCCGCACGACGGGTTCGAGAGTTTCAGCCGACACGCGTCGTCACTCCGGCAGGGCGGTGTCGAGGTTGGCGGGCCAGGGCGTCTGTGCGTCCAGCTTGACCCAGGCCACGCCGGGCAGACCGGTCTTGACCTGGCGCAGGTGCTTTTGCAGCAGCTGCGGGTCGATCTGCGCCTTGATGCGGAACATCAGCTTCTGCCGTTCGCTTTGCGTCTCCACCGTCTTGGGCGTGAACTGCGCGGTGCTGGCGACAAAGCTCACCTTGGCCGGTATGGCGTACTGCGGCGCGGCATCGAGCACGATGCGCACATCGCTGCCCAGGGCCACGCGGCCGGCCACGGTCTCGGGCAGGAAGAAGGTCATATAGACGTCCGACAGATCCACCAGGTTCAGCACCTTGCCGCCCGCGCCCAGCACCTCGCCGGGCTGCGCCAGGCGGTACTGCACGCGGCCACCGCGCGGCGCGGTGAGGGCGCTGTCGGTGATGTCGGCCTTGGCGCGGGCGACGGTGGCGTCGTTTGCAGCAACGGTGGCCCGCGCACCCGCGGCCTGGGTGCGGGCGGCGTCGATGGCGGCCTGCGCGGCATTCACCTGCGCCTTGGCAGCCACCACGGCGGCCTGGCTGCTACGTTCCTTGGCGCGATCGTCATCGACTTCCTGGTCGGATGAGGCGCCCTCGCGCACCAGGGTTTGCGAGCGCGCCAGGCGCCGCACCGCGGCATCCAGCTCGCTTTGCCGCTGCGCCAGCACGGCCTGGTTGGCCTGTTTGTCGCTTTCGCGCTGGGCCACCAGTGCCTGCGCGCTGGCCAGGGCGGCCACGGACTGCTGCTGGCGCGCGACGGCCTCGGCCAGCACGGCCTCCAGCGTGTCGATCTGCATGTGGGCCAGGAGCTGGCCGGAGGTGACGAAGTCGCCCTCCTGTACCGCGATGTCCTGTACGCGCCCGGCGAGCTTGGCGGCCACGTCCACCTCGGTGGCCTCGATGCGGCCATTGCCGCTGGCGAAGTTGTCGCCTGGGCCGGTGGGGCGCATCTGCGTCCAGGCATAGGCGCCTGCAGCCACTGCCGCGGCCACGATGGCAAGAAGGGTCAGTCGGTTCTTGAGTGCGGGTGTCATGGTGTCTCGCGCTGGGTAGGCTGGGTGGACGGGGTGGGTTCTGTGAGGGTGCCGCCGCCCAGGGCGGCATACAGGCTGACCTGGCTGGACAGCAGGGCGCGGTAGGCCTGCACGGCCTGCTGCTGGGCAGTGAGCAGGTCGCGCTGCGCGTCCAGCACATCCAGAAACGCGGCGGAGCCGTGGTCGTAACGCAGCTGGGACAGGCGTGCGCGCTCGGTCTGGACGGCCAGGGCGTTCTGGGCGATGTCGCGCTGGCGCGCCAGCCACTGCTGCCCGGACAGCGCGTCCGATACCTCGCGGAAGGCCTGCTGCACGGTTTTCTCGTAGCTGGCCACCGCCAGGTCGCGGCGGATCTCGGTCAGTTCGAGGTTGTTCTTCAGGCGTCCGGCATTGAAGATCGGCAGCGAGATGCTGGGCGAGAACGCCCAGGCCGTGCTGCCGCTGCCAAACAGGCCGCTCAGTTCGGCGCTGGCCGTGCCCAGCGAGCTGGTGAGCGAGATGTTGGGGAAGAAGGCGGCGCGCGCTGCGCCAATCTGTGCATTGGCCGCGCGCAGCTGGTGCTCGGCGGCCACGATGTCGGGCCGCTGCGTCAGCAGCTGCGACGGCAGGCCGGCGCGCAGCCGTGGCAGGCGCTGCACATGGAGGCGTTCGGCGGTGGGCGCCAGGGTGACCGGCGCACCCACCAGCAGCTCCAGCGCATGGAGCTGCTGGGCGCGGTCGAGCTGCAGCTGCGCCACCAGGGCCTGGGCCTGGGTCAGCAGCGTCTGCACCTGGGTCAGGTGCAGACGCGAGTCGGAGCCGACATCCACCCGGCGCTGGGAGATGCGCAGGCTTTCCTGGCGGCTGGCGCTGCTTTGCTCGGCCAGGGCCAGGCGTTCATCCACTTCGCGCAGTGCCAGGTAGCCGTTGGCCACCTGGGCCACCAGGCTCACGGTGAAGGCGCTGCGCGAGGAGTCACTGGCCAGGTAGCTCTCCAGTGCGGCATCGCTCAGGCTGCGGATGCGGCCCCAGAAGTCGATCTCCCAGCTGGCCAGGCCCAGGCCCACCTGGTACTGGCTGCCCACCACCGGCCGGCCGGTCAGGTTCAGGTCACCGGGTACGCGCGAGCGATCCAGCCCGGCCTGCGCCCCGATGGTGGGCAGCAGGTCGGCGCGCTGTATGCCGTAGGCGGCGCGGGCCTCGTCCACGCGCAGCACGGCGGTGCGCAGGTCGCGGTTGTGTTCCAGGGCCTGCGCTATCAGCGCCTGCAGGGCCGGGTCGGTGAAGTAGTCGCGCCAGCCGGTGTTGGCGGCAATGCTGCCAGCATCCGCCTCGGGTGCCGCATAGCGCGCGGGCACGGGCAGCGGCGGGGTGTCAAGGGGTGGCGCCATGGAGGCGCAGCCTGCGAGCGCCAACGCGGTTGTCGCCAGGGCCAGGGCTGTGCCGCGGGGCACGCATGGGGAGAAGGTGCGGGAGGGCATAGGACGGGCTCAGCCAAGAATGTGAAAGCCGGCATCGACATACAGCGTGCTGCCGGTCATCGAGCGGGAGGCGTCGCTGGCCATGAAGGTGGACAGCGCGCCCACGTCGTCGATGCTCACCAGGCGCCGCAGCGGTGCGCGTTGGGCGGCGTCGGCCAGCAGCTGGTCGAAGTGCTGTATGCCCGAGGCCGCGCGCGTGGCCAGCGGCCCGGGCGATATGGCGTTCACGCGGATGCCTTGCGGGCCCAGCTCGCTGGCCAGGTAGCGCACGCTCGATTCCAGCGCGGCCTTCACCGGGCCCATCAGGCCGTAGTTGGAGATGACCTCCTCGGCGCCAAGATAGCTCATGGCCAGCAGGCTGCCGCCGCCTTTCATTAGCGGCTCGGCCAGCCGGGCCATGCGGGCGAAGGAGTGGCAGGAGATGTCCATGGCGCGCGCGAACCCTTCGCGCGAGCTGTCGGTCACCCGGCCATGCAGGTCGGCCGTGGGGGCAAAGGCAATGGAGTGCAGCAGGAAATCAAGACGCCCCCAGCGGTCGCCAATGGCGTCGAAAACGGCCTCCATCTGCCCGTTCTGCTCCACGTCCAGCGGCATCTGGATGGGCGCATGCAGCTCGTGCGCCAGCGGCTCCACAAAAGGCCGGGCCTTGTCGTTGAGCCAGGTGACGGCCAACTCGGCACCTGCGGAGCGGAATGCGCGCGCACAGCCCCAGGCGATGCTGTGCTCGTTGGCGATGCCGACCACCAGCCCTTTCTTTCCTTGCAAGTCAAAAGGCATGCTTATTTCTCCAGCACATAGCGGCCCGGTGCGTCGCACACCGGCTTGTAGGCGGAAGCGCCGGTGCGCGGCGGCTTTACCGGGGCGCCGGAGCGTGCCTGCAACCAGGCCAGCCAGGCGGGCCACCACGAACCTTGCGCTTCTGGCGCCTTCTGCAGCCACTCGTCGGGCGCCACGTAGCTGCCACCCGCAGCGCGGGTCAGCAGCTGGTAATGGCGGCGCGGGTTGCCGGGTGGGTTGACGATGCCGGCGTTGTGCCCGCCGCTGGTGAGGGCGAAGGTGATTTCGGCCGGGCTCATCAGGTGCAGCTTGAAGACCGAGCGCCAGGGGGCCACGTGATCCGTCACCGTGCCGACCATGAAGGTGGGCAGGGTGATGCCGCCCAGCGACACAGGCTTGCCGCGCACGGGGTAGTGGCCTTCGCTGAGGTCGTCATTGAGGAACAGCCGGCGCAGGTATTGCGAATGCATCTTGGCCGGCATGCGCGTGGCGTCGGCGTTCCAGGCCATGAGGTCGTTCATGGGGGCGCGGTCGCCCAGCAGGTATTCGTTGACCATGCGTGACCACAGCAGGTCGTAGGAGCGCAGCATCTGGAAGGCGCCCGCCATCTGGCTGGCCTTGAGGTAGCCGGTCTCGGCCATCTGCGCCTCGAGCAGGTTGAGCTGGCTCTCGTCGATGAACAGCGCCAGCTCGCCAGGCTCGGAAAAATCGGTCTGCGCAGCGAACAGCGACATGGAGGCCAGGCGCTCGTCGCCATCGCGCGCCATGGCGGCGGCGGCAATGGCCAGCATGGTGCCGCCCAGGCAGTAGCCGGTGGCATGCACCTT
>JAGPIX010000030.1 GCA_018054745.1 Alicycliphilus sp.
CGCCGCCAAACTTCTTGGACAGCACCGTGGCAATCGCCGCCGTCAGCGTCGTCTTGCCATGGTCCACGTGACCGATCGTGCCCACGTTCACGTGGGGCTTGGTGCGTTCGAATTTACCTTTTGCCATTTTCAAACTCCAAAAGAGCAATGCCTGTGTGAGGGTTTAACGTCTGCACCCGGTTGCTGATCCGCCACGCACAGGACAACGGGACGGGCACCGGATCGCAGATTGCAGAAACTGCTTCTAAAAAAAGAGCTGTCCGCGCTTACTTGGCAAGCGTTTACAGCCCTTTTGACTCTTATTTCGCGCGGGCGGCGACGATGGCCTCGGCCACGTTGCGCGGAGCTTCGGCGTAGTGCTTGAACTCCATCGTGTAGGTGGCGCGACCTTGCGTCATGGAGCGCAGCTGGGTGGCGTAGCCGAACATTTCGGACAGCGGCACCTCGGCCTTGATGGCCTTGCCACCGCCGACCATGTCGTCCATGCCCTGCACCATGCCGCGACGGCTGGACAGGTCACCCATCACCGTGCCGGCGTAGTCTTCCGGCGTCTCGACTTCCACGGCCATCATGGGCTCGAGGATGACGGGGCTGGCCTTCTTGGCGGCTTCCTTGAAGCCGAAGATGGCGGCCATCTTGAACGCCTGCTCGGACGAGTCCACGTCGTGGTACGAGCCGAAGGTCAGAGCGACCTTCACGTCAACCACCGGGTAGCCGGCCAGCACGCCCGAGGTCAGGGCCTCGACGACACCCTTTTCCACCGCCGGGATGTACTCGCGCGGAACCACGCCGCCCTTGATTTCGTCCAGGAACTCAAAGCCCTTGCCCGGCTCGTTGGGCTCCAGACGGAACACGACGTGGCCGTACTGACCCTTACCACCGGACTGGCGCACGAACTTGCCATCCACGTCCTTGACGGTGTTGCGGATGGTTTCGCGGTAGGCCACCTGGGGCTTGCCGACGTTGGCTTCGACGCCAAACTCGCGCTTCATGCGGTCGACGATGATTTCCAGGTGCAGCTCGCCCATGCCGGCGATGATGGTCTGGCCCGACTCTTCGTCGGAACGCACGCGGAAGGACGGGTCTTCGGAGGCCAGACGCGACAGGGCGATGCCCATCTTTTCCTGGTCAGCCTTGGACTTGGGTTCCACGGCCTGGGCAATCACGGGCTCGGGGAAGATCATCTTCTCGAGCATGATGTGGTTGTCCAGATCACACAGCGTGTCACCGGTGGTCACTTCCTTCAGGCCCACGCAGGCAGCGATGTCGCCGGCGCGGATTTCTTCGATTTCCTGACGCTCGTTGGCGTGCATCTGCACGATACGGCCGATGCGCTCCTTCTTGCCCTTGACGGCGTTGTAGACGGTGTCGCCCTTGGTCAGCACGCCCGAGTAGACACGCACAAAGGTCAGCTGGCCGACAAAGGGGTCGGTCATCAGCTTGAAGGCCAGGGCCGAGAACTTCTCGTTGTCGTCAGCCTTGCGCGAAAGCTTCTTCTCTTCGTCTTCGGGGTCGGTGCCGGCCACGTCGGGGATGTCCACCGGCGAGGGCAGCAGATCCAGCACGGCGTCGAGCATGCGCTGCACGCCCTTGTTCTTGAAGGCCGAGCCGCACAGCATGGGCTGGATTTCGGTGGCGATGGTGCGCTGGCGCAGGCCGGCGATGATTTCCGCTTCAGACAGGTCACCCTCTTCCAGGTACTTGTTCATCAGCTCTTCGCTGGCCTCGGCTGCTGCCTCGACCATGTTCTCGCGCCACTTGTTGCAGGTCTCGACCAGATCGGCGGGGATGTCGCCGTATTCGAACTTCATGCCCTGGGAGGCTTCGTCCCAGATGATGGCCTTCATCTTCAGCAGATCGACCACGCCCTGGAACTTGTCTTCCGCGCCGATCGGCACCACGATGGGCACCGGGTTGGCCTTCAGGCGCAGCTTCATCTGGTCCACGACCTTGAAGAAGTTGGCACCCGTTCGGTCCATCTTGTTCACAAAGGCCAGGCGCGGCACCTTGTGCTTGTTGGCCTGACGCCAGACGGTTTCGGACTGGGGTTGCACGCCACCCACGGCGCAGTACACCATCACGGCGCCGTCGAGCACGCGCATGGAACGCTCCACCTCGATGGTGAAGTCCACGTGGCCGGGGGTGTCGATGATGTTGATGCGGTGCTCGGGGCGCGACAGGTCCATGCCCTTCCAGAAGCAGGTCACGGCCGACGAGGTGATCGTGATGCCGCGCTCTTGCTCCTGCTCCATCCAGTCGGTGGTGGCAGCGCCGTCGTGCACTTCGCCCAGCTTGTGGGTCACGCCGGTGTAGAACAGGATACGTTCGGAGGTGGTGGTTTTACCCGCATCGATGTGGGCCGAGATACCGATGTTGCGGTAGCGCTCTAGGGGTGTTTTGCGTGCCATGATGGACTTTCGTTAACGGCCAAGAGCCCGTCCGCCAAAGCGGCGAATCGGGCTCCCAGCCTTCGAGACAAAGGACGAGACTTAGAAGCGGAAGTGGCTGAAGGCCTTGTTGGCTTCGGCCATGCGATGCACTTCGTCACGGCGCTTCATCGCGCCGCCACGGCCTTCGGTGGCTTCCATCAGCTCGTTGGCCAGGCGCTGGGCCATGGACTTCTCGCTGCGCTTGCGCGCGGCTTCCTTGATCCAGCGCATCGACAGCGCCAGACGGCGCACCGGGCGCACTTCGACGGGCACCTGGTAGTTGGCGCCGCCCACGCGGCGGGACTTCACTTCCACCATGGGCTTGACGTTGTTGATGGCCGTGGTGAACACCTCCAGGGCGTTCTTCTCGGGCTGCTTCTTCTCGATCAGCTCCAGCGCGCCGTAGATGATGCGCTCTGCAACTGCCTTCTTGCCGCCTTCCATGATCACGTTCATGAATTTGGACAGCTCTACATTGCCGAACTTGGGATCCGGCAGGATTTCACGTTTGGGGACTTCGCGACGACGTGGCATTTTTTACCTCTATCTTTGCTTCAGTTGGCGCCGTTTCCGGACACCGCGAGAGCCATGATGGACTCCCACTTACTCGACCCACGCAAACCATTTTGCGCTTCGGGCCACTACGCTGCACACCGCGCCACGCGGCAAGGCAGCACCAAAAATTCAAACCTGAAGAACCAGGGCTTACTTGGCCTTGGGCTTCTTGGCACCATACTTGGAGCGCGACTGCTTGCGATCCTTGACGCCTTGCAGGTCGAGCGAACCACGCACGATGTGGTAACGCACACCGGGCAAGTCCTTGACCCGGCCGCCGCGCACCAGCACCACGCTGTGCTCTTGCAGGTTGTGGCCTTCACCGCCGATGTAGGAGATGACCTCGAAGCCATTGGTCAGGCGCACCTTGGCGACCTTACGCAGAGCGGAGTTGGGCTTCTTCGGCGTCGTGGTGTACACACGGGTGCACACGCCACGGCGCTGAGGGCAGTTTTCCATGGCAGGGCTCTTGGATTTGACAACTTCGACCGTGCGGCCCTGGCGCACGAGTTGGTTAATGGTTGGCATTAATACGTCCCTAAACGTGATAAAACGAAAACGTGAGTCCCTTCGGAAATTCCGAAAAGCCTTCTAATGTATCAGCTTGCCCAGGCGCAGGCAATGGCTTTGTCAAAAGCCCCACGCGTGCGCCGCCGGCTTACTTGATCCAGAGGCGTATAGCGTCCCAGGTGCGGCCGAAGATGCCCGCCTGGCCCACATCCTCCAGGGCCACCAGGGGCAGCTCGGCGACCTGCTGCTCGCCAAGTTTGACGCGCAGCGTGCCCACCGGCTGCCCCTTGGTGAAGGGAGCCAGCAGCGGATCCTGGCGCACGATCTCGGTGCTGACCTTGCCGGCGCTGCCCGAGGGCACGGTGATCACGATGGCCTGCTCGCGGCCGATCTTGAGCGTGCTCTGCGTACCCTTCCAGATGGCGGGCGTGGCCGCGGCCTGGCCGGCGTCGAACAGTTTGACCGAGTCGAACGCCGTGTAGCCCCAGTTCAGGAGTTTCTGGCTTTCATTGGCGCGCGCGTTCTCGCTGGCCGCGCCTAGCACGATGGATAGCAAACGGCGCTGGCCCAAATTGGGAAAGTCGCGCTTGGCCGTGGCCACCAGGCAGTAGCCCGCCGCCGCCGTATGGCCGGTCTTCAGGCCATCCACCGTCGGGTCACGAAACAGCAGCGCATTGCGATTGCTGCTGTTGGAGGCCGGCGTGCCCTCGTAGCGGTACTGCTTGGTGGCGTAGTAATGCATGTACTGTGGAAAGTCCTGCATCAACCGCGTGGCCAGGGTCGCCAGATCCTTGGCGGTGGTGGTGTGGCCGGGCTCGGTCAGGCCCTCGGGGTTCTTGTAGCTGGTGCCCGTCATGCCAAGGGCCTTGGCCTGCTCGTTCATCAGGCGCACGAAGTTCTCCGCCGTTCCACCGACGCCCTCGGCCAGGGCCATGGTGGCGTCGTTGCCGGACTGCACGATCATGCCCTTGAGCAGGTCATCGACCGGCACCTGCATCTTGGGGTCGATGAACATGCGCGAGCCGGGCATCTTCCAGGCGCGCTCGCTCACCGGCAGCTTCTGCTCCAGCGTGATCTTCTTGGCGCGCAGGGCGTCGAACACCAGGTAGCCGGTCATCAGCTTGGTGAGCGAGGCCTGCTCCACCGGCGCGTCGATGTCCTTGGAGGCCAGCACCTGGCCGGCCGTCACGTCCACCAGCAGGTAGTTGCGCGCGGCGATTTCCGGCGGCTGGGGCGCCTGGGCCCAGAGGATGGCCGGAGCCATCAGGGCGGCGCAGGCGAGGGAACGCAATGAGGGCAGGAGAGACTTCATGGTGGGAGCGGGTACTTCAAGCAACTGAAAGCGACATACCGGCCGCGGCGGCCGGTATGCGTGTGGAAATGAGGGAGGTGCGTCAGGCCACGGCCTGCAAGTGGCGCGTGGCCAGGCTGCGCAACAGCGGCAATTGTCCGTGAAAGAAATGTCCGCCCCCCGGCACAACCGTAACCGGCAGTGTCTGCGGCCGGGCCCAGTCCATCACGCTGGTCAGCGGCACGGTTTCATCATGCTCGCCATGCACGACGAGGGTGCGCAGATGCGCCTCGGGCGGCACCGGCGCCACCGTGAAGCGGCTGGCGGCCGTGCCCACGAGCACGGCTGCGACCACCTCGCGCTCGCTCCACAGCCGCGCCAGCGCATGGCTGGTGACGAAGGCGCCAAACGAAAAACCGGCCAGGGCGATCGGCCCCTCGGGCGCCATGTGCTGCACCACGGCCAGCAGGTCGTCGAGCTCGCCCTGGCCGTCGTCATGCACGCCGGCCGAGGCGCCCACGCCGCGGAAGTTGAAGCGCACAGCGGCAAAGCCGCCGGAGACAAAGGCGCGCGCCAGGGTCTGCACGACCTTGTTGTCCATGGTGCCGCCAAACAGCGGATGCGGGTGGGCGATCACGGCCACGCCGCGCGGCGCCACGCCGGCGGCCGCGGCGTCGCGCGCTACCTCGATGGCGCCGGCAGGGCCCGCCAGGCTCAGGCGTTCGGTCTGGGCATTCATGTTTGCTATTTAATCAAGAGCTTATGGCACTTTACCATCAAGCGTTACAGGCCAAAATCTTTATGAATAATGATCAACGCCCAAGTTCCGGCGGCGTGAGCAAACGCTCCACCACCACGCCGTTCTTCAGGTGCGACTCGACGATCTCCTCAATGTCGGCGATGTCCACATAGCTGTACCAGATGCCCTCGGGGTAGACCACGGCGATGGGGCCGCCGGCGCAGCGATCCAGGCAACCGGACTTGTTCACCCGCACCTTGCCCGCGCCAGCCAGACCCTGCTGCTTGACCAGCGCCTTGCAATGCTCGAACGCCTGTTGCGCGCCGTGCTGGGCGCAGCAGTTCTCGCCATTGGTGCGCTCATTCAGGCAAAAGAAGATGTGGCGCTGGTAGTACTGGGGGGTGGTTTCGCTCATGGGTGGCAATTTTAGGATTGCACGTCGCGCCGCGACACGCGCAGCAGCACATACAGCAGCGCGGCGTAGGGCCAGAGCCAGCCCAGCCACTGGCCCAGGCCATAGAAGCGGATGAAACGCCCCTGCTCCCAGGCCTGCAGGGTCTGCGCAAAGTAGGCGTTGGTGGGCGCCTGGTTGAGCAGGTTCAGGTGCAGCATCAGCACCAGCAGCAGCACCGCCGCGCAGCCGCGCCGGGGCAGCGTGGCCAACCCCAGGGCCGCCGCCAGGCCCACGCCCAGGCCGATCGCCGTGGCCGGCGTGAGCCACTCCCAGGCATGCGCCGGGCCGTAGCTGAGCAAGGCGGACAGCGCCGTTGCCGCCACGCCAACGGCCAGCGCCGACAGCGCCAGCAGCATGCGCCGCCCCATGTGGCGCATGATGCAGAAACCCAGCAGGCAGGGGATGAGCAGCCCCAGAGCCACGGCCAGCAGCTCGCCCCCAGGCGACAGCGGCTCCAGCGCCAAGTCCACGGCCGGCAGCCAGGCGCTGAACGGTGTGCCCTCCAGCACATCCGCCAGCGCCGCCTCCAGCCGCTCCCACACCTGCCCCAGGCCCAGTGGCAGGGCCGCCGGAAACAGCAGCGCCCAGGGCCACAGCGCCAGCAGCACCAGCGCGCCACGCGCCTGCGGCACGAACCAGCGCTCGCGAAACCGGCTCCAGTGCGAGATCGCCCCCAGGCGCTCGAGCAGCGCCGCCACCAGCGCGCCCAGCAGCGCGCCGGCGGCGTTGAGCCCCAGATCCATGTTGGAGGGCACGCGCCGCGGCAGATAGATCTGCAAAAACTCCATGGAGAGCGACAGCAGCGCCCCGGCCAGCGCCGCCGCCGGCACGGCCGCGCGCGGCCAGTGCGTGCGCAGCAGGGCCAGCGCCAGCAGAAAGCCCAGGGGCGCGTAGCCAGCCAGATTCAGGTTGACGTCAAACCAGGTCCAGTACGGCGGCGGCATGCGCGCCGTGAGGAACACCCAGGGCGACACGCCCTGCTCGCGCCAGCCCTCGAAGGGAAACAGGCTGGCAAAGACGATCAGCGCGGCATAGATGAGCGCCAGGGGCCAGGCCGATGTCTTGTGCATGGCGCAGCGGCCAGCCTCAGAAAGGCTTGACTACCACCAGCGCCACGGCAACGACCAGCAGCAGCACCGGAACCTCATTGAACCAGCGAAACCAGCGGTGGCTATGCTGGTCAGTGTTCGCCGCCAGGGCACGCAGCATGCGCGCGCAAATCCAGTGGTACAGCACGATGAGCACCACCACGCCCAGCTTGGCATGCAGCCAGCCGTTGCCGGCCCCCTGCCCTATGCCATAGCCCAGCCACAGCCACAGGCCCAGGCCAATGGCGGGCACGGCCAGCAGTGTGGTGAAGCGCAGCAACTTGCGCGCCATGAGCAGCAGCCGGTCGCGCTCGGCCACCGAGCCCGGCGCCACCATGGCCAGGTTGACGAAGATGCGCGGCAGGTAGAACAGGCCGGCAAACCAGCTGGCGATGAAGACGATGTGAAAGGTTTTGACCCAGAGCATCGGCGCAGTGTACGCGCCGGGTTCGGCCAAAAAAGAGGCCCGGACGGAGCCGGGCTGGAAAGCCTTGCGACGATCAACACCGCAGGGCCCCGCTCAGGGAGGTAAAGCGGGGGGCAGCCAGGCCGCCCGGGCGCAATCTAGCATTGGCGGGCGGTGGGCGCAAGCGCACTAGCCCAGCGCCTGATCCAGCGCCTGCTGCAACGCCCGCGCCAGCTGGCGCACATCGGGCGGCGTAGCGCTGAGCTGGGTGCAATCCACCGTGCGCCGGCGCATGGCGGCCTCGTCCTGGGGCTGGCCCATGGCAGAGCACAACAGCGCCCATTCGGGCGGCGTGACCAGGGTGCCGGCCACCAGCAGCACGCCGGTGCGCTGGCGCCGCTGGGCCAGGCCGACGAGCTTGCGGCCGGCGGCGTCCACCACCTCCCAGGGCGCCAGGCTGCCGTAGCAGGCCCAGGGCACGGTGGGGCCGGTGCGCGCGTTGCAGGCATCGACCTGATCGGGCGGCAGGGCCGTGGAGGGCACGCCCAGGTTTGAGAGCAGATCCACATGCAGCTGGCCCAGGCCGTGGTAGCTGTCTGGCAGGCGGCCCTGCACCCAGGGGTGATCCAGTGGCAGCACCACCGAGCAGCTGACCATCCACGGCCCGGTGAGCACCGCGCCGCCGCCCGAGGGGCGCAGCAGCAGCTCGGCCGCGCCGCCCAGGCGCGCGCGGGCGCCGTCCTCGAACTTGCGCTGCGAGCAGCCGAGCACGATGGCCGGCGCCTCGTACTGCCACACGGCAAAGCGCGGCCGGGTCACGGGCTCCAGCATTTGCTGGCGGTTCCAGGCCTGCTCCTGGGCTATGGTTGAAAGGGGGCTCTCTTGGGCGATCATGGGCGCGAAGGCTATCACCTGCCGGGGGGCGCATTGGGATGTGGGGGACAATGCCCACCATGCATCTGTCCAGCCCCACCCCCTTCCCCGCCAACCGCCCGCGCCGCCTGCGCCGCGACGCCTTCACCCGCAACCTGGTGCGCGAGAACCACCTCACGCCGCACGACTTCATCTACCCGGTGTTCGTGCACGAGGGCAGCAAGCTCGCCGTCCCCGTTCCCTCCATGCCCGGCGTGCAGCGCCTGAGCCTGGACTTGCTGCTGCCCGTGGCCGAGGAATGCGTCAAACTGGGCGTGCCCTACCTGGCGCTGTTCCCGTCGATAGACGCTGCGCTGAAAACCCCCGACGGCAAGGAGGCGCTGAACCCCGAGGGCCTGATCCCACGCGTGGTGCGCGCCTTGAAGAAGGAGTTCCCGCAGCTCGGCGTGATGACCGACGTGGCGCTCGACCCCTACACCAGCCACGGCCAGGACGGCGTGCTGGACGACACCGGCTACATCCTGAACGACGAGACCGTGGAGATCCTCACCGGCCAGGCGCTGACCCACGCCCAGGCCGGCGTGGACATGGTCGCGCCCAGCGACATGATGGACGGGCGCATAGGTGCCATCCGCGAGGCGCTGGAGGCCCACGGCCTGATCCACACGCGCATCATGGCCTACAGCGCCAAGTACGCCAGCGCCTTCTACGGGCCGTTCCGCGACGCCGTGGGCTCGTCGGCCAACCTCGGGCGCAGCAACAAGGACGTCTATCAGATGGACCCGGCCAACAGCGACGAGGCCCTGCGCGAGGTGGCGCTGGACATTGCCGAGGGCGCCGACATGGTCATGGTGAAACCCGGCATGCCCTACCTGGACGTGCTGCGCCGCGTGAAGGACGAGTTCAAGGTGCCGACCTTCGCCTACCAGGTGTCGGGCGAATACGCCATGCTCAAGGCCGCCGCCGCCAACGGCTGGCTGGACCACGACAAGGTGATGCTGGAGGCGCTCTTGGCCTTCAAGCGCGCGGGGGCCGACGGCATCCTGACCTACTTTGCGCTGGACGCCGCACGCCTGCTTAAAAAATAATAGCTGCTCGCGCTTGATACAAAAGCGCTGGAGGCCGATTTGACTGAAAACACGCTACAGCCGATCCGCGTCTTCCATCTGCAGCCGGGCAGCGGCGCGCAAGAGCTGGCGGGCCTGCCCCAGGCGCCGCCGGCCCAGGGCTTTTACTGGATCGCCTGCACGCGCGCGGCCTTCAGCGCCGAGCTGCCGCGCCTGCAGGCCGCGCTGCAGACACTGGCCGGGCAGCAGCTGGTGGATCTGCATGTGTCCGACCTGCTCAACGCCCAGCTGCCATCGCATTACGACTACACCGCGCAATACGACCTGCTGGTGGTGCGCCGCCTGGCCCAGGCACAGGCCGCCGGCCCCGCGCCGCTGCGCACCAGCGCCCGTGGCGGCCCACCCGTGCTGCGGCGCATAGACACCAGCCCGGTGGGCTTTGCCGTGTTCGACCAGGTGCTGCTGTCGGTACACCCCGAGGACTGCGGCGTGCGCGACGCCTATGCCGCGCGCCTGGTCACACCCATGGCCGCCGCGGCCATCAGCGCCACCGCGGCCGAGGCCGTGGTGCACGAGCTGCGCAGCGGCCCCGTGGCCGGCACGCGCCTGCCGCCCAGCCCGGCCGACCTGATGCTGCGCGTGGTCAACCACATCGTCGACAACTACCTGGATCTGCGCCGCGAACTCTCGCGCCAGCTCGACCACTGGCAGGCCGAGCTGCTGCGCCCGCGCACGCGCTTTGGCAACTGGGGGGCGTTGCTGGATGCGCGCCTGAACCTGCACCAGCTGGACGAAATCTGCGAAGACCAGCGCACCGCCGTGCGCGCCTGGCTGGAAGCGCTGGACAGCTGGAGCGAGCCCGAGGGCAGCGCCGCTGCCCTGCGCGAACTGGATCTGCTCAAGGTGCGCAGCCGCGACGTGCTGGAACATATCGAGCGCGTGGTAACCCATGTGCGCCGCCTGGAGCACAGCACCGAGACCGCCGTGCAGATGCACTTCTCGGTGCAGAGCAACCGCACCAACGACATCATGCGCACGCTCACGGCGCTGACCGCCGTGTTCCTGCCGCTGAACCTGATCGCCGGCATCTTCGGCATGAACTTCGAGTTCCTGCCGCTCATCCACCAGCAGCACGGCTTCTGGTGGGCCATGGCGGCCATGGGGCTGATCTCTATCACCCTGGTGGCGCTGTTCTGGCGCAAGCGCTACCTGGCGCGCACAGGCCAGGGTTGATCCCCTGCCCCAGCCACGCGCCGTCGGTGCAAGCCACCCAGGCTTGACGCAGCGCAAGCCCCGGCGGCGGCTGGCTTCCAGAGAGCACCAAGGCATGCCACCATGGCCGGCATGAAACGCATCAAGACCAGTCTGTTCGGCCTGTTCGCGGGCATGACCGCGCTGTGGCTGGTGGCCGAGGCGCCTGCGCTGGCCGCGGCCAAGGGGGTATTTCAGTGGCGCCACCTGCTGGTGCAGTACACGGGCCTGCTGGCCATGGGGGCGATGTCCGTGGCCATGCTGCTGGCGGTGCGCCCGGCCTGGCTGGAGCCGCGCCTGCATGGGCTGGACAAGATGTACCGGCTGCACAAATGGCTGGGCGTGGCGGGCCTGGTGCTGGCCATCACGCATTGGCTGTGGGCCCAGGGGCCGAAGTGGCTGGTGCAGGCCGGGCTGCTCACCCGCCCGGGACGCGGGCCGCGCGCACCCGAGGCGCTGGAGATACTGCGCCTGCTGCGCAGCCTGCGCGGCCTGGCCGAAAACCTGGGCGAGAAGGCCTTCTACATCGCCGTGATCCTGATCGCACTGGCGCTGATCAAGCGCTTTCCGTACCGCCATTTCTTTCGCACCCACCGCTGGCTGGCGCTGGTGTATCTGGTGCTGGTGTTCCATAGCGTGGTGCTGCTGGACTTTGCCTACTGGCGCCAACCCGTGGGCTGGGCCATGGGTCTGCTGCTGGCGTCGGGCAGCGTGGCCGCCGGCATCAGCCTGCTGCGGCGCATAGGCGCGCAGCGCAAGGCGCTGGGCGAGATCGTGCGGCTCGACTACCTCGACGCCGTGCAAGTGCATGCCGTCACCCTGCAGCTCAAGACCCCCTGGGCCGGCCATGAGGCCGGGCAGTTTGCCTTTGTCACCTTTGACGAGGCCGAGGGCGCGCACCCGTTCACCATGTCATCGGCCTGGACGGGCGACGGGCGGCTGCTGTTTCTCATCAAGGCGCTGGGCGACTACACGCGCACACTCGGGCATGCGCTGCGCGTGGGCGACACGGCGATCGTCGAGGGCCCGTACGGGCGCTTTCATTTCGAGGGCAGCGCGCAGCGCCAGATCTGGATCGGCGCGGGCATTGGCGTCACGCCCTTCGTGGCGCGCATGCAGGCGCTGGCGGCGCAGCCGGACGGCCGTTCGGTGGACTTCTTCCATGTCACGGCCGAGGTGGACGAGCGCGCCCTGGCCCTGCTGCGCGCCGACGCCCAGGCCGCGGGCGTGCGCCTGCACCTCGTCGTCTCGCGGCGCGGCGACACGGACAGCCTGTTCACCGGCGAGCGCCTGCGCGCCCAGGTGCCGGACTGGCTGCAGGCCGATGTCTGGTTCTGCGGCCCGGCGAACTTTGGCGATGCGCTGCAGCAAGACCTGGTGGCGCATGGGCTGGCGCCCGGGCATTTCCAGCGCGAGCTGTTCGAGATGCGCTGAATACTATCTAATTAATAGCTGTCATCGCTTACCCATCAAGCGTTACAGCCTATTTTCTTATCAGAACACCCCGCCACCTGACCGGCCACGGGCGCATCGCCCTCGCCCAGGCCGCTGGCGCCGCCCCAGCCCTGCAGGGGCTCATGCGGCAACGCCTCGGGGTGGGCGATATGGCCGGTGGCGGGGTCGTAGCCCACCTGGCGCAGGTGGTGGGCCAGGCCGGCGTCCATGGCGTCGATATGCTGCGGCAGCCATACGGCCAGCTCGGCGGCCATGAGGCGCAGCTCCACCAGGCGGCCCTTGCGCGCGCGCTCGGTGCCGTCACGCATGATGTTCAGCACCTGCTGGTGTTGCTGGCTGTGGCAGTTGCCGGCGGCAAAGCGCGTGGCCTGCATCCAGCGGTCTTCCTCGGCGAAATGCGCCTCGGTATGGGCCAGCAGCCGCTCCCAGGCGGCCATCAGCCGCGCGTCGTCGGCGCCCTGCACGGCCTGCAGCAGCGCCACGCATTCCTGGTGCGTGGCGTCCATCTGGGCCATCTCGACGCCCATGTCCTCGGACCATTGCAATGTCGTCATGCGGCTGTCCATGCTTCATCGCCCCTGCTGGCGCAGCCAGGCGGCCAGCTCGTCGGCCAGCTGGGCCGTCGCCTCGGCCAGGGCGCGCGCGCCGCCGGCGGCGTCGGCGCTGGGCGCCGGGCGCCGGGCCACGAACACCTGCTGCGCCACCAGCGTTTCGCCGGTCATGGCGGCATCGGCCAGCACGACGCGCAGGCGCACCACGCCGGCGCTGTCCTGGGCGCTGCTGAAGACCTGGCTGAACTCCTCCAGCTGCACGCGCAGCACGCTGGGCAGGCGCCCCTGGCTGGGCTGCTGCACCGCCGCCTGGTTGGCCGAGAGCACGATGCGCTCGCGCCCCAGGCGCTCGCGCAGCGCCTGCTGCAAAAGCTGCGCGGGCGGCTGGCTCCAGCGCGCCTGGCTGTAGGGGAGCAGCTGCTGGGCGTTGGCGTAGGCCAGCCGGTACAGCAGGGCGCTGCTGCCCTCGGCCGCGGCTGCACCGCCCACGTCCAGCAACACCAGCGGCGGCGCATCCGGCGGGGCCGGCTGGGCCTGGGCGGCGCCGGGGCCAAAGTCGTAGACGGTGGCGCGCGGTGGCGGCTCGGGCAGGGCGGAGCAGCCCGCCAGCAGGGCGGCGAACAGCAGGCAAAACACCCTGACGATGTACATCTCGCCTATGCCCCTCACCCCTCCCTCTCCCCAGAGGGGCGAGGGCGACCGGTTGCGCCGGTATTGCTCCCTCTCCCTCTGGGAGAGGGCGGGGGTGAGGGCTAGCGGCCCAGTTTGAGGCATGTGATTTATCAGGCGAAAAACGCCTCCAACGCCCGACTTGTAAACGTCAACAGCTACTGTTTTAATAGTTTTCATGGCAATCCTTGGGGCGGTATCAGGGCTGGGCCGCGGGCGCCACAAAGCCCGGCTCGCCCGGCCCGGCGGCGCCGCGGCCCGGGCCGTAGATGAGCGACTGCGGGTTGTCGCCAATGCCGCTGACGGTGCGGCCCAGGCGGCGCGCGGCCTGGGCGGTCTCGTCGGCGGCGTTGTTCACGCGCGGCAGGGTCACGCGGCCAAAGCGGTCCACGGCCACGGCCAGCGAGCGGGCGCTGCTGCTGATCTCGGTCAGCGGCCCGCCGTCGGCCCGCAGGGCGCGCACGGCCTGGTTCACCTCGTCGGCCGCGCCGGCGGCGCTGGCACCGGCCTGGCGCAGCGCCTGCAGGGTCTGCTGCGCGTCCTGCGTCAGCGCGGGCATGCCGGCCAGGGCCGGATCCAGGCGCGTGCTGACGGTGTGATCCAGGCGCCGCACCAGCTGGTCTATGCTGGCGGCGGCGGCGCCCAGATGCTGCAGCGCCTGGCCAAAATGCTGCTGGTTGTCCTCGCCCAGCAAGGTCCCCAGGCGCGCCATCACGTCCTGCACCTGGCCCAGGATGGCCGGGCCCTGCTCGGCCAGCTGGCTCAGCGGCGAGCTCTGCAGCGGCAGGCGCGGCAGGCCGCTGGCGCCGGGCGCGGGCTGCGGCAGCGGCGCATCGGCGTCGTCCAGCTGGATATGGGCCAGGCCGGTCACGCCCTGGTAGCCCAGGGTGGCGAAGGTGGTGTCGGCTATGGGCGCGTCGGTGTTCACGGCGATGCGGATCAGCACATGGCCCACGGCCTGCGGGTCAAAGCCGATGGAGCGCACCTTGCCCACGGCCACGCCCTTGTAGCGCACGGCGGCCTGGGGCTGCAGGCCGCTCACGCTTTCCTTGCTGGAGAGCTCGTACACCCGGTAGTCGGTCTGGTCGCGCGTGAGCCACATGGCCAGGCCCGCCAGCAGCGCGGCGACCGCTATCACGAAGATGCCCGCGGCCAGGGCATGTGCTTTGTTTTCCATCAGGCCTCCTGGGGCGCAGCGGCGGGGTCAGGCGGCTGCGCCATGGCGCGGCGCCCGCGTTCGCCGGCAAAGTAATGGTGAATGAAAGGATGGTCGAACTGCGCCACCTGCTGCGCCGTGCCGCTGGTGATGACATGCCGGTCGGCCAGCACGGCCACGCGCGTGGACAGGGCAAACAACGTGTCCAGGTCATGCGTGACCATGATCACCGTCAGGCCCAGCGCGGCGTGCAGCTCGCGCAGCAGTTCGCAGAATTCGTCCGAGCTGAACGGGTCCAGCCCCGCCGTGGGCTCGTCCAGCAGCAGCAGCGGCGGGTCCATGATCAGCGCGCGCGCCAGGGCCACGCGCTTGATCATGCCGCCCGAGAGGTCGGCCGGCATGCGCGTGGCGTGCTCGGCCTTCAGCCCCGCCAGGCGCAGCTTGACCATGGCCACGTCCTGCACCAGCGCGGGCGGCAGCGTGCCCAGCTCGCGCAGCGCAAAGGCAATGTTGTCCAGCACGTTGAAGGCCGAGTACAGCGCGCCATGCTGGAACAGCATGCCCACGCGGGCGCTGGCGCCCTCGCCTCCGAGCTCGGCGGCGGGCCGGCCCAGCACCGTGACGCTGCCGCGCGTGGGCCGCGTCAGGCCCAGGATATGGCGCAGCAGCACCGTCTTGCCGGTGCCGGAGCCGCCCACCAGCGCCAGGATTTCGCCGCGGCGCACGGTCAGCTGCAGTTGGTCATGCACGGTGAAGGCGCTGTCGCCCTGGCCGAAGACGGTGGCCAAGTCGCGGATCTCGATGATGGTGTCTGCATCCGCCATGATCAGAATCCCACGCTGCGGAAGGCCACGGCGAACACCGCGTCCACGATGATGACCATGGTGATGGCGCTGACCACCGAGGCCGTCGTGCCCTCGCCCAGGCTTTGCGTGTTGGGCTTGACGCGCAGCCCCCAGTGGCAGCCGATCAGGGCGATGAACACGCCGAACACCACCGACTTGGCCATGGCCAGCCAGAGGTTGGAGACTTGCACCGCCGCCGGTAGCACCTGCAGGAAATAGGCCGCCGAGATGCCCATGGTCAGATCCGCCGCCAGCATGCCGCCGGCCAGCGCCGCCAGCGTGGTCCACAGCGCGATCAGCGGCATGGCCAGGCCCAGCGCCAGCGCACGCGGCAGCACCAGGCGAAAGCCATGCGCTATGCCCATGACGCGCATGGCGTCGAGTTCCTCGGTCACGCGCATCACGCCGATCTGCGCGGTGATGGCCGAGCCCGAGCGCCCGGCCACCAAAATGGCGCCCAGCATAGGCCCGAGCTCGCGGATCAGCGAGATGCCCAGGATGTTGACGATGAAGGCCTCGGCGCCAAACTGGCGCAGCTGCAGGCTCATCAGATAGGCCAGCACCACGCCGATCAGAAAACCCACCAGCGCCGTGATCGGCAGGGCCCGCGCGCCCATCTGGTAGAGATGGCCCGAGATGTCGCGCCAGGGCGCGCGCAAGGGCTTCGCCGCCAGGCGCAGCATGTCCAGCAGCAGCTGGCCCACCAGCAACACCAGGCCCGTGAGGTGATCCAGCGCGTGCAGCACCAGCTCGCCCAGGCGGTCGATCTGCGTGGACAGGCGCCAGGGGGCGGGGGCCGCGCAGGGTGTGGAGAACTGCGCCACGCGCTCCAGCATCTGGCGCTGGGTGTCGCTCAGTTCGATCTGCCCCGGCCAGGCGCGGCCCCAGTGGTTCCACAGGATTTGCGCGCCCACATGATCCAGCCGCGCCAAGTCGCGCAGGTTCCAGGCATGGCCGGGGCCGCAGGCCTTGAGCTCGCCGGCCACGCGCCGCCAGGCCTGGCGCTCGGCAAAGGCCGCCGCCACCCAGTCACCCTGCGGCAGGGCGCAGGGCGTGGCGGTGCTGTCTTGCACGATGGTCGGAGGGGACGGGACGGGCATGGTGGTGGTAACGGGGCCGCAGACGCGAACGGGATGCGGCGCATCATTTCACAGATTGACACGGGCCTGTGGCGGGCCATGAAAAAACATCAAAATCTGGCCATGACGCGCATGGGCTGTTCGCCAAAAGCAATCAAAACCATAGCATGAAGGAGTTCCCCTCTCGACACTTCAGCGCCGATCCGCACAATCCGCCGCAGCACCGCGCCATCCCTGCGCGGCATTCTCTCCGACGACGGCCCCCATGAGCGACACCACTTTCGACTACATCATCATCGGCGGCGGCACGGCCGGCGCCCTGCTCGCCAACCGCCTGAGCGCCGACCCCCAGGCCCGCGTGCTGCTGGTGGAGGCCGGGCGCAAGGACGACTACCACTGGATCCACATTCCCGTGGGCTACCTGTACTGCATAGGCAACCCGCGCACCGACTGGCTCTACAACACCGAGCCCGACGCCGGCCTGAACGGCCGCAGCCTGCGCTACCCGCGCGGCAAGACGCTGGGCGGCTGCAGCAGCATCAACGGCATGATCTACATGCGCGGCCAGGCGCGCGACTACGACCAATGGGCCGACATCACCGGCGACGACGCCTGGCGCTGGAGCAACGTGCTGCCCGCCTTCAGGCGCCACGAGGACCATTGGCGCCTGGACGAGCCGGGCAGCGCCAGCGAGGCCTTCCAGCAGCTGCACGGCAACAAGCGCACCGGCAGCACGGGCGAATGGCGCGTGGACAAGCAGCGCCTGCGCTGGGACATCCTGGATGCATTTGCCCAGGCCGCGACCGAGGCCGGCATTCCCGCCACCGACGACTTCAACCGCGGCACCAATGAGGGCGTGGGCTACTTCGAGGTGAACCAGAAGGACGGCTGGCGCTGGAACACCGCCAAGGCCTTTCTGCGCCCGACCTGCTACGGCCGGCCCAACTTCGAACTCTGGACATCGGCCCAGGCCACGCGCGTGCTCACCGAAAAGCAGGCCGACGGCAGCCTGCGCTGCACCGGCGTGGAGGTGTGGACGGGCGAGGAGATGGTCACCGCCCACGCCCAGCAGGAGGTCATCCTGAGCGCCGGCGCCGTGAACTCGCCGCAGATCCTGCAGCTGTCGGGCATGGGCCCGGCGGCGCTGCTGCGCCAGCATGGCATTGATGTGCGGCTGGACCTGCCCGGCGTGGGCGCCAACCTGCAGGACCACCTGCAGATCCGCGCCGTGTACAAGGTGCAGAACGTGGCCACCCTGAACACCCTGGCCAATAGCCTGGTGGGCAAGGCAAAAATTGGCCTGGAGTACCTGCTCAAGCGTAGCGGGCCGATGAGCATGGCGCCGTCGCAGCTGGGCGCCTTCACGCGCAGCCGGCCTGATCTGCCCTGGCCCAACATCGAATACCACGTACAGCCGTTGTCGCTGGAGGCCTTCGGCGAGCCGTTGCACGACTTCCCGGCCTTCACCGCCAGCGTCTGCAACCTGAACCCGACCAGCCGCGGCAGCGTGACCATCAAGAACGCCGACTTTCGCAGCGCGCCGGCGATCGCGCCCAACTACCTGTCCACCCCCGAGGATCGCCAGGTGGCGGCCGACAGCCTGCGCATCACGCGCCACATCGTCGCCCAGCCGGCGCTGGCGCGCTACCGCCCCGAGGAATACAAGCCCGGCCCGCAGTACCAGAGCGACGAGGAACTGGCGCGCCTGGCCGGCGACATCGCCACCACCATCTTCCACCCCGTGGGCACGACGCGCATGGGGCGCATGGACGACCCCATGGCCGTGCTCGACGCACGGATGCGCGTGCGCGACGGCCGCGGCGGCGTGGTCGCCGGCCTGCGCGTGGTGGACGCGGGCGCCATGCCCAGCATCACCAGCGGCAACACCAACGCACCCACGCTGATGATGGCCGAGATGGCGGCGCAGTGGATCATCGAGGCCTCGCGCGCCAAGAGGTGACCCCGCTGCAGCCACGATGGCGGCTTGCGGGAAATCACCAATGTCTCTTGCGCGACTGCTGCCGTACAGTCTTGCCACTCGACGCGTGCCTCGGCTCGCCGCACGAGGGGACCGAGGAGACAAACCCCGAAATCAACAACACGCACATCATTGAGGCATCCACCATGAGATGCCATTTCTCAAGGCACCTGCAACCCAGGTGCCTTTTTTATTGCCCGGCGCGGCAGCCTCTGCGCACGTAGGACAATCGCCGCCATGGAATGGATCATCGTCTCGCTGGCCTCGCTGCTGGCCGGTTTTGTAGATGCGATCGTGGGCGGCGGCGGCCTGATCCTGCTGCCCGCACTGTTTGCCACCTTTGCCAGCGCCCCGCCCGCCACGCTGCTGGGCACCAACAAGGCGGCGGCCTTCTGGGGCACCTCCATGGCCACCTGGCAGTACAGCAAACGGGTGCAAATCCCGTGGCGCGCCATGGTGCCGGGCGTCGCCGCGGGGTTTGTCGGTTCATTCATCGGCGCCTGGGCCGTGACCCAGATGTCGCCCGACTTCCTGCGCAAGCTGCTGCCCCTGGTGATGGTGGCGGTGCTGGCCTACACCCTGGCCAAGAAGGACCTGGGCCTGCAGCATGCGCCGCGCTTCAGCGGCCGCACCGAGCGCCTTATCGTAGGCACCATCGGCCTGGTGATCGGTCTGTATGACGGTTTCTTCGGCCCCGGCACCGGCAGTTTTTTCGTGTTCGCCTTTGTGCGCCTGCTGGGCTATGACTTCTTGAACGCCTCGGTCTCGGCCAAGCTGCTGAACCTGGCCACCAATGTCTCGGCCATCATTCTGTTTGCCGCGAAGGGCCATATCTGGTGGCATTTCATGGTGCCGCTGGCCGTGGCCAACGTACTCGGCAGCATGCTTGGCACCTACATGGCCCTGCGCCACGGCACGGGCTTTGTGCGCGCCATCTTCATCCTGGTGGTGGGGGCGCTGATATTGAAGACCGGCTACGACGCCTTTCTGCGCTGAAGGAGAAATCACCCATGACCGAGCTGACCCTGATAGGCGCACCCACCGACGTCGGCGCCAGCGTGCTGGGCGCCAGCATGGGGCCCGATGCGCTGCGCATCGCCGGCATAGCGCGCGCCCTGCAGGGCCTGGGCCTTGCGGTGCAGGACCTGGGCAATTTGAGCGGACCGGGTAACCCACAGGCGGCGCCGCAAGGTGGGTTTCGCCATCTCGTCGAGGTCACCCGCTGGAACGAGGCGGTGTTCGCCGCCACGCTGTCCGCGCTGCAGGCCGGGCGGCTGCCGCTGCTGATGGGGGGCGACCACTGCCTGGCGATCGGCTCCATCAGCGCCGTGGCGCGCCACTGCAGCGCGCGGGGCAGGCGGCTGAAGGTGCTGTGGTTCGACGCCCATGCCGACGCGAACACGCCGGCGTCCTCACCCAGCGGCAACCTGCACGGCATGCCGGTGGCCTGCCTGCTCGGCCATGGGCCGGCGCAGCTGACGCAGCTGGCCGGCGCCGCAGCGGCCCTGCAGGCGCAGCAGATCACGCTGGTTGGCGTGCGCAGCGTGGACGCGACGGAGAAAAGCTTCGTCAACACCCTGGGCATAGAGGTCTACGACATGCGCAGCATCGACGAGCTGGGCATGCGCGCGGTGATGCAGGCGGCGCTGGCCGACGTGGACGAGAACACCCACCTGCACCTGAGCTTCGACATGGACGGCCTGGACCCCACCATCGCCCCCGGCGTGGGCACGCCGGTGCGCGGCGGCCCCACCTACCGCGAGACACAGCTGTTCATGGAGATGCTGGCCGACAGCGGCGCCTTAGGCTCGGTGGACATCATGGAGCTGAACCCGGCGCTGGATCTGCGCAACCAGACCGCCGAGCTGGCGGTAGACCTACTCGAGAGCCTGTTCGGCAAGTCCACGCTGATGCGCGCCTGAACCAGCCGGGCATCGGCCGCAACAGGGGTTTGTTGCAATGTATGCATGGCCTTATGCATACCTATAATGCAGCCGCCTCGCCAGGCCCCGACCCGGGTCGCCAGCGTGGCCAACGACTTCCGGCTTGTGGATCACCAGCCGGATTTTTTGTACCTGAGAGCGTGGTCACGCTCCCATACCACGCAGGAACCGCTTCATGAAGATGCTCAAGACCCTGGCCGCCGCCCTGGCCGTTTGCGCCGCCGTCACCGTGCAGGCCCGCCCCCTGGAAGACATCCAGAAGAGCGGCACCATCATCCTCGCATCCGAAGGCCAGTACGCGCCCTTCAACTTCTTCCAGGGCAAGCAGCTGACCGGCTACGAGATCGAGGTCGGCGAGGCCGTGGCCAAGAAGATGGGCCTGAAGTTCGAGTGGAAGACGGTGGGCTTTGACGCCCTGCTGACCGGCCTGGCGCAAGACCGCTGGGATCTGGTCATCGCCAGCCACGCCATCACCGAAGAGCGAGCCAAGGCCGTGACCTTCACGGCCCCGCATTACTGCTCGGGCGGCCAGATCGTCAGCATGACGCCGGCCATCGCCAAGGCCGCCGACCTGGCCGGCAAGACCGTCGCCGTGCAGACCGGCACGACCTACCTGGACGCCGTGAAGAAGGTGCCCGGCGTCAAGGAGGTGAAGAACTTCCCGACCGATGACGCCGCCCGCAACGCCCTGGGCAGCAAGCGCGTGGACGCCTGGGTGACCGACCGTTTCGTCGCCAAGGAGATGATCTCCAAGCTGCCCAAGGCCGGCTTCAAGATCGGCGACATGCTGTTCATCGAGCAGGTCGCCTCCGCCGTCACCAAGGGCAACCAGGGCCTGGCCGACGCCTGGAACAAGGCGCTCAAGGAGCTGATCGCCGACGGCACCATTGGCAAGATCAGCCAGAAGTACTTCCAAGAAGACGTCACCTGCAAATAACCCGCAGCGCCGGGCCTGCGCGCCCGGCCCGCCTTGCCCATGCTTCTCGCTCTCTGGCCCGACCACTGGAGCCGCTCCCAGCGCAGCAATGCGACGCTGGTGGCGGCTTTGGTTTTGATGGCGCTGGTACTGTCCCTGCTGGGCCAGCTGCTGTCGTTCTTTCCTGAACCCATAGGCTCCAACGCCGCGCTGTTTGCCGATGGCGCGCTGACCACGCTGTACCTGACCCTGGTCAGCGGCGCCGCCGGCCTGGTGCTGGGCACGGGCGCGGCGCTGGCGCGCACCTCGCGCCTGGCCTGGCTGCGCTATGTGGCCAGCTTCTACATCTGGGCCATACGCGGCACGCCGCTGTTGGTGCAGATTCTGTTCGTCTACTTTGCCCTGCCGGTGCTGGTGCCGGGGCTGAACCTGCCCGACTTTGCCGCCGCCGTGGTGGCGCTGGGCCTGAACGTCGGCGCCTACAACGCCGAGGCCATTCGCGCCGGCCTGCTGGCCGTGCCACGCGGCCAGACCGAGGCGGCGCGCGCGCTGGGCCTGGGCCACGGCCATGTGTTCCTCGACGTGGTGTTCCCGCAGGCCTTCAAGATCGCCCTGCCACCGCTGGTAAGCAACTTTGTCGCGCTGCTCAAGGACTCGTCGCTGGCCTACGCCATCGGCGTGGTCGAGCTGACCAACGTCGGCAACCGCATCCAGTCGGCCACCTTCCAGCCGGTGGCCACGCTGACCACGGTGGCCATCACCTATCTGATCCTGACCACGCTGGTGACGCAGGTGACGCACGCGGTCGAGTACCGCTTCGACGTCGAGGGGCGCGCCAAATGAGCAAGGCCTATATCGTCTGCCGCGACGTGCGCAAGCGCTTTGGCGAGCACGAGGTGCTCAAGGGCGTCTCGACCGAGTTCCAGACCGGCCAGGTCACCGTCATCATCGGCGCCTCGGGCTCGGGCAAGAGCACGCTCTTGCGCGCCATCAACCGGCTGGAGCCGCACGACAGCGGCAGCATCACCATCGACGGTGTCGAGGTCAGCGACGACCAGCGCACGCTGCAAAAGCAGCGCAGCGAGGTCGGCATGGTGTTCCAGCAGTTCAACCTGTTTGGCCACCTGAGCGTGCTCGACAACGTGACGCTGGCGCCAAGGCGCATCCGCCGCACGCCGCGCACCGCCGCCAACGAGCAGGCCATGGTGCTGCTCAAGCGTGTGGGCATGCAGGACCATGCGCACAAATACCCCTGGCAGCTATCGGGCGGGCAGCAGCAGCGCGTGGCGATTGCGCGCGCGCTGGCCATGCAGCCCAAAGTGATGCTGTTTGACGAGCCGACCAGCGCCCTCGACCCCGAGATGGTGCAAGAGGTGTTGGACGTGATGCGCGAGCTGGCGCGCGGCGGCATGACCATGATCGTGGTCACGCACGAGATGGGCTTTGCGCGCGAGGTGGCCGACCGCGTGATGTTCTTCGACCAGGGCTGCATCGCGCACGATGCGCCGCCGGCCGAGTTCTTCGCCCACCCGGCCAACGAGCGCATCCGCGCCTTCATTGGCCGCGTAGGCGGCTGAAAAAACATAGCTGCTTGCGCTTGATGTGCGGGCAATGTGGCACGAATCGTTGCCATAGCCCTTGCCAATAAAGCGCAAACAGCTTCTTTTTTGATAGTAAGCGTATGCGTTCCGAACGCCAGGGGCTGATGGCCCTGCTCATCGTGGTGGCCGTCTGGGGCACCACCTTCCCGACCATGAAGCTGCTGTCGGCGCAGCTGGACGCGTTGCAGATCATCTGGGCGCGCTTTGCCATCGCCCTGCTGGTGCTGCTGCCCATGTGGCGCGGCATGCGCCGCACCGAGCTGCACTGGGGCCTGCTGCTGGGCGCGCTGCTGTTCATCGCCTTCTGGCTGCAGACCGAGGGGCTGGCGCGCACCAGCAGCAACCGCAACGCCTTCGTCACCGGGCTCAACGTGCTGGTGGTGCCGCTCTTGGCCATGCTGGCGCTGGGCCGGCGCTATGGGCTGGCGCTGTGGGCCGCCTGCGCCATGGCGCTGGTCGGCATGACGCTGATGTTCCACGAGGACGCACCCTGGAACCTGGGCGACACACTGACGCTGGCCAGCACGCTGTTCTACGCCGTCTACATCCTGGGCCTGGAAGAATGCGCGCGCCGCACCGCCAGCGCTCCGCTGCGCGCCACGCGCATGGCCGCCAGCCAGGCGCTGGTGATGTGCGTGGCGTCGGGCGCCCTGATGCTGGCACGCCATGGCGAGTTTGCCGGCACCTGGGACGCCATCGCCACGCTGCCCGGCCCGGCGCTGACGGCGCTGGCCTATCTGGGCGTGATCGCCAGCGTGCTCGTCGTCACGCTGCAGGCCTGGGGCCAGCAGCGCGTGGACGCCATGCGCAGCGCCATCGTCTTTGGCCTGGAGCCGGTGTTTGCCGCCGCCACCGCCTGGTTCTTGATCGGCGAGCGCCTGGGCGCGGTGGGCCTGGTGGGCGCGGCGCTGATCGTCGCCGCGCTCATCGTCAGCCAGCTGCAGCCGCCGCGCGCGGCCACGCTGGCCTGATCAGGGCTCGGGCGTCAGCGGTACATCGTCTGCGCGCCGCGGCACGCCGATGGGCGCAGCGGCCTGGCCCTTGGACACGGCGGCCAGATCCTGTTCGCTGGGGTACTGGCCCAGCAGCCAGTAGTCGAACACGCGCCGCACGATGGGGGCGGCTGCGGCGGCGCCAAAGCCGGCGTTTTCCACGATCACGGCCACCGCCACCTTGGGGTCTTCCACGGGCGCGAAGGCGGCAAACAGCGAATGGTCGCGCTTGTGCTCCTCCAGCAGCCGGGCGTTGTACTTGGTGTTCTGGCCCCAGGCCACGGCCTGGGCCGTGCCGGTCTTGCCGGCCGAGGTATAGGGCGCACCCAGGAACACGCGCCGCCCCGTGCCGGCCTGGTTCACGGCCATCAGGGCGTTGTTGATGATGGCCACGTTCTTCGGGTTGTAGCCCAGGTTCTCGCCGGGCGGCTGCTGCACCTCGGTCACCTGGCCCGTGACCTGGTCCTTGACGGCCTTGATGAGATGCGGGCGGTGGCGCGTGCCGCCGTTGGCCAGGGTCGCCTCGGCCACGGCCAGCTGCAGCATGGTGAAGTTGTTGTAGCCCTGGCCAATACCCAGCGACACGGTCTCGCCCGAGTACCAGCGCTTCATCTCGGGGCGCTTGTAGGTGTTGCGCTTCCACTCCATGCTGGGCAGCACGCCGCGCACCTCGCCCCCTAAGTCGATGCCGGTGATCTGGCCGAAGGAGAGCGGCTTCATGAAGTCATGGATGGCGTCCACGCCCATCTCCACGCCCAGCGAGTAGAAGTAGGTGTTGCTCGAATACTGGATGGCGCGGTGCATGTCCACGCCGCCCAGGCCGCCTTCATGGCTTCGGAAGGTGCGCCCGCCGTAGTTGTAGAAGCCCGGGTCGCTGATGACCTGGGTGGCCGAGCGCTTTTTCAGCTCCAGCGCCGCCAGCGCCATGAAGGGCTTGTAGGTCGAGCCCGGCGGGTAGGTGCCGCGCAGCGCGCGGTTGAGCAGCGGCTTGTTGATGGACTCGTTCAGCGCCTGCCAGTTTTCCTGGTCTATGCCCTCGACGAACAGGTTCGGGTCGAAGGTGGGCTTGGAGACCAGGGCCAGCACCTCGCCATTGCGCGGATCCAGCGCCACCAGCGCGCCGCGGCGCTCGCCAAACATCTCCTCGATGAGCTTTTGCAGCTTGATGTCCAGCGACAGCATCACCGTGTTGCCGGGCGTCGCCGGGTGGCTATTGAGGCGCCGCACGGCGTGGCCGCCGGCCGAGGTCTCCATGCGCTCGAAACCGGTCTGACCGTGCAGCGTCGGCTCGAAGCTCTGCTCCACGCCCAGCTTGCCGATGTAGTCCGTGCCGCGGTAGTTGGCGGCGTCGTCCGAGTCCTCGATGCGCTCCTTCTCGCGCTGGTTGATGCGGCCGATGTAGCCGATGGCGTGGCTCGCCACCTCGCCCATGGGGTAGGTGCGAAACAGCCGGGCCTTGATCTCCACGCCGGGAAAGCGGTAGCGCTGCGCGGCAAAGCGCGCCACCTCCTCGTCGGACAGGCGCGTGCGTATCGGCAGCGAGTCGAAGCTGCGCGACTCTTCGCGCAGGCGCTTGAAGCGGCGCCGGTCGCGCTGTTGTATGTCCACGATCTGCGCCAGCTGGTCTATGGTGCCCTCCAGGTCGAT
>JAGPIX010000122.1 GCA_018054745.1 Alicycliphilus sp.
TCGTCGGCCAGCGCCGGCAGGCCGGTGTGGGCGCTGGCAAAGCGGGCCTTGGCCAGTGCGTTCTCGACGAAGGTGTGGAAGGGCTCCTCGGCCTCGCCCACGCCCAGCTCGGCCTGGGGTATCAGCTCAACGCCCAGCGGCGCCAGCATGGCCTGCAGCTCGGCGAGCTTGCCGCGGTTGTTGGAGGCGAGTACGAGTTTCATGGTCAAAATGCCTTTTAGCGCTTACCTATCAAGCGCAAACAGCTATTAATTACGTAGTGATTCCTGCTGCAGCAGCACCAGTTCGGCAATGCCCTTTTCGGCCAGGGACAGCAGCTGATCCATCTCGCTGCGCGAAAAGGCCGCGCCCTCGGCCGTGCCCTGCACCTCCACGTAGTGGCCGGCGCCGGTCATGACGACGTTCATGTCGGTGTCGCAGGCCACGTCCTCGACATACTCCAGATCCAGCAGCGGTGTGCCCCGGACTATGCCGACGGACACGGCGGCCACGGCGCCGGTGATGGGCGAGGCGGCGATCTTGCCGGCCGCCAGCAGCGTGGCGATCGCGTCTTGCGCCGCCACCCAGGCGCCGGTGATGGCGGCGGTGCGCGTGCCGCCGTCGGCCTGGATCACGTCGCAGTCGATCTGAATCGTGCGCTCGCCCAGCAGCTTCAGGTCGAACACTGCGCGCAGGCTGCGGCCTATCAGGCGCTGGATCTCCTGCGTGCGCCCACTTTGCTTGCCGCGCGCGGCCTCGCGGTCGCTGCGCGTGTGGGTGGCGCGCGGCAGCATGCCGTATTCGGCCGTCACCCAGCCTTCGCCGCTGCCACGCTTGTGCGGCGGTACCTTTTCCTCGACCGAGGCGGTGCACAGCACGCGGGTGTTGCCGAACTCGATCAGCACCGCGCCCTCGGCATGCATGGTGTAGTGGCGCGTGATGCGTATCGGGCGCAGCTGGTCGGCGGCGCGGTTGCCGCTGCGGGTAAGGGCGGTGGTGGGCATGGTGTCGGGTGTCATGAGAAAAAACCGCGGCACTGGCTGCGCCGCATGCGGACTGGCGGAAGTGGTGCGCGTCTACGGTTTGCGCGCCGCCGTGCGTTTGATGGCGTCGTTGATCTCGGCGATGGAGCGCTCTATGGCCTCGTCGTCCATGTCGTCCGGCTCTTCCACAAAGCCCTCGAGCGAGCCGGCCTGGATGGTGGAGGCGAACACCTCTTCGTTGATGCTGTCAGTGGTCACGCGCAGGTTGGATGGGGCAAACCCGTTTGGCGTCTCCCACTCCATGGCCACCACGGTGACGTTGTCGCTGCTGTCGCCGGCCTTGCGCAGGGCGCTCTCGACCAGCTGTGGCACGGCCTGCGAGACGGTCTTGTTGCCCAGCTCGTCGGCGATGGTGTCGTCGTCCAGCGTGCCCCACAGGCCGTCGGAGCACAGCAGCAGGCGGTCACCCTGCTCCAGCAGCACCGGGCCGGCCACGTCGAACAGCGGCTTGGTGGGCGAGCCCAGGCAGGTGAACAGCACGTTGCGGTTCACGCGCTCCAGGCCTGGGGCGACGCCGTTGCGCAGCTCCTGGTAGGAGTGGTCGCGCGTGCGCATCAGCAGCTCGGCGTCGCGCACCAGGTACAGGCGCGAGTCGCCGCAGTGGATCCAGTGTGCGCAACCGTCCTGCACCACGGCCACCACCAGCGTGGTACGGGGTGTGTCCAGCATGGCCCTTTCGTTGCTGTAGCGCAGCAGCTGGTGATGCGCGCCCAGCAGCGCCGCCGAGAGGAATTCGGGCACGTTCTTCAGCGCCGGCCTGGCCTGGCGCTGGAACATCGAGGAAACCGTCTGTATGGCAATCTGCGCAGCCACCTCGCCCTTGGGATGGCCGCCCATGCCGTCGGCCAGCACGAACAGGGCGGACTCGCGCGTGTAGCTGTAGCCCATGCGGTCTTCGTTCTTCTGGCGTCCGCCGCGGCGGCTGAGCTGGAAGACGGAGAACTTCATTTGGCCCGGCTCCCGGCGCGCGTGGTGTCGGCTATTTTTGGCGCGCCCTTCTTGTTGTCGGTGATCAGCGAGTCGAGCTGCATGCGCATCTTCTCGCTCACCGACAGCTTGGTGTAGCGGCGCTCACCCTCGCGCGAGAGCTCCTTTTGCAGCGCAAACACCGACTGCGGGCGCGACAGCGGATCGAGCGCCATGCACCATTCCACGACCTCGATGAGGTTGTCGGAGTAAATCCCGCGCAGCTTGTTCAGCGCCAGCGTCAGGCGATCCTTCTCCTGGCGCTGCGGCGCCTCGGCCGGCGGAAAGCCCTGCATGCAGGCATAGATGCAGGCGCCGATGGCGTAGATGTCAGTCCACGGCCCCATTTGCGCGTCGCGCCGGTACATCTCGGGTGCGGCAAAGCCCGGCGTGTACATGGGGCGTATGAAATTGCTCTCCTTGGACAGTACCTCGCGCGCGGCGCCAAAGTCGATCATCACTGCGCGGTTGTCGTCGGTGATGAAGATGTTGGCGGGCTTGATATCGAGGTGCAGCATCTTGTGCTGGTGCACGATGCGCAGGCCGCGCAGCACCTCGTCGAACAGCGAGCGTATGGTGGATTCGCGGAAGACCTTCTCCGTCTTCAGTTCGCGCGCGGTGATGATGAAGTCCTGCAGGGACGCGCCCTCCAGGTGGTTCATCACCATGTAAACGGTTTCGTTCTCGCGAAAGAAATTCAGCACGCTCACCACCGATGCGTGCGAGATCTGCGCCAGCGAGCGGCCCTCTTCAAAAAAGCTCTTCAGGCCCAGGCGGTACAGCGACAGTTTCTCTGGCTGCACCTGGGGCAGCAGTTCGCCGGCCGTGCGCGTGGCCAGCGACGCGGGCAGGTACTCCTTGATGGCCACCTGCTGGCCCTCGGCATCCTTGGCCAGGTACACCACGCCAAAGCCACCTGCGGCGAGCTTGTGCACCACGCGGTAACCGCCAATGACGGTATCGGGGGGCAGCGGGGCGGGTTTGATTTTTGACATAGACACGCGTGTGGGGCGGGAGGCCGGATAATCGCCGGTTTGCAAGCAACCAACCACCGAAGAATCCCATGGCAGTCTACAGCATGACCGGATACGCCAGCGTGCAGTTCACGGGCGCCGCCGCAGGGGAGGGCGGGCCGGGCAACGCGCGCCGCCTGGGCCTGGAAATACGCTCGGTCAACAGCCGCTTCCTGGACTTGTCCCTGCGCCTGTCCGACGAGCTGCGTGCCCAGGAGCCCGCGCTGCGCGCGCTGCTCACGCAGCAGCTCAAGCGCGGCAAGGTCGAGCTGCGCGCCTTTGTGGACAGCGCCGAATTCGCTGCCCTCGCCGAACCCACGCCCCGGTTGCTGCAGCGCGTGGGCACGGTGCAGGACACCGTGCGCTCCTGGCTGCCTGATGCCGCGCCCTTGAGCGTTGCCGAGGCCCTGCGCCTGTGTGCCAATGCTGGCGCCCCCGAGCAGGACTGGAGCGGGCCGACCATGGATTTGGCGCAGCGCGCCCTGGCCGACATGGTGGCCGCACGCGAGCGCGAGGGCGAGCGCCTGGTGGCCATGTTGCTGGATCGACTCAAGCAGCTGCGCGCGCTGGCCGAGCAGGCCGGCCCGTTGGTGCCCCGGCTCGTGGAGCAACAGCGCCAGCGCTTCATGGAGCGCTGGAAGGAGGCCATGCAGCTGGCCGAGGGTGCGGCCGTGCCCGAGGCCGCGCAAGACCGGGCACTGACCGAGGCCACGGCCTTCGCCATCCGCATCGACGTGGCCGAGGAGGTCACCCGGCTGCAGTCGCACCTGGATGAAATACAGCGCCTGCTGAAGAAGGGTGGCGAGGTGGGCAAGCGCCTGGACTTCCTGATCCAGGAGCTGCACCGCGAGGCCAACACCCTGGGCTCCAAGTCCGCGGCCATGGAGCTGACGCGCATCAGCGTGGATATGAAGGTCCTGATCGAGCAGATGCGTGAGCAGGTGCAGAACATCGAATAAGCAACTTTGATAGCGCCTTGCGCTTATCCCTTATGGATTACCCCGGAAATTTGTTTGTAGTCTCAGCCCCCAGCGGGGCGGGCAAGTCCAGCCTGGTGAAGGCCTTGATGGAGCTGGATGCACGGGTGCAGCCCTCGGTGTCGCACACCACGCGCGCGCCGCGCGGGCAGGAAAAGCATGGGCGCGAATATTTCTTTGCCTCCGAGCAGGAATTCGACGCCATGGTCGAGGCCAACGGTTTCGTCGAATGGGCCAATGTGCATGGTCGGCGCTATGGCACCTCGCGCAAGGCCATCGAGGAGCGTGTGGCACAGGGCGCCGACGTGGTGTTGGAGATCGATTACCAGGGCGCGCTGCAGGTCAAGCAGGTTTTTAAGAATGCGGTGTTGATCTTCATCCTGCCACCGAGCTGGGACGAGTTGCGCTCGCGCCTGGAGCGGCGCGGTGAAGATGCCGCCGATGTCATCGACCTGCGCCTGAAGAACGCCGCGCAGGAGATGGGCGAGGCCTGCAAGTTCGACTTCGTTATAATCAACGAAGTCTTTGAACGAGCGCTTTTCGACCTGAAAACCATTGTTCACGCCCAGCGCCTGAAGTACGCCGCACAGCGTCGCGCCCGGGCCGAGACCTTCGAATCGCTCAACATCCCCTGATTGTCCCCGGAGAAAAACCATGGCCCGCATTACCGTGGAAGACTGCCTTGAGCAGATTCCCAACCGTTTCCAGCTGGTGCTCGCCGCCACCTACCGCGCGCGCATGCTCAGCCAGGGCCACGCACCCAAGATCGAAAGTCGCAACAAGCCGGCCGTCACCGCGCTGCGCGAGATCGCCGCTGGCAAGGTGGGCCTGGAGATGCTGAAGAAAGTCCCGGGCTGATGGCCCCCGGCCTGTTGTCCAAACAGCAAAAAAGCACCGCACCGGCGGTGCTTTTTTTTGTCTGACTGCTGGCGATCGGCCGGGCAAGTTACAGTTGCGCCATGAATGGTGGGTTCAACAAGGCAGTTGCAACCGGTTTGCCGGCCGGAGTGGCAGCGTCTGGCGACGCGTCAGCGGCGGTGGCCAATGCGGCCGCGGCCAGCTTTGCCGCGCTGCTGGAAAAGCTCGACTATCTCGACAGTACCGGCATTGAGCAGGTGCGCCAGGCCTACCGCTATGCCGACACCGCGCACCTGGGTCAGCTGCGCAACAGCGGCGAGCCCTATATCACGCATCCGATCGCCGTGGCGGCCCTGTGCGCCAGCTGGAAGCTGGATGTGCAGGCGCTCATGGCGGCGCTGCTGCACGATGCCATGGAGGACTGCGGCATTACCAAGGCGGATCTGATAGACCGTTTTGGCGCCCCGGTGGCAGAGCTGGTCGACGGTCTGACGAAACTTGACAAGCTGCAGTTCAACACGCGCGAGGAGAACCAGGCCGAGTCGTTTCGCAAGATGTTGCTGGCCATGGCGCGCGATGTGCGCGTCATCCTCATCAAGCTGGCGGATCGCACGCACAACATGCGCACGCTGTCGGACATGCCGCGCAGCAAGTGGGGACGCATTTCGTCCGAAACGCTGGAGATCTACGCACCCATTGCGCACCGCCTGGGCCTGAACCAGACCTACCGCGAGCTGCAGGATCTGGCGTTTCGTCACCTGCACCCCTGGCGCTATGCCACGCTTGCCAAGGCCGTGAACAAATCGCGCAGCCGACGCCGTGACATCGTGCAAAAAGTCCAGTCCGATGTGGATGCAGCCTTTGCCCGCGTGGGCATGCCGGTGCGCCTGGCAGGACGTGAAAAAACCCTGTACGCCATCCACCAGAAGATGAGCCTGAAGAACCTGAGCTTCGCCCAGGTGAGCGACCTCTACGGCTTTCGCGTGGTCGTGCCCTCGGTCACCGACTGCTACACGGCACTGGGCGTGCTGCACCAGGTGTACAAGCCGGCGCCGGGCAAATTCAAGGACCATATCGCCATCCCCAAGCTCAACGGCTACCAGTCGCTGCACACCACGCTGGTGGGGCCGGCAGGGTTGAACATCGAGTTCCAGGTACGCACCGAAGAAATGCATGTGGTGGCCGAGGCCGGCGTGGCGGCGCACTGGCTGTACAAGGCGCAGGATGCCAGCGGGGCCGCGGCCGAGCGCATGGGCACGAAATGGCTGCAGTCCCTGCTCGACATCCAGAACGAGACGCGTGATGCTGCCGAGTTCTGGGACCATGTCAAGGTCGATCTGTTCCCCGATGCGGTCTATGTGTTCACGCCCAGAAGCCAGATCATGGCCCTGCCGCGTGGCGCTACCGCGGTCGATTTCGCCTACGCCATCCACAGCGACGTGGGCGACAGAACCACGGCCGTGCGGATCAACGACGAGCAGGTGCCGCTACGCACGGAACTCAAGAACGGCGACGTGGTGGAGGTCATCACCGCCGACGACGCCAAACCCAACCCCGCCTGGCTGGCCTTTGTGCGCACCGGACGCGCCCGCTCGAAGATCCGCCACTATGTGAAAACCTTGGCGCAGAATGAGTCTGCTGATCTGGGCGAAAGGCTGTTGACCCAGGCGTTGCGCTCCGAAGGCATGGAGCAGCTTCCTGGCTCCGAGGAGCATGCCGCCATCTGGGACAAGCTGCTGCGCTTTACCGGCAGCAAGACCCGGGCCGAACTGATGACCGACATTGGTCTGGGCAAACGCATTGCCAGCATCGTCGCGAAGCGGCTGGTGTTGCTGCTGTCGGAAGATGGCCAGCGTCCCGATGCATTGCTGCTCACGCGCGAGCGCTACGGCGCGCACGAGCAGGTGTCGCAGGGCAGCATCACGCTGGACGGCAGCGAGAATGCGTCGGTGCAATATGCCAGCTGCTGCCGCCCCGTGCCCGGCGACCCCATCGTCGGTTACCTGGGGCGCGGCGAGGGGTTGGTGGTGCACCACGCGCAATGCGCAGTGGCCAGGAAGCTGCAGAACAAGGATGGCGAGCGCTTCATCGCCGTCGACTGGGCGGACGAGCCTGCGCGCAGCTTTGAGGCAGGTATCACCGTCACGGTGGCCAATGGCAAGGGCGTGCTGGCGCGCATCGCCGCAGAGTTTGCCAGCTGCGAGGCGGACATCGTGCGCGTGGACATGGACGATGCCATGGATACCACGGACCTGCGGTTTGTTGTCACAGTGCGCGATCTGGCCCATGTCGAGGCCGTGCTGCGCACCTTGCGCCGCACTCAGCCCGTTCTGCGGGCCTTCCGAGTGCTGCCGCAGCTGGCCTGACTGTTTTCAGCGCGGTGTGGGGTAGGCCACTGACAGGATTTCCAGGCTGCGCATGCCCGCGGGTGTTTGCAGCGCCACCTCGTCGCCTTCGCGGGCCTTGAGCAGCGCGCGCGCCACCGGAGAAATCCAGCTGACCTGCTGGCGGGCGTTGTCCGCCTCGTCCACGCCGAGTATGGTCACCGTGCGTTCGACACCCTCGTCGTCGACATAGGTCACGGTGGCGCCAAAAAAGACCTGGACGCTGCCCGCATGCGCGGACGGATCAACCACCTCGGCAATCTCCAGTCGCTTGGTCAGGAAGCGGATGCGCCGATCGATCTCGCGCAGCCGCTTCTTGCCGTAGAGGTAGTCGCCGTTTTCGGAGCGGTCACCGTTGCTCGCGGCCCAATGCACGATGTCCACCACCTTAGGGCGTTCGTCGTCGATGAGTGTCAGGAGCTCAGCGCGCAGGCGCGCGTAGCCCTGGGGCGTGATGTAGTTTTTGCCACCGACCGGTATGGCGGGCAGGGTGGGCTCGTCGTCTTCGTTATCTGACTCTTTGGTGAAGGCTTTGCTCATGGGCGCATGATGCACAAACGAAAAAGCCCTGAAGTCTCTCAACTTCAGGGCTTTGCGTTTGGTGCGGCTGGCAGGAATCGAACCCAC
>JAGPIX010000123.1 GCA_018054745.1 Alicycliphilus sp.
TCAGGATGGCGCGCTCGCGCACGATCTCGGCATAGCGGCGGATGTTGCTGGCGCTGGGCACGTACTGCGCCAGGCTGTTCAGGTAGGCCAGGCCGCCCGTCTCCTCGGCCTTGCCCAGGCTTTGCAGTTGCTCGTACACGGTGATCACGTCGGCAGGCTTGCTGGCGTTGACCAGGGCACCGATGGCGGCGTAGATCTGCTGGTGCTCGTGGCGGTAGAAGTCGCCATCGACCAGCAGGTCGCCCACCCGATCCCAGGCCATGTTGTCCAGCAACAGGCCGCCGAGCACGCTGGACTCGGCCTCTATCGAATGCGGCGGCACGCGCAGCTGGGCCACCTCGCGGTCGGGCGGCGCGGGCATATAGCCATCGATGGGCAGGGGCAGAACGGCGGACATGGGGTAAAACTTTCGCGGCGGGCAAACGTGGAATGCTAGCCGCCGGATGGGCGGCCGTCATTGCACAACCCTGTGGATAAGGCGTGCACAGGCGGTGGGCCGGGGGTGTACAACCGGGGCGTGAAAAAACAAAAGCCGCCCAGTGGGCGGCTTTTGTGCGGCGCAACCGAAGTTGCGTGACGATCAGGCGGTTTCGCCGTAGACCGACACCGTGACCTCGACGGCCACGTCGGTGTGCAGCGACACCGTGATGGTGTTGTCGCCCACCGTCTTGATGGGGCCATTGGGCAGGCGCACCTGCGACTTCACCAGGCCATAGCCTTGCTTGTTCAGCTCTTCGGCGATGTCCCTGTTGGTCACGGAGCCAAACAGGCGGCCGTCCACACCGGCCTTTTGCGTGAGCTTGACCGAGGAACCGGCCAGCTTCTCGCCTTGTGCCTGGGCGGCAGCCAGCTTCTCGGCGGCAGCCTTTTCCAGTTCGGCGCGGCGCGCTTCAAACTCGGCCTTGGCGGCGGTGGTGGCGCGGCGGGCGCGGCCCGTGGGGATCAGGAAGTTGCGGGCGTAGCCGTCCTTGACCTTGACGATTTCGCCCAGGTTGCCGAGGTTCACGACCTTGTCGAGCAGAATGATTTGCATGGTTCCGGCTCCTTAGATCTTGTGCTGGTCGCTGTAGGGCACCAGGGCCAGGAAGCGCGCGCGCTTGATGGCGGTGTTCAGCTGGCGCTGGTAGATGGCGCGCGTGCCGGTCAGGCGTGCGGGAATGATCTTGCCGTTTTCGGCGATGAAGTCACGCAGGGTGTCGACATCCTTGTAGTCGATTTCTTCGACGCCGGCGACGGTGAAGCGGCAGAAGCGCTTGCGCTTGAACAGCAGCGATTGGGTGTTGCGCTTAGGACGCTTGTCCTTGTTGAATTTCTTGAATGCGGCCATTTGAAGCCTCTTGGAAGTTAATTTTGTTGAATATCCTGGATGTGAAACACCAAACCCTTGCCGCCGCGTCCCATGGCCAGAAAGCCCTGGAATGTCCAGCTGCTTCCGAGTGCCTGTCGCGCCAGCCGCTCGGCCAGAGTGCCAAAGGCAATCGCCTTGACGCTGGCCTTGACCTGGCGCTCGCTACCTGCCTCGCGCTGCAATGACTCATGCTCGAGTCGCAGATCCAACGCTGGCAGACCGGCGGGCGTGTACCGCAGGGGCTGGGCCTCGGCGATACAGGCAGTCAGGGTGCAATGGTTGCTCACATCCTCCGGTGATCAGCGCTCGGTGGCGGCAAACTCGGCCTGGCTGGCCTTGCGTGCCTCTTCGCGCTCGACGGTCTTCATCATGGAAGACGGGCCGGTGTCGGCCTTCTTCTTTTGCACCGTCAGGTGGCGCAGCACGGCGTCGTTGAACTTGAAGGCATGCTCCAGCTCGGCCATCACGGCCTGGTCGGCTTCGATGTTCAGGCACAGGTAATGGGCCTTGGCCAGCTTGTTGATCAGGTAGGCCAGTTGGCGGCGGCCCCAATCTTCCACGCGGTGCACCTGACCACCGCCGGCGGTGATCATGCCCTTGTAGCGCTCCAGCATGGCCGGAACCTGCTCGCTTTGATCCGGATGGATCAACAAAATGATTTCGTAGTGACGCATGCAAACTCCTTTTGGATGACACCACCCGCCGCGTCTTGTGTAGCGGTGTGGCAAGGCAAAGCCGGGCATTATAACCACAATCCCCAAGCCTGTACACTTGGCGCCTGCCAACCGGGGGGACACCACAGGCACCGAACGGGACAGTGCGTCTTGTCGCTTGAAGTCTGCCAAACCGCCCCCATGTAGCCGCGCATCAAGCTGCATTAATCAAAGCCAACCCTAGCCGACATGTCCGACATCCAGAATCCAGCCCCCGAAGAAATCGAAGCCGCACTGGCGGCCAATGCCGCCGACGAGCTGGCCCGCCTGCAGGGCGAGCTGGCCGAGCTCAAGACCAAGAGCGCCGAACTGGCTGACCAGTTCCTGCGCGCCAAGGCCGAGGCCGAAAACGCCCGCCGCCGCGCCGAGGAAGAAGTCGCCAAGGCGCGCAAGTTCGGTATCGAAAGCTTTGCCGAAAGCCTGCTGCCCGTGTGCGACAGCCTGGACGCGGCCCTGGCCATCGAAAGCGCCACGGCCGAACAACTGCGCGAGGGCTCCGACGCCACGCTGCGCCAGCTGGTCGGTGCGCTGGAGCGCAACAAGGTGGTGGTGATCAACCCCGCCGGCGGCGACAAGTTCGACCCGCACCAGCACCAGGCCATCAGCATGGTGCCCGCCGAGCAGGAAGCCAACACCGTGGTCAGCGTGCTGCAAAAGGGCTACCTGATCGCCGACCGCGTGCTGCGCCCGGCGCTGGTGACGGTGGCGGCGCCCAAGTGAGGTTGAGCGTTGAGCGCATGGCGGTATTGACGCCAGACGCAACACGCAACGCGCTCAACCCTTGAAAGCCAGACCAGCTATCCACACATAACCGTCATCCACATTTTTGAAAAAACCTTCGGAGAAAAACATGGGAAAAATCATCGGTATCGACCTGGGCACCACCAATAGCTGCGTGTCCATCATGGAAGGCAACACCACGCGCGTGATCGAGAACAGCGAAGGCGCGCGCACCACGCCCTCCATCATTGCCTACCAGGAAGACGGCGAGATCCTCGTCGGCGCCTCGGCCAAGCGCCAGGCAGTGACCAACCCCAAGAACACCATCTATGCCGTCAAGCGCCTGATCGGTCGCAAGTTCGACGAGAAGGAAGTGCAGAAGGACATCGACCTGATGCCCTTCACCATCACCAAGGCCGACAACGGCGACGCCTGGGTGGAAGTGCGCGGCCAGAAGCTGGCGGCGCAGCAGATCAGCGCCGAAATCCTGCGCAAGATGAAGAAGACCGCCGAGGACTATCTTGGCGAGCCCGTCACCGAGGCCGTGATCACGGTGCCCGCCTACTTCAACGACAGCCAGCGCCAGGCCACCAAGGACGCCGGCCGCATCGCCGGCCTCGATGTCAAGCGCATCATCAACGAGCCCACCGCCGCGGCCCTGGCCTTTGGCCTGGACAAGCAGGACAAGGCCGACCGCAAGATCGCCGTGTATGACCTGGGCGGAGGCACCTTCGACGTGTCCATCATCGAGATCGCCGACGTGGACGGCGAGAAGCAGTTCGAGGTGCTGGCCACCAACGGCGACACCTTCCTGGGTGGCGAGGACTTCGACCAGCGCATCATCGACTACATCATCGGCGAGTTCAAAAAGGACCAGGCCGTGGATCTGTCCAAGGACGTGCTGGCCCTGCAGCGCCTGAAGGAAGCCGCCGAAAAGGCCAAGATCGAGCTGTCCAACAGCGCGCAGACCGACATCAACCTGCCCTACATCACGGCCGATGCCACCGGCCCCAAGCACCTGAACATCAAGCTCACGCGCGCCAAACTCGAATCGCTGGTCGATGACCTGATCGAGCGCACCATCGCGCCCTGCCGCACGGCCATCAAGGACGCCGGCATCAGCGTCTCCGACATCAACGACGTGATCCTGGTCGGCGGCATGACGCGCATGCCCAAGGTGCAGGACAAGGTCAAGGAGTTCTTCGGCAAGGAGCCGCGCAAGGACGTCAACCCCGACGAGGCCGTGGCCGTCGGCGCCGCCATCCAGGGCCAGGTTCTGAGCGGCGACCGCAAGGACGTGCTGCTGCTGGACGTCACCCCTCTGTCCCTGGGCATCGAGACCCTGGGCGGCGTGATGACCAAGATGATCACCAAGAACACCACCATCCCGACGAAGTTCGCCCAGACCTTCTCCACCGCCGAGGACAACCAGCCGGCCGTGACCATCAAGGTGTTCCAGGGCGAGCGCGAGATCGCCAACGCCAACAAGCTGCTGGGCGAATTCAACCTGGAAGGCATCCCGCCGTCCGCGCGCGGCACGCCGCAGATCGAGGTGAGCTTTGACATCGACGCCAACGGCATCCTGCATGTGGGCGCCAAGGACAAGGGCACGGGCAAGGAAAACAAGATCACCATCAAGGCCAACTCGGGCCTGTCCGAGGCCGAGATCCAGCAGATGGTGAAGGACGCCGAACTCAACGCCGCCGAGGATCACAAGAAGCTGGAACTGGTGCAGGCACGCAACCAGGGCGAGGCCGCGGTGCACACCGTGCACAAGAGCCTGGCCGAGCATGGCGACAAGCTCGACGCCGGCGAGAAGGAGAAGATCGAAGCCGCGGTGAAGGACCTGGAAGCCGCCTTGAAGGGTGAGGACAAGGCCGCCATCGAGGAAAAGACCACGGCCCTGATGACCGCCAGCCAGAAGCTCGGCGAGAAGATGTACGCCGACGCCCAGGCAGCCCAGGGCGCAGGTGCCGAAGCTGCTGGCGCGCAAGCCGCTGCAGGGGCGTCTGCCGGCGCGGCAGCGCAGGACGACAACGTGGTCGATGCCGAAGTGAAAGAAGTGAAGAAGTGATCACCCAGCGCTTGCGCTGAAACACACCGCCGCGCCGGCCTCCACCTCAAGGAGAGCCCGCGCGGCGTTCCTCTTCCAAGCAGGCGAATCCAACCATGTCGAAACGAGACTATTACGAAGTCCTGGGCGTTCCCAAGAACGCCAGCGAGGACGACATCAAGAAGGCCTATCGCAAGCTGGCGATGAAGCACCACCCGGATCGCAACCAGGGTGATGCGGCCAAGAATGCCGAGGAGAAATTCAAGGAGGCCAAAGAGGCCTACGAGATGCTCTCCGACGGGCAGAAGCGTGCCGCCTACGACCAGTACGGCCACGCCGGGGTTGACCCCAACATGCGCGGCGGCATGGGCGGCACCGAGGGCTTTGGCGGCTTTGCCGAAGCCTTTGGCGACATCTTTGGCGACATGTTCGGCGGTCAGCGCGGCGGGCGCGGCGGGCGCCAGGTGTATCGCGGCAACGACCTGTCCTACGCCATGGACGTCACGCTCGAAGAAGCCGCCCACGGCAAGGACGCGCAGATCCGCATCCCGAGCTGGGAGTCCTGCGACACCTGCCACGGCAGCGGCGCCAAACCCGGCACCAGCGCCAAGACCTGCGGCACCTGCCAGGGCAGCGGCGCGGTGCAGATGCGCCAGGGCTTTTTCAGCGTGCAGCAGACCTGCCCGCATTGCCGCGGCACCGGCAAGATCATTCCCGAGCCCTGCACCAGCTGCCACGGCCAGGGCAAGATCAAGAAGCAAAAGACGCTGGAGGTGAAGATCCCCGCCGGCATCGACGACGGCATGCGCATACGCTCGACCGGCAACGGCGAGCCCGGCACCAACGGCGGCCCACCGGGCGACCTGTACATCGAGATCCGCGTCAGAAAGCACGACATATTCGAGCGCGACGGCGACGACCTGCACTGCCAGGTGCCGGTGAGCTTCATCACCGCGGCCCTGGGCGGCGAGATCGAGGTGCCCACGCTGGCCGGCAAGGCCGCCATCGACATCCCCGAGGGCACGCAGGCCGGCAAGCAGTTCCGCCTGCGCGGCAAGGGCATCAAGGGCGTGCGCGCCAGCTACCCCGGCGACCTGTACTGCCACATCGTCGTCGAGACGCCGGTCAAGCTCACCGAGCACCAGCGCAAGCTGTTCAAGGAGCTGGACGAGTCGCTGAAAAAAGGCGGCGCCAAGCATTCGCCCAGCACCGATAGCTGGACCGACCGGCTGAAGAGCTTCTTCAGCTGAGCGCGCTCAAGCCGCTTCTTCGCAAAGGCCATGCCCCGCCCGGTATGGCCTTTGTCTTTTAGCGGATTCGCCACACCCCAACGGCCCAGCCCCCAGCTTCCATGAACCAGCAAACCCTCTCCGCCTTCCTCTGGTCCGTTGCCGACCTGCTGCGTGGCGACTACAAGCAGTCCGACTACGGCAAGGTCATCCTGCCCTTCACCGTGCTGCGCCGCCTGGACTGCGTGCTCGAATCCACCAAAGCCGCGGTGCTGGCCGAGCTGGCCGCCAAGCACCTGCTGTTCCCGGCACAACGCCAACGTGCAGCACCCTCTGTTCCCTGAGCTGGCGGCCATGACCCGCAAGGCGCATTCTCTATTCGTGAATAGCGAATGGCACCATGGAGCCCAAACCCCAAGACCTGCTGGTGCTGCTGGAGGTGACCGTCAGCGGGAAGATCAGCGCGCGCGGGCGGATTCTTGAAATTCATAGCTGCCAAGGCTTATCTGGCAGTCATTTCAAGCCAGTTTTTGCACCATTCGACCATACTCCAGATGATGGATATGCCAGCACCCGTGCTAGCATGAGCCATGCGCACCATCGTTCTGGACACCAACGTTTTTGTCTCCGCTTTGCGCTCGGGCGGCGGGGCGGCGCGCCAGGTGTTGCGTCGCATCCTGCAAGGGCAGGCTACGCCGCTGTTTGGCAATACGCTGTGGCAGGAGTACCAAGACCTGCTGGGGCGCGACGTCTGGACGAGCGCCACCACGCCCGAAGAGCGCTTGCAGGTGCTGGCCGCCCTGGCGCGTGCGGGCCGCTGGGTGCAGGTGTATTACGGCTGGCGCCCCAATCTGCGCGATGAGGGCGATAACCACCTGATCGAGCTGGCCGTGGCGGGCAATGCCCAGGCCGTGGTGACGCACAACGTGCGCGACCTGGCGCGGGGCGAGCTGGCCTGGCCGCGCTTGCGCATTTTGACCCCCGCCCAATTTTTGGAGGAGCAGCCATGAGCACCCTGACCATCCGCCTGCCCGACGACACCGCGCAGCGCCTGAAGAACCTGGCCCACACCCGGGGCCTGAGCATCAACAAGCTGATGGAAGAACTCAGCACCCAGGCCATTGCTGCCTTTGATGCGGAAACCCGGTTTCGCACCCTGGCCGCCAGTGGCGATGCCGCGCAGGCGCTGGCGATTCTGGATCGGCTGGACCAGCAAGACGCAGACTCCACCCACTGAACCACGGTTTGCCATGGCCCTGCACCAAGAAATCGCGTTTGAAACCGACATCTGCAACCATCTGGCGCAGCATGGCTGGCTCTACGACGCACCCGGCGCCGAGGGCGACGTCAGCGGCTACGACACCGCCCGCGCCCTGTACCCCGCCGACCTGCTGACCTGGGTGCAGCAGACGCAGCCGCAGGCCTGGGAGGTGCTGGCCAAGAACCACGGCGCGGCGGCCCCCGCCATGCTGCTCGATCGCCTGCGCCGCGCGCTGGACGAGCGCGGCACGCTCGAAGTCCTGCGTGTGGGCATAGACCTGCTGGGGCTGAAAAGCCCTTTGAGGCTCGCGCAGTTCAAGCCCGCGCTGGCCATGAACCCGGATTTGCAGGCGCGCTACGGCGCCAACCGCCTGCGCGTGGTGCGCCAGTGGCCGCGTTCAAGACCTATTACGACACCGCCGAGCTGGCCGGGGTGACCGACCCGCACCTGGTCTACGACCTGCGCGCCAAGCTCGACGCGGCGGGGCATTACGACGACTTCGAGGTCGAGCGCGT
>JAGPIX010000124.1 GCA_018054745.1 Alicycliphilus sp.
CGATGGCGATGTCGTAGTCGCCCAGCAGGATGCCCTGGCTGGCGCTGACGATGGCCTGCAGGCCCGAGCCGCACAGGCGGTTGACGTTCATGGCCGGCGTCTCTTTCTGGCAGCCGCCGTTGATGGCCGCCACGCGCGAGAGGTACATGTCGCGCGGCTCGGTGTTCACCACATGGCCGAAGACCACATGGCCCACGTCCTTGCCCTCCACGCCGGCGCGCGCCAGCGCCTCCTTGACCACCAGCGCGCCGAGATCGACGGTGGGGGTGTCCTTCAGCGCGCCGCCAAAGGTTCCGATGGCGGTGCGCACACCGCTGACAACGACAACTTCACGGGTCATGGTTCTCTCCTGTAGTGGAAGGTTTCAGGTTGAAAAGGGCTTTTACGCCCAGGGGGTAAGCGTCAATAGCTACAAAAAATATAGTAATTTATCTCTTAAGCGTCGCGCACGTCGGCCACCGGATTGCTGCCGAAGTCGGCGCGCTCCAGCCAGGCCAGCACGCGGGCGGCCGCGGCAGCGGGTGTGGTCAGCATGCCACCGGATTTGAGGGCGGCAAAGTTCTGCACGTCGGGAAAGTCGGCCGCGCTGGCGCCGCGCAGCTGGATCTGCATGTCGGTGTCGATGACGCCGGGCGCCAGCGAGCAGACGCTGGCGCCATGCGCCTTGGCGGCCTCGTCCAGCGCCAGGCAGCGCGTGAAATGGTCCATGCCGGCCTTGGCCGCGCAGTAGGCCGCCTGCGAGGCCATGGCGCGCCGGCCCAGGCCCGAGGAAATGTTGAGCACCTTGCGTGCAACGGCGTGCGGCGGGGCGCCCCAGCCCTCCGTGGCGCCCAGGAAGGCGGCCGTGAGCAGCATGGGCGCCTCCAGCCCGACGCGCAGCGCGCGCGCCTGGTCGGCCATGTCCTGCGCGCTGGCGCAGGCCGACAGCGGCGCAATGCGCGGGATCACGCCGGCGTTGTTGATCAGCGTGGCGCTGGCGTAGCGCCCGGCGCTTTGCCCGGCCAGCCAGGCATGCAGCTGCTGGGCCGCGGGTGCGGGCTCGGACAGATCGACGGTCCATTGCTCCAGCATGGCGCCGGCGGGCACGGCAGCGGTCAGCTGGGAATTGCTGTTGCGCGCCATGCAGATCAGGGTGTGGCCGGGTTGCAGCAGCTGCTGGGCCATGGCCAGTCCCATGCCGCGCGAGGCGCCGGTGAGGATGAAGAGCTGTTGTGTCATCCCTGCATGGTAACGGTCAGGCGCGCCGCATTCTCAAAATGGCGCTGCCGAGATGTAGCTGCACCGGCGCCCATGCAGGGGATGGGCAAATTCCAGCGTGCAGGCGTGCAGCAGCAGGCGCGGCGCGCTTGCCTGTTGCGCGGCGTTGGCGTAGAGCATGTCGCCGAGTATCGGGTGGCCCAGCGCCGCCAGATGCACGCGCAGCTGGTGCGTGCGGCCGGTGACGGGTTCGAGCTCCAGGCGCGTGCAGCCCAAAGCCCGGTCGACGTCCAGCACCCGCCAGCGCGTGAGGCTGGGCTGGCCGCTCTGTGCATCCACCACACGCAGCGGCCGGCGCTCCCAGTCGGCGGCAATCGGCAGGGCGATGGCGCTCCAGCCTTCGTCATCGGCCGTGTCATCGGGTTGCGGCAGGCCGGCCACCACGGCCTGGTAGCGCTTGTGCACGCGGCGCTCGGCAAAGATCCTGCTCAGCGCGCGCTGCATGGGCAGGCCGCGCGCCATCAGCACCAGGCCCGAGGTGGGCTGGTCCAGTCGGTGCACGATGAGTGCGTCGCTCCAAAGCGCCTGGGCGCGGGTGCTTAGGCAATCCTGCTTGTCCGGCCCGCGGCCGGGCACGCACAGCAGGCCGGGGGGCTTGTCCAGCACCAGCAGGTCGTCGTCGGCATGCAGGCAGGCAAGCCCAGCGAGCGCCTCATCGCTCATGCGCCAGCCTGTCCACGGTCGCGCAGAGCTCGGCCACATCGTTGGGCTTGTGGATCAGCGCGCGCGCGCCTTCGGCCAGCGCCGCCTGCTCGATCTCGGCCGTGACATAGCCCGAGGCCAGCGCCACCGGCAGATCCGGCCTGATGGCGCGCGCCGCGCGCACCAGGTCCAGGCCCGAGTAGCCGGGCATGTTGTAGTCGGTGACCAGCAGGTCGTAGCGCCCGGGCGCGGCGCGCAATGCGTCCGTGGCCTCGTGCGGGTCGGTGAAGCCGCTGACCTCGTAGCCCCGGCGGCGCAGCAGGCGCCGCACCAGAAACACCAGCGCCTCGTCGTCGTCAACGTACATCACATGGCGCTGGCGCCGGCTCGCGGGTGGTGCGGGCTCGGGAGCAGGTGCGGGCGGCGCGGCCGTGGCGGCGCCCTCCTGCGGTGACGCGGTGGCCACGGGAAAGTACAGCGTGAAGCTGCTGCCCCGGCCCGGCGCGCTGTGCACGTCGATGGCGCCGCCATGGGTGCGCATCACGCCATGCACCACGGCCAGGCCCAGGCCCGTGCCCTGGCCCACGGGCTTGGTGGTGAAGAAGGGCTCGAAGATGCGCGGCAGCGTGGCCTCGTCCATGCCGGGCCCGTCGTCCTGCACGCGCAGCGCCACATAGTCGCCCGCGGCCAGGCCCAGGTTTTCGCGCTGGTGCTGGTCGGGCTGCACCAGCACGCCATCGACCTGGATGCGCCCGCGCCGATTGCCAATGGCGTGCACGGCGTTGGTGCACAGGTTCAGGAGCGCCTGCTCGACCTGCGTGGCATCGGCCAGCACCGGGGGCAGCTCGGGCTGCAGGTGCAGGCTCAGCTCGATCTCGGGTGGCAGCGTGACGCGCAGCAGGCGCTCGGTGTCATGCGCCACCTCGGCCAGCGCGACGGCGGCGCGCCGGGGCGCCTCGTTGCGGCTGAAGGTCAGGATCTGGCGCACCAGGTCGCGCGCGCGCCGGCCGGCCTTGTCTATCTCCAGCAGGCTTTCGTGCAGTGCCGAGCCTGGCGTGCAGTCGGCCTTGGCCAGCTCCACGTTGCCCAGGATGGCATGCAGGATGTTGTTGAAGTCGTGCGCGATGCCGCCGGCCATGGTGCCCACGGCCTGCATCTTGTGCGACTCGCGCAGCTGCGCCTCAAGGGCATTGCGGCGCGCTTCCTCGCGCTTCTTGCCCGTGAGGTCGCGCGCGAACACGGTGGTGGTTTCCCCCTCTGCATGGCGCTCAAACGACACATTCACCTCCACTGCCAGCTCGTTGCCGCCCGCCGTGAGGGCCGTCATCTCTCCGAGCGCCGCCTGGGTGGTGAGTTGGGCGAAGGCCAGCACCTGTTGGGCGTCGGGCAGAAAGCGGCTCAGGGGGCTGCCCAGGGCGTCGCTGGCGGCGCACTGGAAGAGCATGGCTGCGGTGGGGTTGAAGACGGTGATGTGCTCGCTTTGATCGACGCAGATGATGGCGTCCAGCGCGGAGTTGATCACCGCCTCCAGCCGGCGCTCGCCGGCATGCAGCTGCGCGTTGCGCTCCTGCAGCTCTGCGGCGCTGCGCTGCAAGGCCTGGCGCTCGGCCAGCAGCGGGCCCTGGTCGATCACGGCGCAGAGAAACTGCGTCAGCACCGTGCCATCGTCGCTGTGCGATTCGATGCGCGCGATATGCAGGTCGCCCGTGATGCGCCGCTCGTCGTCGATGTGGAACACTACCTCGGTGGCCTCGGCCGTGCCCTGTTGGGTGGCCGCTGCAAACGCGGCCTGCACGCGCGGCGCATGCTCGGCGCCGACGAAGGGCATGAGGGCGATCAGCGGGCGGTCATTCTCCTGCGGCTGGAACGAGCGCTGCGCCATCGAGTTGGCCTGCACCACCATGTCGTGCGCGTCCAGCACCATGAGTGACAGCGGCACATTGGCAAACAGGGCCTCGAAGCGCTCCGAGGCGCTTTCCGCCGCCGCCTGGCTGTAGCGCAGCACCTTGTTCTGCGTCTCCAGCTCGGCCTGCGAGGCGCGCAGCTCGGCGATCAGCTGGGCCACGGCGCCGCTGGCGCGTTCCGGGCTGCGGCGCTCGGGCATGCCCGCGGGTGACGTGGCATCGCCCGGCGGCTGCGGCGGCTCCATGCCCCGCAGCAGAAAGGACAGGTCGGGCTGGCCCATGGCGGCTGCGGCTCGATGGGCTGTCAGCGCACCGACAGCAGCTCGATCTCGAACTGCATCGTGGTGTTGGAGGGGATCAGGGCGCTGGAGCCGCGCATGCCATAGGTGGTTGCGGGCGGGCAGGAGAGCTTGGCCTTGCCGCCCTCCTTCATGAGCTGCAGGCCCTCGCGCCAGCAGGGAATGACGCGGTTGACCGGGAACTCGGCCGGCTCCCCGCGTTTGTAGGAGCTGTCGATTTCCTTGCCGTCGGCGGCGATGCCGCGGTAATGGACCTTGACCGTGTCGCCGGCCTTGGGGCTGATGCCTGTGCCGTCGTGAAGGGATTCATAGACCACGCCGCTGGCCGTGGTGACCGGGGCGGATTGCGCCAGGGCTACCGGAGTGAAAAAAAGAGCGGCGAGCAGGGTCAGGGTGGTGCGCATGGAAGCCTTCCAAAAACAAAGGCCCGATGGTAGGGCCTTTGAGGGTGCTTACGGATTGACTTTAGTCGAGATCAGACAATGGAACGCAGCTGCAGAACAGGGGCGCTACGGCGCAATGGATACCTGCATGCGCATGCTGTCGTTGGCGATTTCCACATGATCTACCTTGCTGAGAAGATCAGTGAAGCTTTCAAACCCATACTCTTCCCAGTTCCAGCGCGGCTTCACGTACTTGCCAGTCACGTCAAGGCTGGCCCAGCCCTTGGCGTTCTTGAATTTGTTGAAAGCTTCATCAAGCAATTTGATGAGATCGCCAAAAGGTATTTTCCGACAATACATGCGGTTGGCTTCGTCGGTGCGAAATTGCAGGCCTCGTAGCTCGCGCAGCATTCCGGAGAGCTTGGCGTAACCATAGGTGCGAGAGTCGAAGTCTGGCCGCGTTTCACTGATGACGTTGCCGATTTTGCCAACGAAGGCCCAACCGGTGGTTTCGTCGGTGGCGTCCTTGATCGATTTGTACAACAGGTTTTTGGTGGTTCCATCCATTTGCCTTGGCTTGGCGGCAGGTTTGGCAATGTCAGGCGAGGCGGCCATAACTGCATTCGGCACGGCAACGATGTCATCCTTGCCTTTTCCTGCTTCACCGAGGTTTTCAATGTAGAAAAACCGGTCGCAGGCTTGCCTGAATGCCTCAGGTGTTTTCTCCCTGCCAAAGCCATAGACCATTCGGCCCGAAGCTCGGATGCGTGATGCCAGAGGCGTGAAATCGCTGTCGCTGGAGACCAGGCAGAAGCCGTCGAAGTGGCCGCTGTAGAGCAGATCCATCGCGTCGATGATCAGCCCCATGTCGGTGGCATCTTTGCCCTTCGTGTAGGCGAATTGCTGGATGGGTACCAGCGCGTGCTTGAGAAGAATGCTGCGCCAGCCGCTGAGCAGGGGGCTGCTCCAGTCGCCGTAAATGCGTTTGACGCTGGCGATGCCGTACTTGGCGATTTCCTCCAGCAAGCCCTGTGCGCAGCTGGATGTCGTGTTGTCGGCGTCAATGAGGACGGCCAGTTTTTCGGGTTTTAGATTTTCGCTGGCCATCCACATTTCTCCGTGCGCGGCGGTTTTACGCCAGCTCACTCATCGGCACGCAGCTGCAGAACAGGTTGCGGTCGCCATAGACGTTGTCCACGCGGCCCACGGGCGCCCAGTACTTGGCGCCGCGCAAGGACTTGACCGGGAAGGCAGCCGCCTCGCGCGTGTAGGGGTGGCTCCAGTCGCCGGCGAGCAGGCTCTCGGCGGTGTGTGGCGCGTTCTTGAGCGGGTTGTCGTCCTGCGGCCAGGCGCCGGTTTCCACCTGGCGGATTTCTTCCCGAATGGCGATCATGGCGTCCACAAAACGGTCCAGCTCGGCCAGGTGCTCGCTCTCGGTGGGTTCGACCATCAGCGTGTTGGCGACAGGGAAGCTCAAAGTGGGCGCGTGAAAGCCGTAGTCGATCAAACGCTTGGCCACGTCCTCGGCCATCACGCCGCTGGACTCCTTGAGCTGGCGCAGGTCCAGAATGCACTCGTGCGCCACATGGCCGTTGGCGCTGGCGTACAGCGTGGGGTAGTGCTCGGCCAGGCGCTTGCTGATGTAGTTGGCGCTCAGAATCGCCACCTCGGTGGCGGCCGTCAGGCCCTCGGCGCCCATCATGCGGATGTACATCCAGCTGATGGGCAAAACGGCTGCGTTGCCCAATGGTGCTGCGCTTACAGCTCCTACTTTGCTAGCGTTTCCAGACGTGCCGTGGCCCGGCAGGTAGGGCACCAGGTCTTCCACCACGCAGACCGGGCCGACGCCCGGGCCGCCGCCGCCGTGCGGGATGCAGAAGGTCTTGTGCAAGTTCAGGTGGCTCACGTCGCCGCCAAACTCGCCCGGCGCGGCCACGCCGACCAGAGCGTTCATGTTGGCGCCGTCCACGTACACACGCCCGCCGTGGCTGTGCACGATCTGGCACAGCTCCTTGACCTGGGTCTCGAACACGCCGTGCGTGCTGGGGTAGGTGATCATCACGCAGGCCAGATTCTGGCTGTGCTGCTCGCACTTGGCTTGCAGGTCGGCCATGTCCACGTTGCCGTTCTCGTCGCACTTGGTCACCACCACCTGCATGCCCACCATTTGCGCGCTGGCCGGGTTGGTGCCGTGCGCGCTGCTGGGGATCAGGCAGATGTTGCGGTGTGCGTGGCCCTGGGCCTCGTGGTAGGCCTTGATGGCCAACAGGCCCGCGTATTCGCCTTGTGAACCCGCGTTGGGCTGCAGGCTCACGCCGGCGTAGCCGGTGGCGGCGCAGAGCCAGCGCTGCAACAGTGCGTCGAGCTCGGCGTAGCCGGCCAGTTGCTCGGCCGGGGCGAAGGGGTGGATATGCGCAAACTCGGGCCAGGTGATGGGGATCATCTCGCTGGTGGCGTTGAGCTTCATGGTGCAACTGCCCAGCGGGATCATGGTGCGGTCTAGCGCCAGATCCTTGTCGGACAGCTGGCGGATGTAGCGCAGCATGGCCGTCTCGGAGTGGTGCGTGTTGAACACCGGGTGCGTGAGGAAGCTGCTCGCGCGCACCAGGGCGGCCGGGATCAGGCTGGCGGCGCCTTCCAGCGCCTCGACGCTGGGCTGGGCAGCATTGGGTGCGAAGGCGCTCCACAGCAGGGCCAGGTCGGCGCGGGTGGTGGTCTCGTCCAGCGACACGGCCAGGCGCTGTGCGTCCAGGCGGCGCAGGTTGGCACCAAGGGCCAGGGCGCGGGCCAGGGTGGCATCGGCGGCTGCGCTGCTGCCCAGGTCAACGGCCAGCGTGTCAAAGGCGCTGGCGTGTTCGGCAGGCAGGCCCAGTTGTTTCAGGCCCGCAGCCAGGATGGCGGTGAGGCGTGCCACGCGCTGGGCGATGCGGGTCAACCCTGCAGCGCCGTGGTAGACGGCGTACATGCTGGCAATCACGGCGGGCAGCACCTGCGCGGTGCAGATGTTGCTGGTGGCCTTTTCGCGGCGGATGTGCTGCTCGCGCGTTTGCAATGCCAGGCGGTAGGCGGGCTGGCCGTGCACGTCCACACTCACGCCCACCAGGCGCCCGGGCATGGAGCGCTTGAAGGCGTCCTTGCAGGCCATAAAGCCGGCGTGAGGGCCGCCCGCGCCCATGGGCATGCCAAAGCGCTGGGTGGTGCCGATGACGATGTCGGCGCCCATCTCACCCGGAGCTTTGAGCAGGGTCAGCGCCAGCAGGTCGGCCGCCAGG
>JAGPIX010000125.1 GCA_018054745.1 Alicycliphilus sp.
AACATCTGCTGATTCGGGATATAGGCGCTGGCGTAATGCCGGCGCGTGTGCTCGATGGCGCGTTGGTCGTCGCCAAACCAGGCGTCCCAGGCGTCGCGGATGCCGCCCGAGAGGATCAGATAGTCGTATTCCACCAGGCCGTGCGTGGTGCGCACCAGCTTCTGGGCGCGCTCAAAGCCGGTCACCTCGGTTTGCAGCAGCTGGTAGCCGTAGCGGTTGGCCGGGCGCAGCATGTCGTGCTGCACGAAGTCGGTGCCCACGATGTCCACCAGCCACTTGTTGCTCATCGGGCCGGACCAGAAGCTGGGGTTGCGCTCCAGCACCACCACGTCGGCATTCGGAATCAGCTCGCGCAGGTAGCGCGCCGCCGTCAGGCCACCCCAGCCACCGCCGCAGATGACGATGCGCGGGCCCTTGCCCTGGCGCGGCAGGATGCGCGCCTGCGGGCTGATGATGGCCGGCGCCGCCAGCGCCAGCGCGGGCGCGGCGGCCGCGCCCAGGGCCAGGGCGGGGGGGCTGATGAGAAAGTTGCGGCGTTTCATGGCGGTTCTCCTTGGGGGTCAACGGGTATGGGCGGCTTGCAGCCGCAGGGTGATGGATGCGCCGCCCGCGATGCCGATGGCGGCGGGCAGGCTGGCAAAGGCCAGGGTGGACAGCCCGGACAGCCCCTGGCCGATGGAGCAGCCCACGGCCAGCACGCCGCCCAGGCCCATCAGCAGGCCGCCCAGGGCCGATGCGGCCAGGCGCGCGGGCTGCTCGAAGCCCTCCCAGCGCAGGCTGCGCGTGAGCAGCGCGGCGGCAAAGGCGCCCGCCAGCGTGCCGGCGACGATGGCCGGGCCTACGCTGGCGCCCCGACCCACGGCCAGTTGCAGGTACAGCAGGCCTTCGGCCACGGGGCCGATGAAGCTCAGTGATGTGAGTGGTGTCGGCTCGAACGGATCCACGCCCACCTGGGCCGTGATCCACCATCCGGCGGCCACCAGGGCGCCAATGGCCATGGCGGCCCACAGTTGCACCGCGCTCTGGCGCAGCGCCGGTCGCCACAGGGCGTAGGCCAGCAGCGCCAGCGCTGGCAGGCCGGTGGCCAGGGCCAGCGTGGCCGTGGGCGGCAGGCCGCCGGCCTGCAGCTGCTGCGCCAGCGTGGCATGCGCCAGCGTGATCTGGCCCCAGCCCTGCAGCCATTGGCGCAGCGGCGCCAGCACCCCGGTCAGCGTGGCCTGCGCCGCCAGGCCCAGACACAGCAGCGTCACCAGGGCGCGCAGGTTGCCGCCGGCCAGCAGCACCAGCGCACGCGCGCCGCACGCGCGCGCCAACGCCATGCCGCAGCCAAACAGCAGCCCGCCCAGCAGCACGCCGGGCACGGAAAAACGGGCGCGCACCACCTGGGCCTGCGCCAGATCGGCCAGGCCCGCCCATGCCAGTGCCTGCGAGGCCAGCAGCGCCACGGCCAGCGCCAGCGCGAAGGCCTGCAGCGCCGGCGCGCCGCCGTTTTCGCGGGCGGCCGCAAGGCCATGCTGGCGCAGCCCGCGCAGCAGGCAAAAACGCCCCAGGCGCGCGGCAATGCCAAAGGCGCAGCCCAGCAGGAATCCGGCCCACAGCAGCGTCATGGGCGCCCCCGGATGCCGGCCAGACCGGGAGCCGCCAGCAGCGCGGCCAGCCAGGCGCGGGGGCGCTGGCGCTGGTGGTGCATGGCGGACGAGGGCGGTGGCATGCGGGTTCCTGTTCTGGGGCACGCGCACGCGCGCCATCCGGCGGGATGAATATGGGGGAGCTGGCTGGGGCGGTGATGGCGCGGGTCATTGCCTGGGCAGACCCGCGGGGTGGCGCATGGGACGGCCGTCACGCGGCACAGCGCTGAAGCCGTCGATCATACCGAACGCCCCCTCCCGCGGCCGCATGAATCTGGGATGATCCAGACCCTTGCCCACTCCCTGCTCCGCATCGCCATGACCGCTGCCCCCACTGCCTCCACCCTCACGCCGCGCCTGACCTCGCTATCGCATGGCGGCGGCTGCGGCTGCAAGATCGCGCCGGGGGTGCTGGCGCAGATCCTGCAGTCCAGCGGCGCGGCCGGCGTCATGCCGCCGGAGCTGCTGGTGGGCATAGAGACGGCGGACGATGCGGCGGTCTACCAGCTCAATGACAGCCAGGCGCTGGTGGCCACCACCGACTTTTTCATGCCCATCGTGGACGACCCGTATGAGTTTGGCCGCATCGCCGCCACCAACGCCCTGAGCGATGTGTACGCCATGGGTGGCCGGCCCATCATGGCGCTGGCGCTGGTGGCCATGCCGGTGAACCAGCTGCCCGTCGATGTCATCGCCGCCATCATTCGCGGCGGGCAGGATGTATGCCGCGCCGCCGGCATTCCCATCGCGGGCGGGCACACCATCGACTCGGTCGAGCCCATCTACGGCCTGGTCGCCATGGGCCTGGTGCACCCGGATCGCGTGCGCCGCAACGCCGGCGCGCGGGCGGGCGACCTGCTGGTTTTGGCGAAGCCGTTGGGCGTGGGGGTGTATTCGGCGGCCTTGAAGAAGGAGCAGCTGGCCGACGCGCATTACCGCGAGATGATCGCCAGCACCACGCAGCTCAACACCCCCGGCCCGCTGCTGGCGGATCTGCCCGGCGTGCATGCCATCACCGACGTGACCGGCTTCGGCCTGGCCGGCCATGGCCTGGAGATGGCGCGCGGCGCCGGCCTCTCGGTGCGCATTGACTGGGCGCGCGTGCCGCTGCTGCCCGGCGTGGCGGAGCTGGCGGCGCAGGGCTTTGTGACCGGCGCCAGCGGCCGCAACTGGGCCGGGTATGGCGCCGATGTGGCGCTGGGCGCGGGCCTGCCGGCCACGGCCCAGGCCCTGGCGAGCGACCCACAGACATCGGGCGGCCTGCTGGTGGCCTGCGCGCCGGACAGCGTGGACGAGGTGCTGGCGCTGTTTGCGCGCGAGGGCTTTGCGCGCGCCGCGGTGATAGGCGGCGTAGAGGCCGGGCCGGCGCGGCTGGAGCTGCGTTGAGCGACCTGCCCGCGCCCGCGCCGCAGCCCGGCATGACGGCCGGGCAGGGCGGGCTGCGGGAGCTGTCGCCGGCCTATTTCGGCCTGGTCATGGCCACGGGCATCGTGTCGCTGGTGGCCGACATGCTGGGTTGGCCGCTGCTGGCGCATGCGCTGCTGGCGTTGAACGCCGTGCAGTATCTGGTGCTGTGGGGGCTGTACCTGCTGCGCGCCTGGCGCTACCCGCGGCGCTTCTTTGGCGACATGGTGGAGCATGCGCGCGGCGCCGGCTACTTCACCATGGTGGCGGCCACGGGCATCATGGCCAGCCAGTGCATCGTGATGCTGGACAACCTGGGCCTGGGCTTTGCGCTGTGGGCATTGGCGGCGCTGTTGTGGCTGCTGCTGACCTACACCATCTTCACCGCCTTCACCATCCGCCGCGACAAGCCCACGCTGGACAAGGGCATCAGCGGCGCCTGGCTGCTGGCCGTGGTGTCCACGCAGGCGCTGGCCGTGTGCAGCGCGCTGCTGGCCGCGCGCATAGGCCAGCCGCTGCGGCTGGAGCTGAACCTGCTGGCGCTGTCGATGTGGCTGTGGGGCGGCATGCTCTACATCTGGATGATGGCGCTGATCTTCTACCGCTACCTGTTCTTTCCGTTCTCGCCCGGCGACCTGTCGCCGCCGTACTGGATCAACATGGGGGCGATGGCCATTTCCACGCTGGCCGGCTCGCTGTTGATGCTGAACGCGCCGCAGGCGCCGTTCCTGGTGTCGCTGCTGCCCTTCCTCAAGGGCTTCACGGTGTTCTACTGGGCCGCCGGCACCTGGTGGATTCCCATGCTGCTGTTGCTGGGCATCTGGCGCCATGGCGTGCGCCGCTTTCCGCTGCGCTACGACCCTCTGTACTGGGGCGCGGTGTTTCCGCTGGGCATGTATGCGGCCTGCACCTGGCAGATGGACAAGGCCATGCAGTTCGGCTTTCTGAACCTGCTGCCCCGGCTGTTCTTTGCCGTGGCGCTGCTGGCCTGGCTGCTGGCCTTCGTCGGCATGCTGCGCAGCGTGGCGCGCCAGCTGCGCGCCCCATAGCTGCTGGCGATAGGCACAGGCGGGGAGGTGCCAAGGCCGCTTCGCTAGACTCGGCCGTCTTCCCTTTGCAAACCACACAGCCATGGCATTGACAGAACAAGAGCTGCTGGCGGCAATCGCCGGCGTCACAGACCCCCACACGGGCAAGGACTTCGTCAGCACGCGCGCGCTGCGCAATGTGCAGATCAGCGCTGGCGATGTCGCCTTTGACGTGGAGCTGGGCTACCCCGCCAGGAGCCTGATCCCGGCGCTGCGCAGCCAGTTCATCGCCGCGGCCAAGGCAGCGCCCGGCGTGCAGAACGTCTCGGTCAACATCACCTCCAAGGTCACGGCGCACGCCGTGCAGCGCGGCGTGCAGCTGCTGCCGGGCGTGAAGAACATCGTCGCCGTGGCCTCGGGCAAGGGCGGCGTGGGCAAGAGCACCACCGCCGCCAACCTGGCGCTGGCGCTGGCGGCCGAGGGAGCCAGGGTGGGCGTGCTGGACGCCGACATCTACGGCCCCAGCCAGCCCATGATGCTGGGCATCAGCGGCCGCCCCGAGAGCTTTGACGGCAAGAACATGGAGCCGCTGGTGAACCATGGCGTGCAGGTCATGTCGATTGGCTTCCTGGTGGAGCAGGACCAGGCCATGATCTGGCGCGGCCCCATGGCCACGCAGGCGCTGGAGCAGCTCTTGCGCCAGACCAACTGGAAGGATCTGGACTATCTGATCGTGGACATGCCGCCGGGCACCGGCGACATCCAGCTGACGCTGTCGCAGCGCGTGCCCATCACCGGCGCCGTCATCGTCACCACGCCGCAGGACATTGCGCTCATCGATGCCAGAAAGGGCATCAAGATGTTCGAGAAGGTGAACGTGCCCATCCTCGGGCTGGTCGAGAACATGGCCCAGCATGTGTGCAGCAACTGCGGCCATGTGGAGCATATCTTTGGCGCCGATGGCGGCAAGAAGATGGCGGCCGAGTACGGCATCGACTACCTGGGCGCGCTGCCGCTGGCGCGGCAGATCCGCGAGCAGGCCGACAGCGGCCGGCCCACCGTGGTGGCCGACCCCGACGGCGAGGTGGCACAGATCTACAAGCATGTGGCGCGCGAGGTGGCGGTGAAGATCGCCCTCAAGTCCAAGGATTTTTCGTCCAAGTTCCCCACTATCTCGGTGAGCAAGAGCACCTGACGGCACCCCGGTGCAAGCCGGTGGCATGATGCCGGCCATGTCTCAATCTTCAGGCTCGGCAGGCGCGCGGCAGCGCGCTGCCGGTACATCCTCTTTTCTTTCCCTGGGCTGGCGCACGCTGTGGCGCGACCTGCGCGCGGGCGAGCTGCGGCTGTTGATGGTCGCCGTCACGCTGGCCGTGGCGGCGCTGACCTCGGTGGGCTTTTTTGCCGATCGCCTGCAGGGCGGGCTGGCGCGCGACGCCGTGCAGCTGCTGGGCGGCGACGCCGTCGTGGCCAGCGACAACCCCACGCCGGCGGCGTTTGTGCAGCAGGCGCGCACGCTGGGCCTGGCGAGCGTCACCACGCTGAGCTTTCCCACCATGGGCCGCGCCAGCGACGCCCAGGGCGGCGCCAGCCGCCTGGTGGCGCTCAAGAGCGTGGAGGCCGGCTACCCGCTGCGCGGCCATGTGCAGGTCACCGACGACCCGCAGCGCCCCGGCAGCCCTGCGCAGGACATACCGGCGCCGGGCGAGGTCTGGGTGGACGCGCCCTTGCTCGACTCGCTGGGGCTGCAGCTGGGCGACTACCTGCTGCTGGGTGATACGCGGCTGCGCGCCACGCGCATCATCACGCTGGAGCCTGACCGCGGCGCCGGCTTCATGAGCTTTGCCCCGCGCGTCATGGTGAACGCGGCCGACCTGAGCGCCACCGGCCTGGTGCAGCCGGCCAGCCGCATCACCTACCGCTTTGCCGTGGCCGGCAACCCCGCGGCCGTGCAGCGCTTTTCTGACTGGGCCGCGCGGGCGGCGGAGCAGCCCGGCATGCATGGCGTGCGCGTGGAGACGCTGGACAGCGGCCGCCCCGAGATGCGCCAGACGCTGGACCGGGCGCAAAAATTCTTGAGCCTGGTGGCGCTGCTGGCGGCGCTGCTGTCGGCCGTGGCCGTGGCCCTGGCCGCGCGCGGTTTTGCCAACGAGCATCTGGATGCCGCGGCGCTGTTGCGCGTGCTCGGCCAAAGCCAGCGCAGCATTGCCGGCGCCTATGCGTTCGAATTCGCGCTGGTGGGCCTGTTTGCCAGCGCCCTGGGCGTGCTGCTGGGCTTTGCCGTGCACCATGTGTTCGTCTGGTTGCTGGCCGGGCTGGTGCAGTCTGGCCTGCCGGCGGCCAGCCTCTGGCCGGTGGTGTTGGGTGTGGGCGTGGGCCTGACGCTGATGTGCGCCTTTGGCCTGCCGCCCGTGCTGCAGCTGGCCCAGGTGCCGCCGCTGCGCGTGCTGCGCCGTGACTTGGGGGCCGTGCGTCCCGCGTCCCTCGCCGTGCTGGGCCTGGGCGTGGCCGGCTTTGCCGCGCTGCTGCTGGTGGTAAGCCGCGACTGGAAGCTGGGCGCGATTGCCGTGGGCGGCTTTGCCGCGGCCGTGCTGCTGTTTGCGCTGCTGGCCTGGATGGCCGTGTGGCTGCTGAAGAAAAGCGTGCATGAATCCACCGCGCCGCGCGCCCTGGTGCTGGCCACGCGCCAGATCGCCGCGCGCCCGGCCTATGCCGTGGTGCAGGTCAGCAGCCTGGCCGTGGGCCTGCTGGCCCTGGTGCTGCTGGTGCTGCTGCGCACCGACCTGATCGCCAGCTGGCAGCAGGCCACACCGGCGAATGCGCCCAATCGCTTTGTGATCAACATCATGCCGGACCAGGCCGAGGACTTTCGCGCGCGGCTGGCGCAGGCGGGCGTGGCGCAATACGACTGGTACCCCATGTTCCGCGGCCGCCTGGTGGCCATCAACGGCCGTGCCGTGAGCCTGGACGACTACCCCGACGAGCGCGCCAAGGGCCTGGTCGATCGCGAGTTCAACCTTTCCAACGCCAGCCAGCCGCCGACGCACAACAGCATCTCCGCCGGCCGCTGGACGCCCGAGGAGGCCGGCGCCGTGAGCGTGGAGGAGGGCATTGCCAAGACACTCGGCCTGAAGCTGGGTGACCAGCTGCGCTTTGACATCGGCGGCGTGCCCAGCGAGGTGCGCATCACCAGCCTGCGCCATGTGGACTGGAGCAGCATGCGTGCCAACTTCTTCGTCATGTACCCGCTGGCGCAGATGCAGGACGTGCCCATGACCTACCTGGCTGCCTACCGCGCGCCTGAAGTGTGGCCCCCACGCTCTTCTGCCGCGCAAGCTTCGCTGCCCCCCGAGGGGTCTGCTGCCAGCCCCGGGCGGCCCGGCGTTGGCAGCGCCGGCTTTGACAACGCCCTGGTGCGCGCCTTCCCCAACGTCACCAACGTGGACATGAGCGCCACCCTGGCCCAGGTGCAGGGCGTGCTGGGGCAGGTGATACGGGCGGTGGAATTTCTCTTCGCCTTCACGCTGGCCGCCGGCCTGGTGGTGCTGTTTGCCGCCGTCACCGCCACGCGCGAGGAGCGCGCGCGCGAGTTCGCCATCATGCGCGCCGTGGGCGCGCGCGCCAGCCTGCTGCGCCAGGTGCAGCGGGCGGAGCTGCTGGGCGTGGGCCTGCTCGCCGGCTTGCTGGC
>JAGPIX010000126.1 GCA_018054745.1 Alicycliphilus sp.
CGGCCTCTTCGACGGCGATTTCGTCAAAGGGGTTCATGCTCATCTTGACGTTGGCGATGTCCACACCCGTGCCGTCCGATTTCACGCGGACCTTCACGTTGTAGTCCACCACGCGTTTGACGGGGACCAAGACCTTCATTGCTGCTGCTCCTTCAATTGTTGATTGACGTGTACGTAAACCGGATCATTCTATTGCGCACTGCAGCATTTTGACCATCGGCAATACCTGCAAGCCCGCACTTTCTAAAAAAAGAACGATCGTGCTTTTAAATGATTATGCCAGGGTACCGATGCGCAGCCAAGCGGCTGCGACACCTTTGCCACCGGGACGATCAGCCCGGCTTCCAGGCCGGCTGACGTTTCTCGGCAAAGGCGCGCGCGCCCTCCTGGGCCGCCGCGTCCATCATGTTGCAGGCCATGGCCTGACCGGCCAGCTGATAGGCGGCCTCCAGTCCCAGTTCGCGCTGTTGATAGACCAGGGCCTTGCCCATGGCGACGGCCGCGCGGGGCTTTTCCACGATGGACTGCACCAGCAGCTCGACCTCGACGTCCAGCAGCCCAGGCGCCACGACGCGGTTCACCAGCCCCTGCTCCAGGGCCGTGCGCGCGTCGATGAAATCGCCCGTGAGCAGCATTTCCATGGCCCGCTTGGTCGGCACGTTGCGCACCAGGGGCACGCTGGGCGTGGCGCAGAACAGGCCGTAGTGGATGCCGCTGGTGGCAAAGCTGGCGGCCTCGCTGGCCACGGCCAGGTCGCATTGCGCCACCAGCTGGCAGCCGGCCGCCGTGGCCATGCCCTGCACGCGCGCGATCACCGGCACGGGCAGCTTGTGGATGGCCAGCATCACGCGGCTGCAGCTCCCAAACAAGTCCTGGTACCAGGCCAGATCCGGGTGCTGCGCCATGTCCTTGAGGTTGTGGCCGGCGCAGAAGGCCTTGCCGGCCGCGGCCAGCACCACCACGCGCGCGCCCTCGTCCCGCGCCACATCGGCCAGCGCCTGCTGCAACGCGGCCAGCATCTCGTGGCCCAGGGCGTTGAAGCGCTTGGGATCATTCAGGGTCAGCGTGACCACGCCGCGCGCATCGCGCTCCACCTGCAGCAAGTCGGCTTCATCGGACATTGGTGCCCACTCCTTCACAGATCGGCCAGTACGCGCACATGGGCTTCCACGCTGCGCGCCAGTGGCCCCATCACGTAGCCGCCCTCCAGGCAGGAGACGATGCGCTTGTTGGCAAAGCGCCGCGCCACGTCCTTGATGCGCATGGTGATCCAGGTGTAGTCCTGCTCGGTCAGGCCGAGCTGGCCCATGTCGTCGTCGCGGTGCGCGTCAAAGCCGGCGCTGACAAAGATCATCTCGGGCTTGAAGGCCTCCAGGCGCGGCATCCAGACCATCTCCACGATCTCGCGCACGTCCATGCCCTTGGTGTAGGCGGGCACGGGCACGTTGAGCATGTTGGGCGCCGGATCCTGGTCTCCGCTGTAGGGGTAGAAGGGGTGCTGGAAGATGCTGACCATGAGGGCGCGCTCGTCGCCGGCCAGGATGTCCTCGGTGCCGTTGCCATGGTGCACGTCGAAATCGATCACGGCCACACGCTTCAGGTTGTGGCGTTGCAGCGCATATTTGGCAGCCACGGCCACGTTGTTGAAAAAGCAAAAGCCCATGGCCTTCTTGTGCTCGGCATGGTGGCCGGGCGGGCGCACGCTGCAGAAGGCGTTTTCCAGCTCGCCGGCCATGATGGCATCCACGGCATCGACCGCCGCACCCGCTGCGCGCAGCGCCGCCGTCCAGGTGTGGCGATTCATGGCGGTGTCGGTGTCGAGCTGAAAATAGGGTGAGCCGCCGGCCTCTTCTTCCTCGACCAGGCGCAGCGACAGGCCTCGCAGCGCCGCCACATGCATGCGGTCGTGTGCCAGTTCGATGTCGGCCAGGGAGGCCAGCGGCGCCTCGCGGTGATCGAGGGCGGCCGACACGCCGGAGACCAACAGCCTGTCCTCGATCGCATCAAGCCGCGCCGGACATTCGGGGTGACCCGGCCCCATCTCGTGCAGGCGGCAGTCGCGATGCGTGTAATAGCCCGTCTTGCTCACAGTCAATCTCCCGTGTATCAATTGTTTTCGGATAACGTCAGGCCATGCACGCACAGCACAAGATCCAATCACTTTTAAGTCAGCTTAACACGGTGATCACCGGGAAAAGCTTACAAGTCCAGGACTGCGTCACCTGCCTGCTGGCGGGCGGGCATCTGCTGATAGAAGACGTTCCCGGGGTCGGCAAGACCACCCTGGCGCATGCCCTGGCGCGCACCTTTGGTCTGTCGTTCACACGCGTGCAATTCACGGCCGACCTGATGCCCAGCGACCTCACCGGCGTGTCCATCTATGAGCGCGGCAAGGAGTCTTTCGTGTTCCACCCCGGCCCGGTGTTCACCCAGGTGCTGCTGGCCGACGAGATCAACCGTGCCAGCCCCAAGACGCAGAGCGCGCTGCTCGAGGCCATGGAGGAAAAGCAGGTCTCGGTGGAGGGCGCCACGCGCCCCCTGCCCCAGCCCTTCTTCGTCATCGCCACGCAGAACCCGCACGACCAGCTGGGCACCTTTGCCCTGCCCGAGAGCCAGCTGGACCGCTTTCTGATGCGCATCTCGCTGGGCTACCCCGATCGCGCCAGCGAGCGCCAGCTGCTGGCCGGCGGCGACCGCCGCGACATGCTGACCGCCCTGCCGCCACTGCTGTCCGAGGCCGAGCTGGCCGCTCTGCAGCACCAGGTGCTGGCCGTTCATGCGGCCGCTCCGCTGCTCAACTACGTGCAGGACCTGATCGCCGCCACGCGCTCGGGGCGCTGGTTCGTGCAGGGCCTGTCGCCGCGCGCCGGCATTGCGCTGATGCGCGCGGCCAAGGCCCAGGCGCTGATAGAGGGGCGCGACTATGTGGCGCCCGACGACGTGCAGGCCATCCTGCCGCAGACCATCGCCCACCGCCTGGTGCCCGTGGGCGACGCCGGGCGCGGCAGCGTGGAGCAGGTGCGCGCCATGCTCGAATCCGTGCCCCTGCCCTGACATGCCAACAACCCCTGGCCAGGCGGTGAACCCCGCGGCCCCATTTCCTCCGACAAGCCCACCGGCAAGGCGCCGCACCGGCCTGCTCGCGCGCTGGTACCGCTGGTGGAGCGCGCGCCTGCCGCGCACCGACACATTGCAGCTGACCCAGCGCAACGTCTTCATCCTGCCCACCGGCGCGGGCTGGATGCTGGCGCTGACACTGCTGGTGCTGCTGGTGGCGTCGATCAACTTCCAGCTCAACCTGGGCTATCTGCTGACCTTTCTGCTGACTGGCAGCGCGGCCGCCAGCCTGTACCTGTGCCACGCCACGCTGCGCGGCCTGTCGCTGCGCCTGCTGGTGCCCGAGCCGCAGTTCCTGGGCGCGGGCGCAGTCCTGCAGGTGCAGTTGCACAACGCCGCCCGCGCCACACGCTATGGCATAGGCGTGGCCGTGCGCGGCAGCCATCAGTCGCGCGAATGGGTCTGGTGCGACGTGCCCGGCCAGGGCAGCGCCACGGTGCAGGTGGCCTTTGCGCCCGCGCGGCGCGGCCTGCAAGGCGCGCCGCTGTTGAAGCTGGAGACGCGCTACCCGCTGGGCACCTTTCGCAGCTGGGCGCTGTGGCGCCCGGCGGCGCAGGTGCTGGTTTATCCCCGGCCCGAGACCCCTGCACCGCCGCTGCCGCCACCTGAGCCGCACAGCAGCGGCCCCGGCCAGGCCCGCGCGCGTGGCCTGGGAGAATTTGACGGCGTGCGCGCCTACCAGCGCGGCGACCCGCTGAAGCTGGTGGTCTGGAAGAAGGCCGCCAAGTCGCTGGCCACCGGCAGCAACGACCTGGTCAGCCGCGATACCCAGCAGTCCCAGCGCCAGCAGCTGTGGCTGGACTTTGCCGCCACCGGCCTGCCGGCGCCCGAGGATCGCCTGTCGCGCCTGACGGCCTGGGTGCTGCAGGCCGACCGCCTGGGGCAGGACTACGGCCTGCGCCTGCCCGGGCGGGAGATCGCGCCCGACCATGGCCCGGCACACCGGCGCCGCTGCCTGGAGGCCCTGGCGCTGTGCTGATCGGAAATATGAACAAAATTGGCAACTAACGCAATGCCACCAAGCGCAAACAGCTATATTTTATATAGCGAAAAGACTGGCGACAAAAGCACTGGAGGCCGGCCATGACCCTGGCCGGCCGCCTGGCCCCGCTGTCGCGCCTGCCGCGCGATGCGCGCGACACGCTGTTTCTGCTGGCCGTCATCGCCTGCTGCATCGCGCCGCTGGCCGCGCACCTGCCGGCCTGGGCCAGCGCCATGACGGCCACGCTGCTGGCCTGGCGCGGCTGGCTGGCCGTGGGCGGTCGGCCGCTTCCAGGGCGCTGGCTCACGGCCTTGCTGCTGGCGCTGGTGGTGCTGCTGACGCTGCTGTCGCACGGCACCATCGTCGGGCGCGACGCCGGCGTGACCCTGATCGTCATGCTGCTGGCGCTGAAGACGCTGGAGTTGCGCGCACGACGTGACGCCATGGTGGTGTTCTTCCTGGGTTTTTTCACGCTGCTGGCCAACTTCTTCTATTCGCAGGCGCTGCCGATTGCCGCGCTGATGCTGGTGGCGCTGCTGGGCCTGCTCACGGCGCTGGTCAACGCACATATGCCGGTGGGCCGGCCGCCGTTCCTGCAGGCCATGCGCACGGCGGCGCACATGATGCTGCTGGGCGCGCCCCTGATGGCGCTGCTGTTTGTGCTGTTCCCGCGCATGGCCCCGTTGTGGGGCCTGCCCGTGGACAAGACCAGCGCGCGCACCGGCCTGTCGGCGCAGATGAGCATAGGCAGCATGGCGTCGCTGGTGCAGGACGGCAGCGTGGCGCTGCGCGTGCGCTTTGACGGCGGCGAGCCTCCAGCGCCGCAGGAGCTGTACTTTCGCGGCCCGGTGCTCACGGCCTTCAATGGGCGCGAATGGTTTGCCCTGTCGCAACCCGAGGCGCGCGCCGTCGCCGGCTGGGCCGCGCCCACGGCCGCCAACCTGCAGGTGCAGGGCGCGCCGCTGGGCTACGAACTGACGCTGGAGCCGCACCAGCAAACCTGGCTGCTGACCCTGGACGCCGCCCAAGCCCCGCCCGAGCTGCCCCATGGCGGCCGCGCGCTGATGTCGCCCGAGCTACAGTGGAGCGCCACCCGCCCCATCCACAGCGTGCTGCGCTACCGCGCCGAGAGCCACCTGCGCTTCACCCACGGCCCGCAGCGGCGCACGCCGCAGATGCAGCCCTATGTGCAACTGCCGCCCGAGCTGAACCCGCGCACCCTGGCCCTGGCGCGGCAGATGCAGGCCAACCCCCGGCTCGCCGCTGGCGGCGCCCAGGCCTTCGTCGATGACGCCCTGCGGCGACTGCGCAGCGGCGGTTACCGCTACACGCTGGAGCCCGGCCTGTATGGCGCGCACACCGCCGACGAGTTCTGGTTTGACCGCAAAGAGGGCTTTTGCGAGCACATCGCCTCGGCCTTCGTGGTGCTGATGCGCGCGCTGGACGTACCCGCGCGCATCATCACCGGCTACCAGGGCGGACAGCAAAACCCCATAGACGGTTATTGGACCGTGCACCAGAGCGACGCCCATGCCTGGGCCGAGGTCTGGATCGCCGGCCGCGGCTGGGTGCGCGTGGATCCGACGAGCGCCGTCGCCCCCGGCCGCGTCGGCCAGCTGCAGCGCCTGCAGGCGCCGCGCGGCATGCTCGGCACGGCCATGGACGCCGTCGTCAGCCCCACCCTGGTGCAGCACCTGCGCACCGTCTGGGAGGCGGCCAACAACGGCTGGAACCAGTGGGTGCTCAACTACACCCAGGCACGCCAGTTCGACCTGCTCAAGACCCTGGGCTTTGCCGCACCCAGCTGGCTGGACCTGGTGCGCCTGCTGGGCCTGCTGATCTGCGCCGCCGCCCTGGCCGGCGCCCTGTGGGCGCTGTGGGAGCGCAGCCGCCAGGACCCCTGGCAGCGGCTGCTGCTGAAGGCGCGTGCGCGCCTGGCACGCGCCGGCCTGGCACTGCCCGCCCACCTGCCGCCGCGCGCCATGGCCAGCCAGGCGCGCGAGCGGCTGGGCGCACCCGCCGAGGCCGCCGCGCAATGGCTGCTGCGCCTGGAGCAAACACGCTACGCCCCGCAACCCGACGCCACCCTGGGACAGCTGCGGCGCGAATTCACCCGCCTGCCCTGGCCCACGGCACAATCGCGCGGCACAGGAACGCCATGACATTCTTGACCTTCAAAACTACATTTTTGATAGCTGCTTGCGCTTTATCCATAAGCGCTACAGCCAAAAACAACCCTAAAAAACAGACTGCCAAGGCAGCCCCCGCCCCGCATTACGCCGAAAGCGCCGAAGCCATGCGCTTCGCCGACGACCTGGCCGAACGCCGCGGCCTGGACCGCGAGTGGGTGCGCCAGGCCATAGGCCAGGCACGCCTGCTGCGCGAGGTGCCGCGCCTGGTGCTGCCGCCGCCCAAGGGCCAACCCAAGAACTGGGCCGCCTACCGCGCGCGCTTTGTCGAGCCGGTGCGCATACGCGCCGGCCTGCGCTTCTGGCAGGACAACGCCGAGACGCTGGCGCGGGCCGAGAAAGAGTACGGCGTGCCGGCCGAAATCATCGTCGGCATCATCGGCGTGGAGACCATCTACGGCCAGCACATGGGCGGCTACCGCGTCATCGACGCGCTGGCCACCCTCGCCTTCGACTTCCCCGACGCCCACCCGCGCGCGCCCGAGCGGCGCGCCTTCTTCCAGCGCGAGCTGGAGCAGTTCCTGTCCCTGATGGATCGCACCGGCACCGACCCGCACAGCCCGCGCGGCAGCTACGCCGGCGCCATGGGCCTGGGCCAGTTCATGCCATCGAGCTGGTCACGCTGGGCGGTGGACTTTGACGGCGACGGCCGCATCGACCTGTGGCGCAGCGCGCCGGACGCCATAGGCTCGGTGGCCAACTACTTCGTGGCCCATGGCTGGCACAGCGGCATGGCCACGCATTACGCCGTGGCCGTCGACACCGCCAGCCTGCAGCTTGACGAGCTGCTGGCCCCCGACATCCTGCCCACCTTCAGCGTGGCCAGCATGGCCGCCAAGGGCGCCCAGGTGCAGGGCGACGGCGCCACGTACGCCGGCCCGCTAGCCCTGGTGGAGCTGCAAAACGGCGCCGCACCAGCGAGCTACGTGGCCGGCACCGAAAACTTCTACGCCGTCACGCGCTACAACTGGTCAAGCTACTACGCCATGGCGGTGATCGAGCTGGGCCGGGCGGTGGCGGCGGCGCGCGGCGTGCCCTGACGGCTACAAAACTCCCCATCGCCACCGCTCTCCGCGGCCACGGGCTTGGGCTTGGGCTTGGGCTTGGCCAGGGCCGGTGGTCTGGCGGCACGGGATTAACTGGGATTAATTGGGGTCGGATTAATTGGGGTCAGACTCCAATTAGTAATTGGGGTCAGACTCCAATTAGTAATTGGGGTCAGACTCCAATTAGGTGCCGAATCTGGTTCTAGCCATTTTGATTATGGCGCAGGCCGCTATTCTTTTTGATGTTGCTGGCCGGGATGTGCGCCCGGCGGCGCACCTACCTTTCTTTG
>JAGPIX010000031.1 GCA_018054745.1 Alicycliphilus sp.
TCTCGGGCATGAGCACGCACAGGTCGGCATGGGTGTGCACCGCTATGCCGTGGCAGCTGGCGCACTGGCCACAGGCGCCCTGCTCGGTGGGCGCCTCGCACAGCCAGGCGCGCACCAGCTCCAGCGCCAGCTGGTACTGGCCCAGGCCCGAGGGCCCCTGCAGCAGCCAGGCATGGCCGCGCTGGGCCAAGAGCTGTGTGCGCTGCGCGGCAATCCAGGGCGCGACCGCCGTCATGGCGTGGCCCCCTGCAGCCAACCACGCGCGGCCACGGCGGCCAGCATCTGGGCGGCGACCTTCGCGCGCGGCTGGGCGCCGTCCAGGCGGGCAAAGCGCTGCGTGGCGCCGGCGGCACGATCGGCATAGCCGCGCGCCACGCGGGTGAAAAACTCCACGCCCTCGGCCTCGAAGCGATCGGGGGTGCGCGCGGCGGCCAGGCGCTCGGCCGCCACCTCGGGCGGTACGTCGAACCACAGGGTCAGATCCGGGTTTCGCATCAAATCGGGCTCTAGGGCAATACCCGTCTGCGCAAGGCGCTCCATATAAGAGAGCACCTGCAGATCAAAGCCGCGCCCTACCCCCTGGTAGGCAAAGGTGGCGTCGGTGAAGCGGTCGCACAGCACCACGTCGCCGCGCGCCAGCGCCGGCTCTATCACCACGCGCAGATGGTCGCGCCGCGCGGCAAACACCAGCAGCGTCTCGGTCAACGCGTCCATGGCATCGTGCAGCAGCATGGCGCGCAGCTTCTCGGCCAGCGGCGTGCCACCCGGTTCACGCGTGAGCGTCACTTGGCGCCCGGCGGCGCGCAGGGCCTGTGCCAGGGTGTCGATATGCGAGGACTTGCCCGCGCCGTCTATGCCCTCGAAGGTGATGAACAGGCCTTGCATTTATTTCTGCCCGCGTTGGTAGCGATTGACGGCGCGGTTGTGCTCGTCCAGCGATTCGCTGAAGTGACTGGAACCGTCGCCGCGCGCCACAAAGTACAGCGCCCTGGTTTGCGCCGGCTGCACGGCGGCCAGCAGCGCGGCGCGGCCCGGCATGGCGATCGGGGTGGGCGGCAGGCCGGCGCGGGTGTAGGTGTTGTAGGGTGTGTCGGCCTGCAGGTCGCGCCGGCGCAGGTTGCCGTCAAATTTTTCGCCCAGGCCGTAGATCACCGTGGGGTCGGTCTGCAGCAGCATGCCCACACGCAGGCGGTTGGTGAACACGCCGGCGATCTGGGCGCGGTCCTCGGCACGGCCAGTTTCCTTCTCGACAATGCTGGCCAGGATCAGCGCCTGGTCGGCGGACTTGAGCGGCGTATCCGGCGCGCGCTGCGCCCAGGCGGCTTCCAGACGTCTGTCCATGGCATGCAGGGCGCGGCGGAGCACGGCCAGATCGCTGCTGCCCTTGGCGTAGGTGTAGGTATCGGGAAAGAAACGGCCCTCTGCGGCCAAGCCAGCATGCCCAAGGCGGGCCATGATGTCGGCATCGCTCCAATCCGCGGTCTCGGGTTTGAGCTGCTCGGCGCGTGCCAGGGCCTGGCGCAGCTGGCGGAAGTTCCAGCCCTCCACCAGGGTCACGGCGCGCAGCGCCTCCTCGCCTCGCACCAGTTTCTGCAGCAACTCATAGGGGCTGGTGCCCTGGGGGATTTCGTAATTGCCGGCCTTGATGCCGCGATCCTTGCCCGACAGGCGAAACCACCAATACAGCAGGCGGGCATCGGTCTGCACCCCGGCCTGAACCACGGCGCGGGCCACGGCGCGCGGCGTGGTGCCGGGCTCTATCTCCAGCTCCAGCGACTGGTTCGCGGCCAGTGTCAGGGGCGCCTGCAGCCACCACGCGGCCGCGGCGCCAACGATCACGGCAATGAGCACCAGCAAAACGAGAAAACGACGCACAACCCTGCAGCCCGTAAGAGAGACAACCGGGCATCATAATTCAGCGCATGAACGACAAGCAGCCAGCGCCGTCCACCCTGCCCCGGGACGGCGTGACCCCCCTGAACCATCTTGGCGTGATCCGCGTAGCCGGTGAAGACGCCGCCAAATTCCTCCACGGCCAGCTGACCCAGGACTTTGCCCTGCTGGACGAGCAGCACGCACGGTTGGCCGCCCTGCTGACGGCCAAGGGCCGCATGCTCGCCAGCTGCATCGCCTTCAAGCGCAGCGATGCCGAGGTGCTGCTGGTCTGCGCACGCGACCTGCTGGCGCCCACGCTCAAGCGCCTGTCCATGTTCGTGCTGCGCGCCAAGGCGCGCCTGAGCGATGCCAGCGGCGACTACGCCCTCTACGGCCTGCTGGGTGACGCCGCGCGCGCCGCGCTGCCCGAGGGCGACGAGCCCTGGGCCAAGGCCGACCTGGGCGACGCCAGCGTGGTGCGCCTGTACCCCGCCGACGGCCAGCCGCGCGCGCTGTGGCTGGCGCCCGCCGCCAGCCCCGCACCCGCCGGCGCGCCGACCAGCGAGGCGCTGTGGCTGTGGAGCGAGGTGAGGAGCGGCGTCGCCACGCTGACCGCCCCGGTGGTCGAGGCCTTCGTGCCGCAGATGCTGAACTACGAATCGGTGGGTGGCGTGAACTTCAAGAAGGGCTGCTACCCCGGCCAGGAGGTGGTGGCGCGCAGCCAGTTCCGTGGCACGCTCAAGCGCCGCGCCTACCTGGCCCATGCGCCGGCCCCGGTCGCCGTCGGTGCCGAGGTGTTTGCACAGGATGACGCCGAGCAGCCCGTGGGCCTGGTGGTGCAGGCTGCCGCTGCGCCCGGTGGCGGCGTGGATGCGCTGGTGTCGCTGCAGATTGCCGCCACTGCCGGGGCGCTGCAGGTGGGCGCCGCGCAGGGCGTGCCGCTGACGCTGCTGCCCCTGCCCTACGCGCTGCTGGAAGACATTTGAGCGCGTTCAGGCTGCAACGCCGCCGTGGCTGAGCGCCCTCGCATCGCGCTGGCCTGGCTGGCCACGGTGGTGCTGGTCACGCTGAACCTGCGGCCCTTTCTCACCGCCATCGGGCCGCTCACGCCGACCATACAGGCGCACACCGGGCTGGGACTGCAGGCGCTGGCCTGGCTCACGCTGCTGCCCATGGCCCTGATGGGCGCGGGCACCTGGCTGGCGCCTGCGCTACTGCCCCGCCTGGGCGCACGACCCACGCTGGCGCTGGCGCTCACGCTGCTGGCCCTGGGTTGCGCGCTGCGCCTGGTGCCCGCCTGGCTGCTGGCCACCGCCGCGCTGTGCGGCGTGGGCGTGGCGCTGGTACAGGGCACGCTGCCGGGCCTGATCAAGCTGCACACGCCACGCCACGTGGCACCGATGATGGGCGTGTACTCGGCCTCCCTCATGGGCGGCGGCGCTTTAGGCGCGCAGCTGTCACCACTGGCGCTGCAGTGGGGCCTGGGCTGGAGCGGCGCCCTGGCGCTGTGGACGCTGCCGGTGCTGGCGGCGCTGGCGCTGGCCTGGTGGCAGCTGGGCCGCATGGCGACGCCCGCGGCCGGCGCCACGCAGCGTGGCGCCAGCGCCTGGCTGCTGCGCCGCCCGCGCACCTGGTATCTGATGCTGGCCTTTGGCCTGATGAACGGCGGCTACGCCAGCATGATTGCGTGGCTGGCGCCCCACTACCAGGAGCTGGGCTGGAGCGCCGCGCAGAGCGGCACGCTGGTCGCCCTGCTGTCGATCGCTCAGGCGGCAGCGGCCCTGCTGCTGCCGGTGCTGGCCGCGCGCGGCGGGCCAGACCGCCGGCCCTGGCTATGGTTCACCCTGGGCTGCCAGGCGCTGGGCTTTGCGCTGCTGGCCATGGCACCTCTTGCCGCGCCACTGGCCACGGCCATCGTGCTGGGCGTGGGCCTGGGCGGCTGCTTCACCTTCTTCATGCTGGTGGCACTGGACCATTTGCGCGCGCCGCTGCAGGCCGGCGCGTTGAACGCGCTCATGCAGGGCGGCGGCTTTCTGCTCTCGGCCCTGCCGCCCTGGCTGATGGCGCGGCTGCACCAGGGCGGCGGCGGGTTCTCCGGTGGCTGGTGGCTGCAGTGCGCCATGGCGCTGCTGGTGGCCGTGCTGGTGGCGCGCCTGGCACCCACGCAGTACGAGCGCGTGATGCAGCCGCCGGTGCCGTGAAGCCGCGTGCCAGAATTTACCCATGAACGGATTGCGACGCATGGCGCCCTGGTGGCTGGCCTGGCTGGTGCTGGGCGCAGCCGGCTGCGTCTGGCTGGCGCAACAGCGCCTGCAGCAACTGCATGACAGTTTTGACACCGACGCGCGCATTGCCCACCGCGTGCTCAGCCAGCGCATGGTGCAGCACGAGGCCATCCTGGCCACGCTGGTTTTGCTGCAACCTGAAAGCCGCGCCACCGAGCCGGCCCCCTGGAGCGCCCTCACCCGCCCCTACCCACAGGTGCGCGAAGTGCTGCGCCATGACCATGGCGCGCCCGCCTGGCCTGCTGGCTGGCCGCCGGGCATGGATGCGGCACTCGCACAATCCCGCGCCAGCGGCCACGCCGTGCTGGCTCCGAGCAATCTGACCGGTGGCCAGCTCTACCTGGTGCAGGCCGGAACACCAGCCAGCTTTGCCCTGCGCCTGGATCTGCGCACCACGGCCCTGGCCGACGACTGGCCGCTGTCGCCCGGCAGCCCGGTGCACGCCTGGCTCGCGCTCGATGGTCAACGCTACACCATCCAGGGCGCCGCGGAAAACGCTGCACGCTGGCAGTGGCAGAGCGCAAAAACGCTGGCCGCCACAAGCCAGCCCCTTGTGCTGCACATGCAGCAGGCGGTGCGCGCGGCCATGCTGCCGTGGGGCAGCATGCTGGGCTGGTTGGCGGGCAGCGCCGCCCTGCTCACGGCGCTGCGCCAGCTGCTGCGCCAGCGCGTGGCGCGCCGGCGCGCCGAGCAGCTGCTGCAGCTGGGCCAGGTGGCGCGCTTGAACACCCTGGGCGAGCTTGCCGCCGGCATGGCGCACGAGCTCAACCAGCCACTCACGGCGGTGCTTGCCAGCAGCCAGGCCGCGCAGCGCCTGCTGGCCGAGGACGCGCCCGACATGCCGCTGCTGCGCCAGGCCCTGGCGCAGGTGGTGGCGCAGGCGCGGCGCGCATCGGATGTGGTGACCAGGCTGCGCCGCCTGGTCGAGCGCCCCGACGCAGCCATGCAGAGCAGCGCCATCGACCTGCCCCAGGCCGTCATCGATGCGCTGCACCTGCTCGAACCGCAGCTGTCCGCCCACAAGGTACAGCTGCACCCGCAGTTCGCCCCCGGCCTGCCTGCGGCCCGTGCCGATGCAGTGGCGTTGCAGCAAATCCTGCACAACCTGCTGACCAACGCGCTGCAGGCGATGGACACCACGCCCGTGGGCGAACGCCAGCTGTGGATCACGCTCACGCACCAGGGCGCACAGCTGCTGCTCACGGTGCGCGACAGCGGCCCCGGCATTGCCCCCGACATGCGGCCACGCCTGTTCACCCCCTTTGCCACCGGCCGCGATCGCGGCCTGGGCCTGGGCCTGACACTTTCCCAAAGCCTGGCCGAGGCCATGGGCGCCAGCCTGCAGCTGCACGATGCCGGCCCCGGCGCCTGCTTTGCCCTGCGTCTGCCGGTACACAACACAAGATGATCGCCGCCAACGCCGACCTCTCCCCGCTGATCCACCTGGTGGACGATGACGACGCCGTGCGCAACAGCCTGGCCCTGCTCATCTCCACCATAGGCCTGCGCGTGCAGACCTGGGCCGACCCCCTGGCCTTCAGCACGCAGTTCGACCGCCAGGGCATAGGCGCCGTTGTGCTCGACGTGCGCATGCCCGGCATCGGTGGCCTGGCGCTGCTGGCGCAGCTGGTGGAGCAAGGGGTGGATCACCCCATCGTCCTGCTGACTGGCCACGGCACGGTGGACATGTGCCGGCGTGCGTTCAAGGCCGGCGCGGCGGAGTTTCTGGAAAAGCCGGTGGACGACGAACTGCTGCTGGAGACCCTGCAGGCTGCCGTGCGCCAGCATGTGCGCGCGCGCCAGCAGCGCCAGGCGGATCGCGATGCCCAGCAGCGCTTTGCCGAACTCTCGCCGCGCGAGCGCCAGGTGCTGGCGCTGATCGTGCAGGGCCTGTCGAACAAGGACATGGCGCGGGTGCTGGAGCTGTCGCCACGCACCGTGGAGGTGCACCGCGCCAACCTGTTCGCCAAGCTGCAGGTGCCCAGCCTGGCGCACCTCGTGCGCCGCTACGCCAGCCTGGCGGAAATGGACGCGCCGCCCGCCGCGTAGAACTACGTAGTGCCCAGCGTAGCCGTGCGAATGGCGCGCCGGCGGGGGATTTTCTACAGTTGCACCCATGCCTGCAGCGCCGCTGCAGCCTTGTTCAACCCACCCGAGAAAGCCCCGCCATGCAAGCCAAGACCTTCGCCCTGCTCGCCACCGCCGTCATCGCCGGCGCCGCCAACGCCCAGGCCGTGCGCAGCGAGAAAAACATGTCGCTGGACCTCGCCAGCCAGATCGCCACGCACAGCGTTGCCGCCTGCGCCGCCAATGGCTACGCGGTGACGGCCACCGTGGTCGATCGCGCCGGCCAGGTGCGCGCGCAGCTGCGCGCCGACAACGCCGGCCCGCACACCCTGGAGGCCAGCCGCCTGAAGGCCTACACCTCGGCATCGGCCAAGAACGCCACCAGCGCCATCATGGAAAACTCGCAAAAGAACCCTGGCGCGGCCAACCTGGGCCAGATTCCAGGCTATCTGCTGCTGGGCGGCGGCCTGCCGGTCAAGGCGGGCAATGAGGTGATAGGCGCCGTGGGCATCGGCGGCGCCCCTGGCGGCCATCTGGACGAGCAATGCGCCAAGGCGGCGCTCGACCAGGTGCAGGAGCTGCTCAAGTAAATCCACTCGTCCACCCTGCAGGTTTCAAGCCAAAAAAGGCTTTGGCGCTTGCCAGATAAGCGCAAACAGCTATCAATAAAATAGCTAAGCAAGCGTGCGCCGCATGGTGATGTGGGCTATGCCCGCCTCCTCGAACACCGCGCCCACGGGCACAAAGCCGGCGCGGCGGTAAAAGCCTTCGGCGCTGCACTGCGCGTGCAGCGTCACCTGGGCGTCGCCGCGCGCCTGTGCGGCCCGCACCAGAGCATCGAGCACCGCGCGGCCCCAGCGCTGGCCGCGCACCACGCGATCGACGGCCATGCGGCCTATGCGCGCGTCGCCCGGTGCCTCGTACAACAGGCGGCCGGTGGCCACGGGCTGGGCCAGGCGGTTATAGGCCACGGCATGCACGGCCGTGGCGTCGTGGTCATCCAGCTCGATGGCCGGGTCTATGCCCTGCTCCTGCACGAACACCGCCATGCGCAGTGCCGTGGCATCGGCGCCCAGCGTGGCCCAGTCGCCCACGCGCAGTTCCACCATCTCGCCACCGGCCTCATAGTGCTCGATCATGGCGCGCAGCGCGGGCGGTACGGGGCGCTTGGTCTGCGTGGCCGGGTCGGCAAACACGTAGACCAGCTCCACCGTGGCCAGCAGCCGGTCGCCGGCGAACATGGCGCATTCGAACAGCAGCGAGGTATGGCCCACGCGCGCGCAGCGCATGCCCACGTCCAGCAGGTCGTCCAGGCGCGCCGAGGCGTGGTATTCGACGCTGGCCTTCTTCAAATACACCTCGCCGCCCAGGGCCTGCATGCCGCTCTCGTAAGGCAGGGCCAGGGCGCGCCAGTAGTCGGTCATGGCGCAGTCGGCATAGGTCAGGTAATGGGCGTTGAAGACGATTTTCTGGATGTCCACCTCGGCCCAGCGCACGCGCAGGCGGTGAAAACAGCGGAAGTCCTGGCGTTGCATGGGCTTAGCCTCCGTCGATGCCAAAGGCGGCGCGCAGTGCGCGCGCCGCGTCCTGGTGGGCGCGCCGTGCCTCGGCAATGGCGCGGCCCATCTTGATGAATTCGTGCGTCACGCCGCGGTAGATCTCGAGATCCACGGCCACGCCGGCGGCGCGCAGCTTGTCGCCATATTCGACGCCCTCGTCCACCAGCGGGTCGCATTCGGCCAGGCCTATCCAGGCCGGTGCCACGCCGTCCACATCGGGCGCCAGCAGCGGGGCAAAGCGCCAGTCCTCGCGCTCGGCGCGGCTGGGAATGTACTGGTCGAAGAACCAGCCTATGGCGGCGCGGTCGAGTATCGGGCCGTGCGCGAACTCGGTATGCGACAGCGTGTCCTGGTGCGCCGTGGTGCCTGGGTAGATGAGCAGCTGCAGCGCCAGCGGCAGGCCCGCGTCGCGCGCCAGGATGGCGTTCACGGCCGCCAACGTGCCGCCCGCGCTGTCACCGCCCACGGCCAGGCGGCCGGGGTCTGCACCCAGCCGGGCGGCGTTGGCGGCCAGCCAGGCGAGCGCGTCCCAGGCGTCGTTGCTGGCGGTGGGAAAGGCGTGCTCGGGCGCCAGGCGGTAATCGAGCGACAGCACCATGCAGCGGCCCAGGCGCGCCAGCTCGCGGCACAGCACATCATGCGTGGCCACGCTGCCAATGGTGAAGCCGCCACCATGCAGGTACAGCAGCGCCGGCAGCGCGGCCGCGGTGCCGGGCGCATACAGGCGCGCGGGCAGCTGCACGCCATCACGGCTGGGGACATGCAGATCCTCGACCCGCGGCAGCTCGGCCCTGGGCACCTCCAGCACGCCGGCACCAGCCTCGTAGGCGATGCGCGCCTGGGCCGGGCTCAAGGTATGCAGTGCAGGCCGACCGGCGCGTGCCAGGCGGTCTACCACGCTGCGCATCTGCGGCGTCAGTCGCGCATGGGTCTGCGCGGCGAGGTCGGTGTTCGTCATTGCTTGAAATGCACCTGCACGGGCTGTGCGCCGGGCAGGCCGACATAGCTGGCCGTGACGCTCAGGCCCGGGCGTGGCGGCAGCAGCGGCGAGAAGCTGCCCAGGCTGATCAGGTCGCCCGGCTGCAGCGTGATGCCGTCCTTTTGCAGCGCCTGCGCGATCCAGACCACGGCATTGAGCGGCTGGCCCAGGATGTCGCTGCCCTTGCCGCTGGCCAGCAGCTGGCCCTGGTTGTTGGTGAGCTGCACCTGCATGCGCTCCAGCGCATCGAGCAGCGCATAGCGCTCGCCGCGCGTCGCGGGCACGGCAATCGGCTGGCCCGCCACGCCCAGACGCGCGCCCACGTTGATGGCGGCCACGCCCGGGCCGTTGAGCTGCGCCGGCGCCTGCACCACCAGGTCGGGCAGCTCGATGAAGGGGATCACCTGGTCGATATGCTGCAGCACCTCGTACGGCGTGCTGGCCTGGTTGATGGCCGCGTCCTTCACGCGCACCAGCATGTCGGCCTCGAACAAAGGGCGCGCGCCAAAGGCGGCCGGCACGCTGGCGCCGCTTTGCTCGATCATGCCCTCGTAGAGCTTGCCCCACACCGGCTTGTCGGTGTTGAAACGCTTTTGCACCGCCGGGTTGGTCAGGCCCGCCTTGTAGCCCACCACCTTGCCAAAGCTGGACGCCAGCAGCGCATTGAACTTGGCGCGCGTGCAGGCGCCGTCGGCATCCGACAAGGCGGGAAAGTTGGGCGCCGGTGTCTTGGACGCATAGTGCGAGGCCATGACGCCCACGTCACCATCGCTCAGACATTGCGCCTGCGCGCCCAAAGCCCAGGTGATGCCCGCCGCCAGCGCGACGAGGGTCTGCTTCATGCTCATGCCAGTCTCCTGTTTGTGGGTATGCGGCCGATGGTGGCAGATCTAGTCGCCGGCGTCCGGGCGAGCCTTCCAGTCGATGGGATCCTGCTGCAGCACCATGTCGATGTCCAGGCCCAGGGTCAGGCCGACCTTGCCGGGAAAGGACACCGCCAGCTCGCGCTCGCTCAGGCCCGCCTCGCGCGCCCGGGCGCGCCAGGCGGCCAGATGCAACACGCCGGCCAGGGGTTCGTAGTCGTTGTTGTCAAACGGTGCGTGGTGGTGGCGCAGGGCGTCCACCACCACCAGGGGCAGCTGCCAGCGGCGGGCCAGCTCGGCACTCACCTGGGCGTAGCAGTAGCCCAGCAGGCGCTGTTCCAGCTTGGCGCGGCGCGGATCCAGCGGCGGCATCAGGCTGTTGATGGACTGCATGCGCTCCGGGTCTGCCAGGTGCAGCGCCAGCTCGCCCACGCCATGCAGCAGCCCGGCGGTATAGGCCACGATCTGGCTTTGCTGCACCAGGCCGGCAAAGGATCGCGCCAGCTTGGCGGTATTCAGGCTGTAGCGCCAGAACAGCTGCAGGTTGACGCCCGGCACCGAGCGCGAGGAGGCGCCCAGCGGCGCCGCGCGCACCAGCGTGCGCAGCTGCGCCACGCCCAGCAGGGCCAGCGCCTCGGGAATGCCGCTGATCTGCTGCTGCGCGCCAAAGGCGCTCGCGTTGGCCTCTTGCAGCAGGCGTGCGGCCAGGGCCGGATCGGTGCCGAAGAACTGGTTTAGGCGCCGCAGGCTGGGCTCGGCCTGGGCCAGCTCGCTCATCAACAGCGCCACCGCGCGTGGCAGGCTGGGCAGCGCGATGGGCTGCGCCAGCAAGGCTTGAAGCTCCATGACAGGTCAGAGGCTGAGAGTAAATTGGCCGTGCCCGAAGGACGCGTCAAAACGCCGCCAATCGAGACGCAAAACGCAGCCATAGCTCGGGCTATGGCGAGTATTTGCAACGAAGAGTGGGGGTGTTTTGGCGTGTAAAGCGGGCACGGGGAATTTCCTCTCAGCCTCTCAGGTGGGACGCAAAAAGAAACGGCCATTATGGCGGCAGCAGGCACCACTGATTCCTCACAACCAGGTCGATCCGGCCCTGGGGCCGGTTTCGATGATGAACTCTGGCGTGCCGCCCAGCACGAAGGCGCCCAGCACCAGGCTGAGCAGCGACATGAAGATGCTGGCCCAGAACGCCGTCCAGAAGCCGCTCAGATAAAAGCCGTTCACCAGCTTTGCCACCAGCATCAGCACCAGCGCGTTGATCACCAGCAGGAAGAGGCCGAAGGTGATCAGCGTCAGCGGCAGCGTCAAGAACACCAGCAGCGGCCGCACGACCGCGTTGGCCAGGCCGAGCAGCAGCGCCGAGATGACCAACGCGCCAACGCCATCGAAGCGTATGCCTTTGAACACATGGCTGCAGACCCACAGGCCCAGCGCCAGCGTGGCCCAATGGATCAGGAATGGAGTCAGGTTGGCAAGCATGGCGGCGCCGCGCGGCGAGGTGAATGATGCGTGCATTCTATGCACGCAGGTGCATTGCAAATACTTGACGAATTCGCTCGGCACGCTTGCAGTGCATGCGCATCCAGCTATCAAAACAGTTGCAGAGGACGACACGCCACGGCGGTGGCCAGGCAAGGCGCCCCGTCGCCGCGCATGGACAGAAGAGCCCTGCGGCGTGACAATGTCCCATCGCTTGGCGCGCCCACGCGGCCCGTGAACTCTCGGGCCATGCGCCTGGCCTCTCTCACTCGGCAGCGCCCAGGCAGTGCATCGTGGCGCAAGCCGCCGAGCCCCCCAATCTTCCACCCAGCACAGGAGCTTGAACCATGAAAGCAGCACGCTTCCACGCCCGCGGCGACATCCGCATCGAAGACATTCCAGAGCCTACCGTGGCCCCCGGCACCGTCGGCATCGACGTCGCCTGGTGCGGCATCTGCGGCACCGACCTGCACGAGTTCATGGAGGGGCCGATCTTCATTCCGCCCTGCGGCCACCCGCACCCCATATCGGGCGAATCCGCGCCCGTCACCATGGGCCATGAGTTCTCGGGCGTGGTCTATGCCGTAGGCGAAGGCGTGACCGACATCCAGGTGGGCCAGCATGTGGTGGTCGAGCCCTACATCATTGCCGACGACGTGCCCACCGGGCCGGGCGAGCGCTACCACCTGTCCAAGAACATGAACTTCATCGGCCTGGGCGGTCGCGGCGGCGGCCTGTCTGAAAAGATTGCCGTCAAGCGCCGCTGGGTGCACCCGATCTCCAACGCCATTCCCCTGGACCAGGCGGCGCTGATCGAGCCCCTGTCAGTAGGCCACCACGCCTATGTGCGCAGCGGCGCCAAGGCCGGCGACGTGGCGCTGGTGGGCGGCGGCGGCCCCATCGGGCTGCTGCTGGCGGCCGTGCTGAAGGCCAAGGGCCTGAAGGTCATCATCACCGAGCTGAGCGCCAAGCGGAAGGAGAAGGCGCGCGAGTCCGGCGTGGCCGATCACATCCTCGACCCGTCCCAGGTGGACGTGGTGGCCGAGGTGATGAAGATCACCGGCGACCAGGGCGCCGACGTGGCCTTTGAATGCACCAGCGTCAACAAGGTGCTCGATCAACTGGTGGCTGCCACCAAGCCAGGTGGCGTGGTGGTGATCGTCTCGATCTGGAGCCACCCGGCCACCATCAACGTACACACCGTGGTGATGAAGGAGCTGGACGTGCGCGGCACCATCGCCTACTGCAACGACCACCAGGAAACCATCAAGCTGGTAGAGGAAGGCAAGATTGACTTGACCCCCTTCATCACCCAGCGCATCCAGTTGCAGGATCTGGTCTCGCAGGGTTTTGAAACGCTGATCCAGAACAACGAATCGGCGGTGAAGATCATCGTTCAGCCCCGGCTCAAGTAAGCCCGAGCCCAAGCTGCACAACCGCCGTCAGCGCCGCAGCTTGGCAAAGGCCGAGGCCATGGCGCCTTGCGGCGCCGGGTCTGCGGCGCGGCGCTGCGGCTGGGCGTAGCCCCGGCCCGCGCCCTCGAAGCGGTTCTCGCGCGGGCCGTCGCGCCGTGGTGCCGCGGCGTCCAGTTTCATCGTCAGGCTGATGCGTTTGCGCGCCGCATCGACCTCCAGCACCTTGACCTTGACCACCTGGCCGGTCTTGACCACTTCGCGCGCGTCATTGACAAACTTGTGCGCCAGCTGGCTCACATGCACCAGGCCATCCTGGTGCACGCCCAGGTCGACGAAGGCGCCAAACTGCGCCACGTTGCTCACCGTGCCCTCCAGCACCATGCCTTCCTTCAGGTCGGCAATGCCCTCCACGCCCTCGTTGAAGCGCGCCACCTTGAAGTCCGGGCGCGGGTCGCGGCCGGGCTTTTCCAGCTCGGCCAGGATGTCCTTGACCGTGATGGCGCCAAATTTCTCGGTGGCAAAGAGCTCGGGCTTCAGCCCCTTGAGCGTGTCGGTGCGACCCATCAGCTCGGCCACCGGCTTGCCGGTCTTGACGATGATCTGCTCGACCACCGGATAGGTCTCGGGGTGCACGCCGGTCATGTCCAGCGGGTTCTCGCCGCCGCGAATGCGCAAAAAGCCCGCCGCCTGCTCGAAGGTCTTGGCGCCCAGGCCGCTGACCTCCATCAGCTGTTTGCGGCTCCTGAACGCGCCGTTGGCCTCGCGCCAGCGCACCACCGCCTTGGCCACGCTGCCCGACAGGCCGGAGACGCGCGACAAGAGCGGCACGCTGGCCGTGTTCAGATCCACGCCGACCGAGTTCACGCAGTCCTCGACCACCGCGCCCAGGGTGCGCGCCAGCTCGCTCTGGTTCACGTCGTGCTGGTACTGGCCCACGCCAATGCTCTTGGGCTCGATCTTGACGAGTTCCGCCAGCGGGTCCTGCAGGCGCCGGGCGATGCTGGCGGCGCCGCGCAGGCTCACGTCCACGTCGGGCATCTCTTGGCTGGCATATTCGCTGGCGCTGTAGACCGAGGCGCCGGCCTCGCTCACCACTATTTTTTCAATAGCTGTTTGCGCTTGTCCTGCTTGGGTTAAGGCCGATTTTTGTATTAATTTGATGAGCTCGGCGGCGAGTTTGTCGGTCTCGCGGCTGGCCGTGCCGTTGCCGATCGCGATCAGCTGTACGCCATGCTTTTGCACCAGCCGCCCCAGCGTCGCCAGGCTGCCGTCCCAGTCGCGGCGCGGCTCGTGCGGGTAGACGGTGGCGGTCTCGACCAGCTTGCCGGTGGCATCCACCACGGCCACCTTGACGCCGGTGCGTATGCCCGGGTCCAGCCCCATCACCGCCTTGGGGCCGGCGGGCGCGGCCAGAAGCAGGTCGCGCAGGTTGTCGGCAAAGACCTTGATGGCCACCTTTTCGGCGTCTTCGCGCAGGCGCGAGAACAGGTCGCGCTCGGTCGAGAGGCTCAATTTGACGCGCCAGGTCCAGGCCACGCATTTGCGCAGCAGGTCGTCGCTCTTGCGGCCGGCGTGGCTCCAGCCCAGGTGCAGGGCGATCTTGCCTTCAGCCAGGCTGGGCTGGCGCGGGTCAGGCTGGGATGTGGAGTTCGCCTCCGGCTCAGGCAACACCAGCTTGGCCTCCAGAATCTCCAGCGCCCGGCCGCGGAACACCGCCAGCGCCCGGTGGCTGGGCACGCGGCCTATCGGCTCGTCGTAGTCAAAGTAGTCGCGGAACTTGGCGACCTCGGGGTCGTTCGCGTTCTTGCCATCGACCAGCTTGGAGCGCAGCAGGCCCTCGTCCCACAGCCACTCGCGCAGGCCTTGCACCAGTGCCGCATCCTCGGCCCAGCGCTCGGACAGGATGTCGCGCACGCCGTCGAGCACGGCAAACGTCGTCGAAAAGTCTGGCCCCGGCTTGCCGTCGTCAAGCAGGGTGGCGGGCTGGCAGAAGGCCTGGGCCTCGGCGTGCGGGTCCAGCGTAGGGTCGGCCAGCAGTCTGTCGGCCAGCGGCTCTATGCCGAACTCCCTGGCGATCTGGCCCTTGGTACGGCGCTTTTGCTTGAAGGGCAGGTAAATGTCTTCCAGCTCCTGCTTGGTGGCGGCGGCCGCTATGGACGCGCGCAGAACATCGGTCAGCTTGCCCTGCTCGTCAATCGCCTTGAGCACCGCGGCGCGCCGATCGTCCAGCTCGCGCAGGTAGGCCAGGCGCGCGTCCAGCTCGCGCAGCTGCACGTCGTCCAGCCCGCCCGTGGCCTCCTTGCGGTAGCGCGCGATGAAGGGCACGGTGGCGCCGCCATCGAGCAGATCCACGGCGGCGCGCACCTGGGCTTCGGTGATTTTGATTTCTGCGGCCAACTGCCGAACGATTTGCTGCATGTACCTGGAAACGAGTCGCTAAAACGAAGCGCGGGAGTTTGCCACAGGGGCCACGGGCACTGTGACAGGCTGTAGGTGCCCGCCATAATCAAGGGCCGCCATGAACGCACCGCCCCCTCCCATTCGCACCGAATGCCCACCCGGCAGCTGCGTGTGCCAGCGCGATGCATTGATGCAGGCCAGTGGCGGCGACACGCGCATCCTGCGCCTCACGCGCGAGGAGGAAAAGCGCCTGGTGCAGCGCCTGGAGCAGATCACCAGCCTGGCCGACCTGCGCCACATGGAGCGGCGCCTGTTCGAGCAACTTGGCGTACGCCTGACGATAGGCACCAGCCCCAACGGGGTGCGCAGCCTGCGCGGCATCACCGTCCTGGTGCACGAGCAGCCGGGCCTGTGCCGCAAGACGCGCCAGGCCATCCCCGCGGCCATCAAGAAAAGCATGGAGACGCGGTCGGGGATTGTTTTTGAACTGCTGGATGAGGGTGGGCTGTTTGGCGGGTAGCCGGGTGCGCGCCTTGGTCAATCACATCAAAAACAAGATCTGCTCACGCCCTACCAGAGAGCCTAAACGGCCTAAATTAATTGGAATCTGACCCCAATTAAACTTGCCCCTGCCGCACGCGCAGCGAGCTGCACACGCCTGCGGCCACCGCCCACCCCGCCGCAAGCAGCAGCGCCAGCGACTCGGCGCTGCCGTCATGCCCCGGGCGCAGCGCGAAGATGGCCGCCAGCAGCACGGCGCCCAGCGTCTGGCCGGTCAGGCGCGCTGTGCCCAGCATGCCGCTGGCCGCGCCGCTTCGGTGCAGCGGGGCCGAGGTGACGATGGTGTGGTTGTTGGGCGACTGGAACAGCGCAAAGCCCGCGCCGCACAGCGCCATGCGCCAGGCCATGTCCCAGTCGGCCGGCTGGGCGGGCATCAGGCCCAGCGACAGCAGGCCGGCGGCGAACACCGCCATGCCTATGCCGCCCAGCAAGCCGTCCGGATAGCGGCCGATCAGGCGCCCGGCCAGCGGCGCCACCAGGGCCGTGGCCAGGGGCCAGGCGGTGATGAGCAGGCCGGCTTGCAGATGGCTGCGACCATGGGCCTGCAGCAGCAGGAAAGGCAGGGCCAGAAAGCCCATCATCTGCGCACAAAAAGCCCCCACCGACGAGCCCATGGACAGGGCGAACACCGGAATGCGCAGCAGGTCCACCGGAAACAACGGCGCCGCCAGGCCACGCTGGCGCCACAGAAACAAGGCCCCCACGGCCAGGCCGGCGAGCAGCAGCCAGGCGCCTGCCGCGCCGCCCCCAGTCTGCGCGGCAGCGCCCACGCCCAGCCTCGATCCCCCCAGGAAGATCAGCGTGAACATGGCGCCGTTGAGCAGCAGGTCGATGGCCGAAAAGCGCGGTGCATCGTGCGCCGATGGTGGGTTGGCCGGCAATGCGCGCCGCCCCAGGCGCCATATGTAGAGGCCCAGCGGCAGGTTCATGGCAAACAGCCAGTGCCAGGAGGCCACCGACAAAATGGCCGCCGCCACCGTGGGCCCGGCCATCGAGGCCGTGGCCACGACCAGCGAATTGAGGGCCATGCCCTGGCCCAGCTGGGCGCGCGGGTAGATCAGGCGCACCAGGGCGGCGTTGACGGCCATCACGCCGGCCGCGCCCAGGCCCTGCAGGGCACGCGCGGCAATCAGCGCCGCCATGGACTGCGCCAGCATGGCGCCCAGCGAGGCCACGGCAAACACCGCCATGCCCACCAGGTAAACGCGCCGGTAACCCCAGCGCTCGCCCAGCGCGGACAGCGGCAGCAGCACGATCAGCGTGGCCAGCTGGTAGGCGTTGACCACCCAAACCGAATGCGCCGCATCGGACTGCAGCAGGCGCGCAATGTCGGGCAGGGCCAGGTTCACCAGGCTGGTGTCGAGCACGGCCAGCGTCAGGCCCAGGATGATGACCCGCATCGCCTGGCGGCGCTCGGTTTGCGGCAGGCCGTCGCTGACGGCCGTGATGGCCGCGGCTGGCGGGCGCGCGCTCATGGCCGCCCCGCAAGCGAGGGGCGCAGCGCCATGCGGCGGGAGGCTGGTATCAACATCGGCCCGATTGTCGCCAGACTCGCCCAAGCCTGCCGAACGTGCACAACAAGGCCCTGAAACCGCCGCTATTGGCCGCATTGCAGGGCCAACCCTGGCGGGACAATGCCCACAGCCCCCATTGCCAAGCCCACATCGCACCATCCGCCATGCCCCTGCCCTCCCGCACCCTCCTGTTGCACGCCGCCCTGACGCTTTCGGCCATGGCGCTGGTGCTGCCGGCGGGCGCCGCCACGCCAGAAGACGCCGGCGCTGACGACATGCCGGCCACACCCATGCAGGCGGTGCAGCCGCCGCTGATCCTGTCGCCCGACGGCAGCCTGGTGATAGATACCCGCGCGCGCCTGGCCTGGCCGCGTTGCGTGGAGGGCATGCGCTGGAGTGGCAACGGCTGCACCGGCGTGCCACAGCTGCTGAGCTACGGCCAGGCCCAGGCCCTGGCGCGCCAGCGCTGGCAGGCCGAGGGCGTGCGCTGGCGCCTGCCGCGCGTGAACGAGCTGCGCCGCCTGGTCAACCGCAAGGCGCTGCCGCCATCGGTGGACACGCAGCTGTTCCCGGCCATGCCGCGCGACTGGCTGTGGACGGGCACGGCCAGCGTCAACACCAACACCGTCAACCCCTACGCCTACGGCAACGTGGCGCGCGGCGGCGCGGGCGAGAGCAGCATGACAGTGCAGCAAAGCTGGGCCGTGGACATGGCCAGCGGCGAGGCGCGCGGCGACGTCGGCAGGGCCACGCGGCTGCATGTGCAGCTGGTGCGGCCGGCACCCTGAGTTTTTTACTACTTAATCAATAGCTATTTGCGCTTGATGCGCGGGCGCTTGCGGCCGATTTTTCTCAAACCTCTTGATCAGATCGCGCGCAGCACATAGCCAATGCGCGGAAAGTGCACATGCAGCGTGCCCGCGCGCGCGTCGCTGCGCGCCAGGGTGTAGTGCATGCGCGTGGCGGCGACCAGCAGGCCTTCGGTAGGCTCGGTGCCAAAGCTTTCGGCGGCAATGCTCACGCGGCTGCCCAGGGCGATGCCATGCTCGTCCTGGAACACCTGGGGCGGCATTGGCTGGGGCAAGGCGCCGGCGGCCACCGTGATGGCGTCCTGGGCGCTGAACTTCTCGGCCCGTCCCTGGCCCAGGGCGGCCAGGCGGTCCATCCACTCCAGCACGGCCGGCGTGGCGCTCAGAATGTCGGCCATCATGGGCACGCAATGGCGCGTGAACCACAGCGGGTGATAGGCGGCAAAGTCGGCCACGCAGGGCTCGGCACCAAACAGGAAGTCATGCTCTTCCACCATGTTGGCAATGCGCCGCAGGTAGGAGCGGTAGGCCGCTGCCGCGTCCGGCACAGCCAGGTGCGCCATGCCCATGGCGCGCCGATCCGCGCTGAAAGCCTGGGCGGCGCCGGCGGGGTAGTCGGCAAACAGCGCCTCGGCCGCGCGCGGCTGCAAGTTGTAGGCCATGGCGGCGGCAAACAGCGTGCCGTCGGCCCATTGCGCGAACACGCGCGAGACGCCCTTGAGGTGCGGCGGGTACAAGGTGGGCTCGGGCCGCAGATGCTCCAGCACGTCACAGATCAGCGCCGTGTCGCAATAAATGTCGGCGCCAATTTGCAGGACGGGCGTGCGCCGGTAGCCACCCGTGAGGGCCACCACGTCGGGTTTGGGCATCACGCTGGGCACGGTGACCGACCTCCACGCCAGCTGCTTGAAGCCCAGCACGCAGCGCGCCTTGTGCGCGAACGGCGATGCGGGGTAGTGGTGCAGTATGAGTTCGGTCATGGTGCGACTCCTGCGGGCGGCGGCCGGGGCCATCCCGGCATGGGGGCTGGCCGCCCAAGCGCTTAGATCAGCTTCACCAGCTGCTTGCCAAAGTTCTTGCCTTTGAGCAGGCCCAGAAACGCCTCGGGCGCCGCCGCCAGGCCCTGGGCAATGCTCTCGCGCGGGCGCAGCCGGCCGCTGGCGACCAGCGCGCCCAGCTCGGCCAGCGCCTGGGGCCAGACCTGCATCTGCTCGCTGACGATGAAGCCCTCTATCTTCATGCGGTTGATGAGGATCAGCGCCGGGTTGTGCAGCGGCAGCGGCTGGCCGTCGTAGCCGGCGATCATGCCGCACAGGGCCACGCGGGCGAAGGCGTTGGCGCGCAGCAGCACGGCGTCCAGGATATGGCCGCCCACGTTCTCGAAATGGCCGTCTATGCCGTCCGGGCAGGCCTCCTTCAGCGCTGCAGCCATGCTCTTCAGATCGCCATGCGCGCGATGGTCTATGCAGGCGTCAAAGCCCAGCTCGTCGGTCACGTAGCGGCATTTGTCCGGCCCGCCGGCAATGCCCACCACGCGGCAGCCGCGTGCCTTGGCCAGGGCGCCAAAGGCGCTGCCCACGGCGCCGCTGGCGGCGCTGACCACCAGGGTCTCGCCGGGCTTGGGGTCGATGATCTGCACCAGCCCATACCAGGCCGTCACGCCGGGCATGCCCACCGCGCCCAGGTAGTACGACAAGGGGACATGGCTGGTATCGACCTTGCGCAGCAGGCCGGGCGCGTTGCCATCGACCACGCTGTATTCCTGCCAGCCACCCATGCCGACCACCGCGTCGCCGACGGCCCAGGCCGGGTGGCGGCTCTCGGCCACCTCGCCCACGGTGCCGCCAATCATCACCTGGCCCAGGCTTTGGCAGGCTGCGTAGCTCTTGCCCTCATTCATGCGCCCGCGCATGTAGGGGTCCAGGCTCAGGTAGTGATGCCGCACCAGCACCTGGCCGTCCTGCAGCGCTGGGGTGTCACTGGCGACGAGGCGGAAGTTGCCGGCCGTGGCCTCGCCCTGCGGGCGGTTGTCGAGCAGGATTTGCTGATTGCGTGGCATGGCTGTGCGCCTCCTTTACAGTTTTGATAGCTGTTCACGCTTATGGGGTAAGCGTTAGCGGCCGATTTTGCTCATATCACCCATCGGTGGAGATGGTGCCTGCGCCCTGCCCCGCCGCCGGCTGGGCCTTGGGCACGTACTTGAAGGTGCCGGTGGAGTGGCTGCACAGGCGCCCCTCGGCGTCATACACCCAGGCCTCGGCAAAGGCCATGGAGCGCGTGCGCTCGAGCATGCGCCCCTTGGCCACCATGGGGCCGCGCGCCGGGCGTATGAAGCTGCTCTTCATCTCGATGGTGACCACGCCCATGTCCGGCGTGTCGCTGCGCGCGGCCGTGGCCATGGCCACGTCCAGCAGGGTCATCACGGCGCCGCCATGCATCACGCCGTAGGAATTGGTGTGCTGGGCTCGCGCCTCATAGTGCAGCTCCGACTCGCCGCCATGCATGCGCTGCAGGCTGAAGCCCAGTTCTTTGACGAAGGGAATGTCGGCTCCAAAATCCAGCACGGGCGGCTCCTAGAAAAATTGAGACGGCAAGAATAGCCCCAGGCGGCGCTTTGCGCTTGGCCGCTGGCCAATCACCCGCCCAGGATGGCGCTCACCCCGCCATCGACGGCCAGCCACTGGCCCGTGATGTGCTTGCCGGCATCGCTGGCATACAGCAGCGTGATGCCCTTCAGATCCTCGTCGTCGCCCAGGCGGCGCAGGGGCGCCTGGGCCGTCATCCGCTCCTCGTTCAAGGTTTCGATGAGCACGGTGGTCATCCTGGTCTTGAAGAAACCCGGGCAGATGGCGTTCACGTTGATGCCATGGGCGCCCCATTCTCCGGCCAGCGCGCGCGTGAAGTTGAGCACCGCACCCTTGGAGGTGTTGTAGGCAATGGTCTTCATGGCAAACGGGTTGCCCGCCAGGCCGGCAATGGACGCCACGTTGATGATGCGCCCGCCGCGCCGCGGGATCATGCTGTGCCTGGCAATGGCCTGCGACAGCAGGAAGTAGCCGCGCACGTTCAGGTTCATGACCTTATCCCAGGCGGCCAGCGGGTGATCCTCGGCCGGCGCGCCCCAGGTGGCGCCGGCGTTGTTCACCAGAATGTCCACGTCGCCCATGCGCTGCAGGGTCTCGCTGGCCAGGCGCTGGATGTCGTCCTCGCGCGCGCAGTCGGCGGCGATCCAGCGCGCGTTGATGCCGGCGGCCTGCAGCTGGGCCGTGGCCTGCTCCAGGTCGTCGGCCTTGCGCGAGCTGAGCATGATGCGCGCGCCCGCCTCGCCCAGGGCCTGCGCCATCTGCAGCCCCAGGCCGCGCGATCCGCCGGTCACCAGGGCTGTCTTGCCCGAAAGATCAAAAAGCTGTTGCACCGTGCGCGCCATGAGTCCGTCTCCGTGAGTGAAAGTCAGCGGCTATTGTGGCGGCCCTGTGACTGCCTGCCTGTCGCCAGCGTGATGCGCGGCGCGAAGGCAGCCGGCGCCGATGAAGATGCCCCTGGCGTGGCGCAGCGGCGCCGAATGGCGTACAAGTAGCGGTTTGCGTCCCGCAGCTTCTTCCCCCCTATGCCTTCTGCAGCCCCCCAACGCTGGTACTTCGGCTGGAACATCGTGGCCGCGGCCACCGTGCTCACCGCCCTGACGGTGGGCATGCGCCTGGGCCTGGGCCCGCTGTTCCTGCCCATGGCCGAGGATCTGGGTTTCTCGCGCAGCCTGCTCTCGACCATCGTTGCCGTGGGCATGCTGTGCTATGGCGCGGCCATGCCACTGGCGGGCTGGCTGGTGGCGCGCCGCGGCACACGCCATGTGCTGCTGTGCGGCACGGCCATGCTGGTGGTGGCCACGCTGTGGGCGGTGAACACGCGCACGCCGCTGGGCCTGATGCTGAGCTTTGGCGTGCTGATGTCCTTAGGCGCGGGCTTTACCAGCCCCATCGCGCTGACCCCCATCATCAGCCGCTGGTTCAACCGGCGCCGTGGCATGGCACTGTTCTTCCTGTCCACCGGCTCCATGGCCGGCATCGCCATCATGACGCCCGCCCTGGGCCTGGCCCTGCAGCACCTGAGCTGGCAGGCCACCTTGCTGGGTTTCGCGGTCCTGTTCAGCGCCATCACCGTGCCCTCCGCTCTGTTGGTGATGCGCGACCAGGCTCCACCCGACGGCGATGCGCCCCTGCCCGGCAGTGCCGCCCATGCCGCCAATCCGGTAGCGCCCGTGGGCCAGCATTACACGGTGCTGCAGGCCATGCGCACGGCCACCTTTCTGAAGATCACGCTGGGCCTGTTTGCCTGCGGCTTCAGCATGAACCTGCTGGGCACGCATGGCATGCCCATGCTGATGGATCATGGCTTTGACGCTACCACCAGTGCCCTGGGGATCGGCCTGATTGGCGTGGTGGCCATTCCCAGCACCGTGGTGCTGGGCCGGCTGGCCGACCGCATGCCCCGGCGCAAGCTGCTCGCCGCCATCTATTGCGTGCGCGGCTTCGGTTTCTTCTCGCTGCTGCTGGCCGGCAGCACGCTGGAGCTCTACGGCACCTCGGTCATAGGCGGCATTGCCTGGGCCGGCAGCATCGCGCTGTCCTCGGCCATCCTGGCCGACATCTATGGCGTGCGCCTGGTAGGCGTGCTCTACGGCTGGGCCTACCTGGGGCACCAGGTCGGCGCGGCCATCAGCTCCTGGCTGGGCGGCTGGGGCTTCGAGCATCTGGGCACGCACTGGCTTGCCTTTGGCCTGGCGGGCGCGCTGCTCATGCTGGCCTCCGGCGTGGCCCTGCTGCTGCCAGGCAAGGCCGCGCCGGCACCGGCACGCGCTTCGACCGCCTGACCAATCCGCCCCGGCGCGCCGCGGGCAGCAACGCGCCATGGCCTGCGCGTTGCCTCGCCCCGCCATGCCCATTACCACGATGTAAAACAATTGCAAATTTGCCACAATATGTTTTGTCATTCTTTGTACATCTGGTAACTTTGCAGCACGACCAGCTGAACACCAACCAAACGCCCGTCAAGGGCCAAGAAAACCGACATCGCCATGGTCGCAATGAAGTCCTACACCGCCAGCGGCAGCTGCACGGCACAGGTCCTGGCCACGTTGGCCCAGACCCTGGCCGAGGCGCAGCCGTTCACGGCGGACTTTCTGTGCGTGTTCTACGACGCGCTGCATGACGACCAGGCGATCACGCTTTTCCTCGACCAGCATTTCCCGGGTGTGGCCCGGCTTGGTGGCACCTCCTGCGCCGGGGTGATGAGTGACGCGGGCCTGGCCGGCGGCGGCTCCATAGGGCTGCTGCTGGTGCAAGACCCCGACGGTGACTACGGAACGGCCGCCATCCGTCTGCAGGGCAATGCCGCCGACTGCGCAGAGCGCGCACTGCAGGCAGCACTGCACGACGCCGGTTGCCCCGGCGAGCTGCCCGAACTGGTCTGGATCTACCAGGCCCCGGGGCAGGAAGAGGCCGTCATCGAGGGCCTGCGCCGCATCGTCAGCGACCGCTGCCCCATCATTGGCGGCAGCTCGGCGGACGACGATATCGGCGGCCGTTGGCGTCAGCTCGGCCCGGATGGGCCGCTGTGCGACGGGCTGGTGGTCGGCGTGCTGTTCCCCTCCGGGGGCATCAGCCACGTCTTCCAGGGTGGCTATGAACCCAGCGGTCACAGCGGCACCATCACCCGCGTCGGCGCCACCGCCGCCGCGGGCGGGGCGGCACGCCACATCATCGCCATCGACGAACAGCCTGCCGCCGAGGTCTACAACCGCTGGCTTGGCGGAGCACTCGAGCCGCAGCTCGCTGCGGGCGGCAACATCCTCAGGGCCACGACCATGTTTCCGCTCGGCGTCGATGCGGGCAGGATTGGCGAGGTGCGCTGCCATCGGCTGATACACCCTGAACGCATCCTGCCCGGCGGCGCGCTGTCCACCTTTGCCCAGGTCGAGGAAGGGATGCGCCTGTACGCCATGCGCGGCCACAAATCACATCTGGTGGAGCGCGCCGGCCTGGTTGCCGCAGCGGCCGCCGCCAGTCTGCCGGGTGGCGCCAACACGCTGGCGGGCGCCCTGGTGGTGTATTGCGCGGGCTGCATGTTTGCCGTGGGCGAGGACATGCCCCAGGTAGCCCAGGCGGTGGCGCAACGCCGACCTGGCCATGAACCGCGCCAAGGCGGCCGGCAAGGGCGGCCTGGACTTCTTCACGCCCGACCTGGGCCGGGAGGCCCAGGAGCGCCTGTCGCTGGAGCAGCGCCTGCGCGACGC
>JAGPIX010000032.1:0-11315 GCA_018054745.1 Alicycliphilus sp.
TGGCCGCGCATCATCGTGCCCGAGAGCGGCTTGCGCCTGGCCGCCAGCGGCGCCATGGGGCGCAACGCCTATGACGAGGAAGAGGTGGTGCTGGAGCTGCTGGCCTACCTCAAGCAGCACTACGCGCCGCTGATCGATGCGCGCTACAAGCTGGGCCTGGATGCAGAGGCGATCGCTGCCCGCCACGACGAAGAGCTGTTGGAGCTGATCGCGAAAAAGCGCGGCGCCGTGATGAGCGGCGGCCGCCTGAACATGCAAAAGGCCGCCGAGATCGTGCTCACCGACCTGCGCGGCGCAGCGCTGGGCCGCCTGACGCTGGAGACGGTGCCCGAGTTCGAGGCCTGGCTGGCCGCCGGCCAGCTGCAGGACAAGGCGCGCGCCGAGCGCAAGGCCGAGCAGCGCAAGCGCGACGAGCGCCGGGCGCGCAATGCGCAGCGCCGTGAATAGTTGCAGGCCGGAACCGGTTTGCAGCGCAGCTCGGTGATCCCGGAGCTGGCCGTTTTTGTGTTGCAACAGCTTGATTAGGCATATGCCTCTGACCGCTGTCTTGACTCTCTCCCACTCTGGGGGAGGGCGGGGTGGGGCCAGCGACGCTCGCGTCCTGATGCCTGCGCTCCTGGCCCCTATCCCAACCTTCCCCCAGAGGGCATGGGTGTCTACACACCTTTTTCGTAGCGCAGAACGCTTGTTTGACGGGGCTTCAACTCCCTCGCCCCCTTGGGGGAGAGGGTGGGGGTGAGGGGGTGATGGGGCGCAGCGCGGGCATTGGCCCCCTCACCCCCCCCTCTCCCGCCAGCGGGAGAGGGAGAAACAGCCCCAGGGCCGCACACATGTTGCGTGGCACGCTATACAAAAGATGTGTAGACACCCAGGCCCAGAGGGGGAAGGAGTTTGAGTCATGCCGAAGATTTGGTAAAAAAGGCTGGTATCGCCCTTGGGACAAGCGCTGATAGCTATCAAAAAAGAAGTGTAAACCTTGCCGCTACCAGGCCAGCGGCGCCGGCGCATCACCCCAGAAGATGAAGCGCCTGGCCTCGGCGTAGCGCGAGTTGCTGACCAGATAGGGATCGGTGCCGCTGCCCTTGTGCAGCAGCACCAGGTAGCCGCCGGCCGTGCCCACGGCCAGGGTGTGGCCGTCGGGTGCCGGGGCGATGCTGCGGATCGCGCCGCCGACATGGTGGCGCCACAGGGCGCGGCCGTCCTCGGCCAGGCCGTGCAGGTCGCCGGCCCCGTCGCCGCGCACCGTCACGCCGTGGGCCGTGCTGCTGGCGTCGGCGCTTGTCACGGTGGCGGGCGCCTGCGCCGGGGGCAGGGCGGTCATGCTCCGGCGATCGGCACTGAGCTGCCACCAGGCGCCGGTCTGATCGGCCGTGCCGCTGGCGCCATCGACATGGGCCAGCAGACTGCCATCGGCTTGCCACAGCAATGGCCCCACGGCCCGGCCGCTGCGCGCGGCATGGTGCTCGAAGGCGCCGGGCGCAAAGGCAAAGCGGCGGTGAAAGCGTGCCGACAAGTCCGGGTCCGCCAGCGCATGCACGGCGTGTGCCAGCTGTAGCACATCCGTGGCCTGGCCCATGCGCGGATCGACCAGCGCCGGCGGCGCGGGGGCGCCGGCATGCTGCGCGTCGGGGGTCCGCAGGCCCTCGGCCTGTGCCGTCCAGCGCTCGCGCACCAGGGTGGCGTGGCTGCGGCCGCTGCTCTGCCAGTCATGCGACAGGGCCATGATGGCGGGGCCGAGGACATCGGCGTCGGTTTCGTCCGGATCAAACGGGGGTCTGCGCGGCAGGGCTGGCGCGGCGCCGGCCGGGGCCAGGGGGGCGCAGCGCAGCGCCCGCTGTTCGCGCGCATTGGCCGCGTACAGCTGCTGCTCCAGATCGGTAAACAGTTGCAGCAGCCGCGCCATATGCTGCACGGCGTCGTTGGTCAGGGGGCGGCGGGCGTCGCTCTGGCGCTGGCCATAGCTCAGACGCAGGCCGGGCGGCTGGGCCGTGCCCTGGGCCGGGGTGTCGTCCTCGACCAGGTCGATCTGGTAGCAGGCGTGGGCGTCGTCCTCCTCGTCGCCGGGCTGCTCGCTGCCGTTGCGCCAGCTCAGTTTCAGGGCCCGGCCCCAGTGCCGGCTGCCCTGGTGGCCGGGCTGGCGTGCGCCTATCCACACATCGCCCTGCCACCAGCCGTTGCGCTCGGGGTTCCACCAGTCGTTGTAGCGGCCGGTGAACACCGGCAGCAGCGTCAACGCCTGCACGCGCGCGGTGGTCAGGGCGGCGTGCAGCCGCTCGCGCAGCGGCCGGCCGGCGCGGCGCTGGCCCTCGGCCAGGCGCCAGTAGTCGATCACGCCGCGCCAGGCCTGGGCGCAGGCCTGCAGCGCCTCGGGGCTGGCATGGTCTGCATCCAGCGGCTGCCATGGGCCGGGGCGGCCGGCATCGTCATAGGCGCGGTACTGGCGCAGCAGGCCGTCAGCAAGCGCGGGATGATGGTCCTGGCGCAGCCTGGCCCAGGCCTGGGCCAGGCGCCCGCCTGGGCCCGTACTGTCGTCGGGCAGGGCCAGCCAGAAGTCCCAGCGCTTCCAGAGGGTGATGAACAGGCCGTCGTGGTAGGCGTCTTGGTCCTCGTCCACATGGCGGCGCGTGAACAGAAAGTCGGTCTGCCCGAACCAGCCCGCGGCCTTGTGGTGGCTGCTGTCGGGCAGCGCGGCGCGCAGCAGCTGGTGCAGGTGCTGGCCGTGCATGGCCTCGCCGGGGCAGAGCGTGCCGTCCAGCGGCAGGTCGGCCTGGTTCATGTCGGACTCGGTGTGCGCGGTGCTGGCGGTGAGGTCGGGCATGGCGGGCTGGGGGCAGTGGCGGGGCCCATGGTAGCGCGGCGGCGCGCGGCTCAGGCGTTCTTTCAGTCGTTCTGCCAGGGCAGGGCCAACACGCGTTGCCAGTCCCGCCAGGGCGCGGCGCCGTCGCCCGGTGTCGCCTGGGGCCAGCGCAGGCCGCTGTCCAGGGTGATCCATCGCCCGTCCACCGGGTGCGGCAGTTGCAGGCGCCAGGCGTGCAGCCACAGGCGCTGCAGGCCCAGGCGCTCGGCCCACCAGCGGTTCAGCGGGCCCTTGCCGTGGGTGGCGTCGCCGATGATGGGGTGGGCCAGGTGCTTCAGGTGGCGGCGGATCTGGTGGCGCCGGCCGGTGGTCGGCTGGGCCAGCACCAGGCTGGCGCGGGTGCCGGCATGGCGCGCGTCGCTGGGCTCGGGCAGGTCCAGCCGGGCCAGGCGGGTGATGGTCGTGTGGGCGTCCTGGGCCGTCGCATCGGGTGGGGCGTCGTCGGGGCGCAGTGGGTGGTTGACCTCTGCGCTCTCGGGCGCCCAGCCGCGCACCAGGGCCAGGTATTGCTTGCGCACGGCATGCGCGGCAAAGGCCCCGGCCAGGGCGCGCGTGGCGGCCGGGTGCAGGCCCATGACGAGCACGCCGCAGGTGCCCTTGTCCAGGCGGTGCACGGGGTAGACATGCTGGCCGATCTGGTCGCGCAGGGTCTGCACCACGAAGCGCGTCTCGCCGGCGTCCAGCCCCGTGCGGTGCACCAGCCAGCCGGCGGGCTTGTACAGCGCCACCAGGTGCTCGTCCTGCCACAGGATGGACAGAGGTGGGTGGGCGCTGGCGCCTGGCTGGGTTTCCATGAATGGTGAGACGAAGTGGGCAGGCCGGGCATGGTATCGGCTGGCGCACAATGCGCCGCCATGATGTCCACACGCTCCACGCTGCTGCCGCTGCCCCTGCTGGCGGCCCCCTCGCTCAACGATCCCCAGCCCCTGGTGCTGTACCACGACCGCTGCGCCGACGGTTTTGCCGCCGCGCTGGCCGCCTGGCGCTTCTATGGCGGGCAGGTGCAATGCCTGGGCCTGTCGCACGGGCAGATCCGCAATGTTGAAGAGCTGCCGCCGCTGGCCGGCCGGGCCGTCTATGTGCTGGATTTTTCCTTCGGGCCCGAGCTGCTGGCCGAGATCGACGCACGCGCCGCCAAGCTGGTGCTGCTGGACCACCACAAGAGCGCGGCCGAGCAGCTGGCCGGCTTTGCCTGCCGCTGTGGCGCGCTGCATTTCGACATGACCAAGTCGGGCGCACGCCTGGCCTGGGAGCTCTTTCACCCCGAAGCGCCGCTGCCCGACCTGGTGCGCCATGTGGAAGACCGCGACCTGTGGGCCTGGCAGTACCCCGAGACGGCGGGCTATGTGGCGGCGCTGGACATGGAGCCCTTCGACTTTGCACGCTGGCAGCAGATTGCCGACTTTGCGCCGGCCGAGACGGCGGCCTTCGTCGCGCGCGGCCAGGCCATGGACGAAAAATTCCGCCACCTGGCGCAGGACGTGGCCGGCGGCGCCCAGCCGCTGCTGTTCAACGGCCAGGCCGGGCTGATGGTGAACGCGCCCGGGGCCTTCCACAGCCTGGTGGGCGAGCTGCTGTCCAAGCAATGCGGCACCTTCGCGCTGATGTGGGCCGTGGCCAAGGACGGCCAGGTCAAGGTGGGACTGCGCTCGCAGCGCGGCTACGACTGCTCGCCGCTGGCTGTCAGCATGGGCGGCGGCGGCCACGCCCAGGCCTGCGGCTTTCGCTTGCCCGCAGATCGCCTGCCCGAGCTGCTGGGCGGCAACTTCAAGGCATAGGCAAATATGGCCACGCCCGCGCCCATCTCCATCGACGACATCACCGCGCTCGACGCCAGCGCGCTGTCGCAAGCCATTCATGCCCGCAGCGTCTCCTGCCGCGCCGTCATGCAGGCCTACCTGGAGCGCATCCAGCGCCTGAACCCGCGCTACAACGCGCTGGTTTCGCTGCGGCCCGAGGACGACCTACTGGCCGATGCCGATGCCTGCGACGCTGAGCTGGAGCGCGGCCAGTCGCGCGGCTGGATGCACGGCATGCCGCAGGCGATCAAGGACCTGTCCAACGCTGCCGGCCTGCCCACCACGCTGGGTTCGCCGCTGATGCGGGGCTTCGTCGCCAACGAGGACGGGCTGATGGTCGCGCGCATGAAGGCGGCCGGCTGCATCGTCATCGGCAAGAGCAACACGCCGGAGTTCGGCCTGGGTTCGCACACCTTCAACCCGGTGTTCGGCACCACGCTGAACGCCTATGACCCCGCCAGGTCGGCCGGCGGCTCCAGCGGCGGCGCGGCCGTGGCGCTGGCGCTGCGGCTGCTGCCGGTGGCCGACGGTTCGGACTTCATGGGCAGCCTGCGCAACCCGGCGGCCTGGGCGAACATCTTTGGCTTCAGGCCCAGCCAGGGCCGCGTGCCCATGTGGCCGGCGCAGGACGTGTGGATCAGCCAGCTGGGCACCGAAGGCCCCATGGGGCGTAGCGTGCGTGACCTGCAGCGCCTGCTGGCGACACAGGCGGGCTGGTCGCCAAATGCTCCACTATCAATAGCTGAAGGCGCTTATCCTGAAATGGCTGGCGGCCTGTTTGATGTCAAATCCACGCGCATCGCCTGGCTGGCCGATCTGGACGGCTACCTGCCCATGGAGCCCGGCATTCTGGACATATGCGCCCAGGGGCTGCGGCGCCTGGAAAGCCTGGGCTGCAGCGTGCAGCCCTGCGCCCTGGGCATGCCGCCCGAGCGCGTGTGGCAGGCCTGGCTGGTGTGGCGGCGCGTGCTGGTGGCGTCGCGCATTGCCCCCTTCCTGCTGAAGGAGGGCAACCGCGCCCATATCAAGCCCGAGGCGCTGTGGGAGCATGACCAGGCGGCGCAGGTCAGCGGCGCCGATTTCATGGGCGCCAGCGTAGCGCGCACCAGCTTCTACCAGCAGCTGCTGCGCCTGTTCGAGCACCATGACGTGCTGGCCCTGCCCAGCGCCCAGGTGTGGCCCTTCGACGCTGCCGAGCGCTGGCCGCAGCAGGTCGCCGGCTTGGCCATGGACAGCTACCACCGCTGGATGGAGGTGGCCATCTACGCCACCTTTGCCGGCCTGCCCTGCATCAGCGTGCCCACCGGCTTCAATGCCCAGGGCCTGCCCATGGGGCTGCAGCTGATCGGCCGGCCGCACGGTGATGCGGCGCTGCTGGCCTTGGCAGCGGCCTACGAAGGGGCGATAGGGGACTGGCTGGCGGTGCGGCCGGGGGCCTGAACGCACGCCAGCCTCCCTGCCGGCTATGGCTAGTACAGCAACCCGGAAATATCGAAACATGAAAGCGCGCCTTCGCCCCCATGGCGGCGTTGCAAATCCTCGCGATAGCTACGGCTATCGCTGCGGTTTGCGCCTTGCCCTGTGCGCGAATCCATCGCTTTCATTGTGTTCCTCTACTTCCAGGTTGCTGTACTAGGGCCGCAGGTACTGGCGCCGATAGTCCCAGGGCGCCAGCGGGCGCTTTTGCGCCCACAGCCCCTGGCCATTGGCGCGTGCCTGGCGCTGCAGGGCCACTAGCCTGGGGTGCTGTTTTGCCTGCGGCGCATACACCCAGGCCAGGCCGGCGCGCACCTGGGCCGTGGCCACATCCTGGCCCTGGCAGCGCACATGGGCCAGGGTGCGGCCGTAGCTGTCGTGGCCCAGGCGGTACAGCCGCGCCTGCTGGCGAAAGCACAGCCGGGCCAGGTTCTGGCGCGCGCGCTGGCCAAAGGCCTGGCGGCTCTCGGGGGCATCCACGACGGCGATGCGCACGCGCTCCTGGCGCCAGGCGCCGGGCGCGCCGCAGCGCGCGCTGAGGGTGTCGCCGTCGTGGATGGCGACAACCAGGCAGAGCAGGGCGGTAGAGGCGGGCATGGGGGCGGCGGCAGGACAAAAGGGGGCGCACTATACCCGCTGCGGGCCGCGGCCATGGTCGCGGCAGGCGCTGCCTAAAAAATCAGCGATGCGCTGCAGCCCAATACCGGCGCGGCTTGGGGCTGGTTGTACCGGTGGTTTTCCACAGGGCCGCCCACAGGCCGTGGGCATAACCCTAGAAACGGCAGTTGACCGCTTTCAAACTTCACGAAAGCCGCGTGAATATTGAGGTTTGCTGCTTCGTCGGCACTCACCTGTGGGGCGACAACGCTACGCTACTTGTCAGTACCGCGCTCGCCGCGCCATGCGGCGTTGCTCCTCCTCGCGGGCAGTAGCCCGCTGCGGCGTCCCCCTTGCAGGGCGCGGTCCCGCCAGAGGCGGAACCCGCTCATGCCGTCCAAGGGTGCACAGGCACCCTTGGAGCCGCGGCATTCGCCCTTGCCTGGCACGCCGATCACGGCACTGCCAAGCATGTCCAACTGCCGTTTCTAGGGTAACTGCGCCCGCCGATGACCGACAATCACCGGTTTTCCTCGCAGCCCCCATACCCGTGTTCAAAGGTCTTGTAGCGTCCGTCGTGGCGTCGGTTTTGTTTGGCGCCATGTACTACCTGGCGCCCCAGCTGGCGCCGCTCGATGGCGAGCAGATCTTCGGCTGGCGCGTGCTGGCCACGCTGCCCTTCACCACCGTGCTGCTGCTGGCGCTGGGCCAGTGGCGGCGCGTGCGCCTGCTGCTGCGGCGCGCACGGCGCCAGCCGTCGTTGGCACTGGGGCTGCTGGCCAGCGCGGCGCTGCTGGGCGTGCAGCTGTGGCTGTTCTTGTGGGCGCCGCTGCACGGGCGCGCGCTGCCGGTGTCGCTGGGCTACTTTCTGCTGCCGCTGGTGATGGTGCTGGCCGGGCGGGTGCTGTACCGCGAAAGCTTGACCGGCCTGCAGTGGCTGGCCACGCTGCTCGCGGGCGCCGGCGTGGCGCATGAGGTGCTGCGCGCCGGCGGCATGTCGTGGGAGACCTGGCTGGTCGCCCTGGGCTACACGGCGTACTTCGTGCTGCGCCGCCGTCTGGCCACCGACCACCTGGGCGGGCACTGGCTGGACATGCTGCTGCTGGTGCCCGCGGCCCTGTGGTTCGTGGCGCGCGCGCCCTCGTCGCTGGGCCTGGTGGCCGGCCACCAGCACCTGTGGGCCATGGTGCCGGTGTTGGGCCTGGTGAGCGCCGTGGCGCTGGCGCTGTACATGGCCGCCAGCCGGCTGCTGCCGCTGGGCTTGTTTGGCCTCTTGAGCTATGTGGAGCCGGTGCTGCTGGCCCTGGTGGCGCTGGCCCTGGGCGAGAGCATTGGCCGCGAGCAGTGGCCGAGCTACGGGCCCATTTTCGCGGCCGTGGGCGTGCTGGTGCTCGATGGCGCACTGCGCCTGGGCCAGTCGCAGAAAGTTTGATGGAAATACGGCCGTAGCGCCCGTGGGATAAGCGTTAACAGCTCTTTTTTTGATAGTTTGGTACGTCGGCATCGGCCCAGCAACCGGGTGCCAGGCCGTCCAGCCGGTACGGCCCAATGGCCGCGCGCACCAGGCGCAGCGTGGGGTGACCCACGGCGGCCGTCATGCGGCGCACCTGGCGGTTGCGGCCTTCGCGGATGATGAACTCCAGCCAGCAGTCCGGGATGTTCTGGCGCACGCGTATCGGCGGGTCGCGCGGCCACAGCGTAGGCGGCGCATCGAGCCGGCGCACGCGCGCGGGCAGGGTGGGGCCGTCGTTCAGCGCCACGCCATGTCGCAGCGCATCCAGTGCGGCGTCGTCGGGAATGCCCTCGACCTGCACCCAGTAGGTCTTCTCCATCTTGTGGCGCGGGTCGCTGATGCGCGCCTGCAGGGGGCCGTCGTTGGTCAGCAGCAGCAGGCCCTCGCTGTCGGCGTCCAGGCGACCGGCGACATAGACGCCGGGCTCGGTGATGAAGTCCTTGAGGCCACGCCAGCGTCCCTCGGGCGTGAACTGGCTCAGCACGCCGTAGGGCTTGTTGAAGCGCAGCAGGCGCGGGGCGGCGGGCGCCGGCCGGCGCAGCGTGGGGCGCTGGCTCATGTGGTCAGGTCATGCGGGCAGGAACAGGGCCGGATCGACCATGCTGCGGTTCAGCATCACGCCCCAGTGCAGGTGCGGGCCCGTGACGCGGCCGGTGGCGCCCACGCGGCAAAACGCCTGGCCGGTGGCGAGCTGCTCGCCCACGGCGCAGTCCACGCCGCTGAGGTGGCAGTACATGCTGAGCAGGCCGCCGCCATGGTCCAGCCAGACCGTGCCGCCGTTGAAGAAATAGTCGCCCACGTCGATCACCCGGCCCGGCAGCGGTGCCACCACGGGCGTGCCGGTGGCGGCCGCTATGTCCATGCCGCTGTGCGGGTTGCGCGCCTGGCCGTTGAACACGCGGCGCAGTCCAAAGCTGCTGGAGCGCCGCCCGGGCACGGGCTGGCGCATGCGCAATGCGTCGGCCGGCAACGGTGTGGAGAAGGTGGCCATGACGCGCTGCTGGTGGTCGCGCTCGCGCTCGTAGCGGGCCTGATCCTCGGGCGAAAGATCCACCGTGCGCGGCGCCACGTTCAGGCGCTGCTCGCGGTACTTCTTGGCCGCCACCTGATAGGCGATGCGCCGCGCGGGCGCGCCGTCCGTGGCCTGCACGCTGACATGGGCCTGGCCCACGGGCGCGGCCAGCGGTATGCCGACGATGGCCGTCCAGGCGCTGGCATCGCCCAGCACCAGCACCGGAATGTCGCCGGCATGAACCACCGGGCGCTCGGGCGCCGGGCCCAGCGCCAGCCGGGCCACGCCGCCGGGCACCTGCAGCGCCTGGGGCCATGGGCCTGGGGTGGCGTCCTGGGCCAGCGCTGCGCTGGCGGGCAGCAGTGCCAGGCCCATGGCTTGCAGCATGGTGCGGCGCTGGCAGCCGGATCTGGCAGAGGGGAGGTGATGGGGCAGATATGGCACGGCGGGCAGTGTAGAGCGGCGCCATGGCGCCAGAGGCGGGGCGATGCAAAAAGGCAAGGTTCTCATGCCGGCCCTGCATATTGATGGATAATTTGCGCCAATGCCCTGGGCACCAAGGTGGTCAGGGCATTGCCACGTCTGGCGCGGCTTTCATGCTGACCCACAAGGTTCGCCGCACGGTACATGGCACCCGCACAGTTTTTTTGCGGCCCGCTCGCGGTGGCTTGCATGCGCTTTGGTTGTTCAGTTTTCGCACAGCCGGGCATTGTTTTTTTGTTTCCCCTCCCCCCCATTTGTCAGAAAGCATATCGACCATGCGTCAAGAACATGACTTCATTGGTATCAAGACCATCCCCCCCGACGCCTACTGGGGCGTGCATACGGCACGCGCCGTGGAGAACTTTCCCATCACCGGCCAGACCGTGGCCCAGATGCCCGAGTTGATCCGGGCCTTTGCCTTCGTGAAGAAGGCCGCCGCCCATGCCAACCTGCAGCTGGGCGCGATCAACGAAACCCAAGCCAATGCCATTTCCAAGGCCTGCGACGACCTGGTCGCCGGCCAGCTGCACGAGCAGTTCGTGGTGGACGTGATCCAGGGCGGCGCCGGCACCTCGACCAACATGAACGCCAACGAGGTGATCGCCAACCGCGCGCTGGAGTACCTGGGCCTGCACAAGGGCCGCTATGACGTGATCCACCCCAACGACCATGTCAACGCCTCGCAAAGCACCAACGACACCTATCCCACGGCCGTGAAGATGGCCACGTATTTCGGCATCCAGACCCTGCTGGCGGCCCTGGCCGAGCTGCGCGGCGCCTTCGAGGCGAAGGCGCGGGAGTTCGCCAACATCCTCAAGATTGGCCGCACCCAGCTGCAGGACGCCGTGCCCATGACGCTGGGCCAGGAGTTCGCCGCCTTCGCCGCCATGCTGGCCGACGACGAGCGCCGCCTGCGCGAGTCCGCCTACCTGATGTGCGAGATCAACATGGGCGGCACGGCCATAGGCACCGGCATCAACGCACCGGTGGGCTATGTGGACGTGGTCACGCCCAAGCTGGCCGAGCTGTCGGGCGTGCCGGTCAAGGCCGCCGCCAACCTGATCGCCGCCACCTCGGACACGGGCGCCTTTGTCGACATCTCCGGCGTCCTCAAGCGCATCGCCGCCAAGCTGTCCAAGATCAGCAACGACCTGCGCCTGCTGTCCTCGGGCCCGCAGGCGGGCGTGGCCGACATCAAGTTGCCGCCGCGCCAGGCGGGCTCGTCCATCATGCCGGGCAAGGTGAACCCGGTGATCCCCGAGGTGATGAACCAGGTGTGCTTCGAGGTGATAGGCAACGATGTCGCCATCACCATGGCCTGCGAGGCCGGCCAGCTGCAGCTCAACGCCTTCGAGCCGCTGGTGGCCTGGGCCCTGCACAAGAGCCTGCACCACCTGGCCAGCGCCTGCCAGACGCTGCAGGTCAACTGCGTGGAAGGCATCGTCGCCAACCAGAACCTGCTGGACGAGCGCATTGCCGAGTCCGTGACCCTGGTGACGGCGCTGAACCCGCTGATCGGCTACGAAAAGGCCGCAGCCATCGCCAAGGCCGCCATCGCCACCGGCAAGCCAATTGCCC
>JAGPIX010000032.1:11415-23907 GCA_018054745.1 Alicycliphilus sp.
GGCGCCCAGCATGTTGCACAGCTTGCGCACGGACAGGCGCTGGTCTTCAAAGTGCAGCTGCAGCGGCTCGCGCCCGGCCAGCAGCCAGCGGCCGTCGGGCTGGCCCTGGGCGTCGAAGGCGGCCGTCAGGTTCCAGTCGTACGAGGCCAGGTCGGGGGTGCTGTGCTGCGCGATGGTCGGGGGCATGGGGGCCGCGGGTTGTGATGGGGCGCTGGTGCAGGCGCCCATCAGGGCGGCCAGGGCCAGGACGGAGAGGGTGTGAAGGGTGGTGCGCTGGTTCTTGTTCATCGGTGTTAGGCGCGGTTGCGGGGCAAAGGTTCGGGCGTGAATGTCACGCAAACGTCAAACCCTGCCCGGGGTTGGTCAAAACGCCGAACCGGGCTGGCGCAGAAACGTCAGCTCTTCGTCGCTGGATGCTCGCCCCAGGATGGCGTTGCGATGCGGGTAGCGGCCAAAGCGCTCGATGATGGCCTGGTGCTGCAGCGCAAAGGGCAGGTTGACCTCCAGCCCGGGCTGTGCGAACAGCCGCGCCGACTGCGCCTGCACCACGCGGGATTCGCTGTGCATGTAGGGCATGTAGGCAAAGGCACGCTGGGCGCTGGGCAATTGCCTGTCGAGTCCTTGCGTCACCAGCTCCTGCGCCAGCACCAGGGCCATGCCGTCCTGGGCAAAGGCCTGCGGCGTGTCGCGGTAGATGTTGCGTGAGAACTGATCCAGCAGCACGATCTCGGCCAGCCGCCCGGCCGCATTCACGCGCCAGCCAGACAGCTCGCCGCGCGCGCCGGCCTCGAGCAGGGCGCCAAAGCGCTGGCCCATGGCGGCATCGAGCTGCGCGTCCTTGGCGAAATGCTGCGCCGGCGTCAGCTCGTCGAACCAGAACTGCAGGATGGTTTGTGGAGCGATCGAGTGCGAATGGTTCATGGCGCGAGCGGCTTAAGGGGGGTGAGATGGTTGGCGTCAGTTGGCTGTCGCCTCAAACCATCCAGTGTCTGTCCGTGCGTGGTTTTCCATTCCAGCCAACCGTTGGCTGAACGACCCAGCACAGTGATCGCCGCCATGCTTGGACTGGAGAAGAGAAAGTCGCGCGTAAACAGGTAACTTTTACCTTGTGCCTGCAATACGCCCTCTGCGACCAACTGGTCGCGAAAGCGTTCATTGGACGTGTCTTTGATAGAGGCGACCATTGCTTGCCTGGCGGTCGAGCCTTTGTGCACCACAAACCCTTCGGTCGTGTATTCCCCGATGCCGTTGGCATCAGGCCCCTTGCAATAGAAAAGCTCGGGTTCAGCGGCCAGGGCCGGGTTTTCTGATCGCTCGCCGCCGGTCAGTGGTTCAAAAATGGGCTGGCCGAGGGTGGCGAGCAGGAGTGCGGCGGTTTCGTGTATTTCGTGGCAATCCGCTTGCAATGGCGCCGGTGTGTAAGGTTGGGTGCCCGTGTTGCCATTCTCCAGGCTGAAGCGCGCGGCTTTGGTCGCTTCAGCAATGGCAAACCATTCCAGAAACAAGGCATGGGTTTGCGTCAGGCTGTTGGTCAGCGAAATCACGATCAGAGCGCGGTTCCAAAAATCCTTGCTCTGGTTGTGCTGCGCCAGCCGTGTTCCTACGGTTCCGGATTGGCCGATATACACCCGTGGCAGGCCAGCATCCGACATATCGCCCAGCAGGAAATACACGCCAACCTGCTGCGCTTCCGGCGTCTTGAGGAAGTCTGCCAACTGACTGCGCGGCACTTCGACCACGCGCACGATGCGTGTGGTGATCTCGGCGATGCGCATGCCGCGCGGGTTACCGGTTGGGAGGTAAATCTGGATGGTCTGGGGGCGGGCCATCACTTGCCCCAGGAGTCCTTCAGCCCCGTCACCCGGTTGAACACCGGCTTGGCCGGCGCGTGATCCTTGCGGTCGGCGACGAAGTAGCCGAAGCGCTCGAACTGGAACTTGTCCTCGGCCTGGGCGGCGGCCAGCGAGGGCTCCACATAGGCGGTGACGACCTTCAGGCTGTCCGGGTTGAGCAGGGCTAGGTAGTCCTTGCCGCCTGCGTCGGGCTGGGCGTCGGTAAACAGCCGGTCGTACAGGCGCACCTCGGCCTGCACGCCGTCGGCCACGCCCACCCAGGTGATGGCGGCCTTGACCTTGACGCTGTCGGCGCCGGGCGTGCCGCTCTTGGTGTCCGGCACCACCGTGGCCAGCACCTTGGTGACCTGGCCGGCGGCGTCTTTCTCGCAGCCCGTGCATTCGATGACGTAGCCGCCCTTGAGGCGCACGCGGTTAGACGGGAACAGGCGCTTGTAGCCCTTGGGCGGCACCTCGGCGAAGTCCTCGCGCTCTATCCAGACCTCGCGGCCCAGGCTGAAGCGGCGCTCAGGCACGGTTTCGCCCTCGGCGGCGTGGGGCAGGGCGGGCAGGCTGCAGGGCTCCAGGTGGTCGCCGCTGCCGAACACCTCGGCCCAGTTGGTCAGTTCCAGCTTGAGCGGGTCGAGCACCACCATGGCGCGGTGGGCCTTGGCCTCCAGGTCTTCACGCAGGCAGCCTTCGAGCGTGGCGTAGTCGATCCAGCTGTAGTCCTTGGTCACGCCTATGCGCTCGCAGAACGCCTGGATCGATGCGGGCGTGTAGCCGCGCCGGCGCAGGCCGGCGATGGTGGGCATGCGTGGGTCGTCCCAGCCTTTGACGATGCCGTTGTCCACCAGGTGCCTGAGCTTGCGCTTGCTGGTGACCACGTAGGTCAGGTTCAGGCGCGCGAATTCGTATTGGCGCGGATGCGGCTGGGCGATCAGGCCGCCCTCGGCCAGGCGATCGAGCAGCCAGTCGTAGAACGGGCGCTGGTCTTCAAACTCCAGCGTGCAGATGCTGTGGGTGATGCACTCCAGCGCGTCCTCGATCGGGTGCGCGAAGGTATACATCGGGTAGATACACCATTTGTCGCCGGTGTTGTGGTGCTCGGCGCGCTTGATGCGGTAGATGGCCGGGTCGCGCAGGTTGATGTTCGGGCTGGCCATGTCGATCTTGGCGCGCAGCACGGCCGCGCCGTCGGCCAGCACACCATCGCGCATCTGGCGAAAGCGTGCCAGGTTCTCCGCTGGGGTGCGGCCGCGGTAGGGGCTGTCCACGCCGGGCTTGCCAAAGTCGCCGCGATTGGCGCGCATCTCCTCGGCCGTCTGCTCGTCCACGTAGGCGTTGCCGGATTCGATCAGGTACTCGGCCGCGCGGTACATGAAGTCGAAGTAGTTGCTGGCGAAGTACAGGTTCTCGTGGCCGTCCGGGTCTTTCCAGTCAAAGCCCAGCCAGTGCACGGCATCGATGATGGCGTCCACGTACTCCTGCTCTTCCTTCTCGGGGTTGGTGTCGTCAAAGCGCAGGTGGCACACGCCGCCATAGTCGCGCGCCAGGCCGAAGTTCAGGCAGATGGATTTGGCATGACCGACATGCAGGTAGCCGTTGGGCTCGGGCGGAAAGCGCGTGCGTATCCGCGCCGGGTCGAGTGCGCCGGCCTGCTGGTGGGCGGCGTCGCCGGGGGTGCCGGCCCAGCGGTTGTTGGCATGTGTGCCCTGGGCCAGGTCGGCGTCGATGATCTGGCGCAGGAAGTTGCTGGGCTTGAGGGGTTCTGTGGTGTCGTTGTGGACTGGGGTGCTCATGCCGCGATTTTAGGCCGTGTGCTTGCGGCGCCTGTGCTGTGCAGGGGCTACGTTCGGAAACAACATAAACAGGGGTTCATGACATCCTTTTGCCCAGCTGGCGCGTTGTGGAGTCTGACAATCCTTTTCATGTTCAATGGCGCCAGTGGGGCCGTGGCCTGCGGAGGGCAGGCAGGTTTCAACGTCAAAGGAGAATTTTTCATGACCCAACGTCGCTCTTGGTTTGCCGCCGTCGCATCGGCCGGTGTGGCATTGGCCCTGATGGCGGGCGCCGGCACGGCGCAGGCGCGCAGTGATGTGTATTGGTCGGTGGGCGTGGGTGCGCCCGGCGTGGTGATGGGTTTCGGCAATGCCGCACCCATGTATTACGTGCCGCCGCCGCCCGTGTACTACGCACCGCCGCCGGCGGTGTATGTGCCGCCGCGTCCCGTGTACTACGCGCCGCCGCCGCCGGTGTATTACCGCGGCCATGACCACCACTGGCGTGGACACCACCACCACGATCGCCATCGTGGCCATGACGGCCACCGGGGTCACCGTGGGCATCGCGATTGACGCTGGCGCAGCTGGCAGACGGATGACACAGGCGGCCCTCAGTGGCCGCTTTTGCTTGGGCAGCGGCCCGCATAATGGACGGCTTGCGGGTCCGCGCAGGCGGGGTAGAACCGCGTATCTCACCGTATGACCAAAACCGTTTACGTTCTCAACGGCCCCAATCTCAACCTGCTGGGCACGCGCGAGCCGCAGGTGTATGGCTCGCAGACCCTGGCCGATGTCGAGCAGCTTTGCACCGAGGCCTGCGCACGCCATGGTTTCACGCTGGTGTTCCGCCAAAGCAACCACGAGGGCGCGCTGGTGGACTGGATCCACGAGGCCGGCCGCCTGCATGCGGCGGGCCAGCTGGCGGGGCTGGTGCTCAACGCCGCGGCCTATACGCACACCAGCGTGGCGTTGCTGGACGCCGTCAAGGGCACGGGCGTGCCGCTGGTGGAGCTGCACATCAGCAACGTGCATGCGCGCGAGGCGTTTCGTCACCACTCCTACCTGTCTGGCGTGGCCCGGGCCGTGATGTGCGGCTTTGGCGTGCAGGGCTATGCCCTGGCCATAGACGGGCTGGCGCAATGGTGAGCGCCCCCGCGCTGGCCACCTTGCCCGTGCCCGCCGAGGTGCTGCGCCTGCAGGCCCTGGCGCGGCGCGAGACCACGCCCTGCGGCGACGGCGACATGGTCTGGCATGTCTGGGGCGATGCGCGGCCCGACCGGCCGCCGCTGGTGCTGCTGCATGGCGGCAGCGGTAGTTGGACGCACTGGGTGCGCAACATCGACGATCTGCTGGCCGCCGGGCGCGAGCTGTGGATTCCGGATCTGCCCGGTTTTGGTGCGTCGGCGTCGCCCACCCGGGGTGGCGATGCAGACGCCCTGGTCGAACCGCTGGCCGAGGGCTTGCGCGCGCTGTTCGGGCCGCGCCCGTGCGATCTGGTGGGGTTCTCGTTTGGCGGCCTCACGGCCGGCCTGTTGCTGGCCGAGCACCCGGAGCTGGCGCGCCAGCTGGTGCTGGTGGGCGCGCCGGCGATGGGCGTGGTGCCCAAGAGGCAGTTTGAACTCAAGGCCTGGCGCCACCTGCCGGCAGACGGGCAGCTGGCCACGCACCGCTACAACCTCGCGGCGCTGATGCTCAAGGACCAGGCACTGATCGACCGCCTGGACGGCCTGGCCCTGGGCCTGCATGTGGCCAACGTGGTGCGCGACCGCATGCCGCGCCGGCGCCTGGCGCATACCGATGCGCTGGCGCTTGCCCTGCCGCGCGTGACCTGTCCGGTGCATGCCATCTACGGCCGCGACGATGCGTTGTACAAGGAATGGATAGTCGCGCTGGAGGGTGCCTATGCCGCCGCCGCGCCGGACTTTCGCGGCATGGCGCTGATCGACGACACCGGCCACTGGGTGCAGTTCGAGCGCCCGCAGGCGTTTGCGCAGACCCTGCTGGCGGCGCTGGGGGCTTGAGTGTGGCGGCCATGCAGGTGAACCCGGCCGAGGTGGAATTGAGCGCCATGCGCGCCCAGGGCGCGGGCGGGCAGAACGTGAACAAGGTCGCGAGCGCCGTGCACCTGCGTTTTGACATTGCCGCGTCCTCCCTGCCCGAGGACGTGAAGCTGCGCCTGCTGGCCCTGCGCGATGGCCGCATCACCCTGCAGGGCGTGCTGGTCATCAAGGCCCAGCAATACCGCACGCAGGAGGCCAACCGCCAGGACGCGCTGGCGCGCCTGCAGGCCCTGGTGGACAGCGTGTCGCGGCCGCCGCGCCCGCGCCGCGCCACGCGGCCCACGCTGGGCTCGCAGCGGCGGCGGCTGGAATCCAAGAGCCGGCGTTCCGGCATCAAGGCGCTGCGTGCCCGGCCGGCGGATACGCAATAGGGCGCGGGCCTCTTGGCATTGGGCGCGCCGCGCCCACATGAGGGGTGTATGAACCAAGATCCGCAACCCATATCCCCGGCGGCGCTGCCGACGCTGTATGTCTCGCATGGTGCGCCGCTGTTTGCTTTGGCGCCGGGCAACACCGGCCCGGCGTTGACGCAGTGGGGCGCCCAGCTGCGCGCACAACACCCCGGCCTGCGCGGCGTGGTCGTCATGTCGCCGCACTGGATGGCCCAAGGCGTTACCGTCATGACCGGCGCGCGGCCCGCCACCTGGCATGACTTTGGTGGCTTTCCGCCCGAGCTCTACCAGCTGCAATACCCGGCGCCGGGCGATCCGGCCCTGGCTGGCCAGGTGCTGGATCTGCTGCGGCAGGCCGGCATGGATGCCCGGGGCGACGCGGCGCGCCCCTTCGACCATGGCGCCTGGGTGCCGCTGATGCATTTGTTCCCGCAGGCCGACCTGCCCGTGGTGCAGCTGGCCCTGCCCCTGGGCGCCGGGCCGGCCGAGGTGCATGCCCTGGGCGCGGCCCTGCGCGGCCTGCGCGCGCAGGGCGTGCTGCTCGCGGGCTCGGGCAGCATGACGCACAACCTGGCGGAATTCTTCGGGGGTGTGAGCGAGCCCGCACCCTATGTGCTGGAGTTCAGCCGCTGGATCGAGCAGCAGCTTGAGCGCGGCGACCTGGCGGCGCTGCTGGACTACCGCGCCCGCGCGCCACATGCCCGGCGTGCCCACCCCACCGAGGAGCATTTCCTGCCGCTGTTTTTTGCGCTGGGGGCGGCGGGTGCGGGCGCCCACGCCGAGTACCTGAGCCGCGAGGTGATGTACGGCATGCTCGCCATGGATGCGTTCTCCTTAGGGTGAAATTGGCCCATAGCCCTTTGTACAAAAGCGCGAACAGCTATCAATAAAGGAGTTTCAGCACTGCGCAATGTCGGGCGGCAGCAAGCGTCTCAAATACCCTTTGTGGCGCATTCGGGCATACAGTGGCGTCCATGAATGCTCCCACGCCCATTTCCGCCCTGAACACCATGCCGGACACCGATCCGCAAGAAACCGCCGAATGGCGCGACGCCTTTGCCGCCCTGGTGGCCGCCCAAGGCCCGGAGCGAGCGCGCTTCATCCTTGACGAGCTGGCGCGTGCGGCCCATGCCAGGCGCGTGGGTTGGCAGCCCGAGCTCAATACCCCCCATGTCAACACCATCGCAGCGCAGCAGCAGCCGGTGTTCCCGGGCGACCTGGCGGTGGAGGAGCGCCTGGCCAGCCTGATGCGCTGGAATGCCCTGGCCATGGTGGTGCGCGCCAACCAGGCCTATGGCGAGCTGGGTGGGCATATCGCCAGCTACGCCAGCGCGGCCGATCTGTTCGAGGCCGGCTTCAACCATTTCTTCCATGCCCGCGAAGGGCTGGAGCCGGGCCAGCACCGCGGCGACCTGGTGTTCTTTCAGCCGCACAGCGCGCCCGGCGTGTACGCGCGCGCCTTTCTTGAGGGCTTTTTGAGCGAGCAGGATTTGCTGCATTTCCGCCAGGAGATCACCGCCCCCACGGTGGGCGTGCGCGGCCTGTGCAGCTACCCGCACCCCTGGTCCATGCCGGATTTTTGGCAGTTTCCGACTGGCTCCATGGGCATAGGCCCGATCAGCAGCATCTACCACGCGCGCTTCATGCACTTCTTGACCGACCGCGGCCTGCTCGACTGCAGCGGGCGCAAGGTCTGGGGCGTGTTTGGCGACGGCGAGATGGACGAGCCCGAGAGCACCAGCGCGCTGACCCTGGCCTCGCGCGAGGGCCTGGACAACCTGGTCTGGGTGGTCAACTGCAACCTGCAGCGGCTCGATGGCCCGGTGCGCGGCAACGGCAGCATCGTCGCTGAGCTCGAGCGCCTGTTCACCGGTAGCGGCTGGAACGTCATCAAGCTGATGTGGGGCAGCGACTGGGACGGCCTGTTCGCGCGCGACCTGACGGGCGCCCTGGTGCGCACCCTGGGCGAGACGGTGGACGGCCAGATGCAGACCTTTGCCGCCAAGGACGGGCGCTACAACCGCGACCATTTCTTTGGCCAAAGCCCCGCGCTGCAGCAGCTGGCCCAGGGCATGACCGACGAGCAGATCGATCGCCTGAAACGCGGCGGCCACGACCTGGTGAAGATTTACGCCGCCTACGCGCAAGCGGCCGCGCACAAGGGCCAGCCCACGGTCATCCTGGCGCACACCAAGAAGGGCTACGGCATGGGCACGGCCGGCCAGGGCAAGATGACCACGCACAGCCAGAAGAAGCTCGATGACCAGGAGCTGATCGAATTTCGCAACCGCTTCAACCTGCCGCTTACCGACGCGCAGGCGGTGGGCCTGGAGTTCTTGAAGCCCGCGCCCGACAGCGCCGAGATGCAGTACCTGCAGGCGCGGCGTGCGCAGCTGGGCGGCTACCTGCCACGGCGTCAAGCCACGTGCGAGCCTCTGCCGGTGCCGCCGCTGGCCAGCTACGCCCAATTTGCCCTGCAGGCCGATGGCAAGGACATGAGCACCACCATGGCCTTTGTGCGCATGCTCGGCGGCCTGCTCAAAGACGCCAGCCTGGGCCCGCGCATCGTGCCCATCGTCGCCGACGAGGCGCGCACCTTCGGCATGGCCAACCTGTTCAAGCAGGTCGGCATCTACAGCAACGTCGGCCAGCGCTACGCACCCGAGGACATAGGCTCCATCCTCTCGTACCGCGAGGCCAAGGACGGGCAGATTCTGGAAGAGGGCATCAGCGAGGCCGGCGCCATCGCCAGCTGGACGGCGGCGGCCACCAGCTACAGCGTGCACGGCCTGGCCATGCTGCCGTTCTACATTTACTACTCGATGTTCGGCTTTCAGCGCGTGGGCGACGCCATCTGGGCCGCCGCCGACCAGCGCGCACGCGGCTTTCTGCTGGGCGCCACCAGCGGCCGCACCACGCTGGGTGGCGAAGGCCTGCAGCACCAGGATGGCTCCAGCCACCTCATCGCCGCCACCATCCCCAACTGCAAGGCCTACGACCCGGCCTTTGCCGGCGAGATGGCGGTGATTGTGGACGCGGGCATGCGCGAGATGCTGACCGAGCAGCGCGACGTTTTCTACTACGTCACGCTGATGAACGAGAACTACGCCCAGCCCGACCTGCCCGAAACCGCGCACCCGGGGGTGCTGCGTGGTTGCTACTTGTTCGATAGCTATCCGCGCTTGTCGGACGGGCGCGAGGCGCCTGTTTCATCTGCAAAACAGGTGACGCTGCTGGGCTCGGGCGCCATCCTCACCGAGGTCGTCAAGGCCGCCGAGCTGCTGGCGGCCGAGGGCATTGGCGCGCAAGTGCTCAGCGTGACCAGCTGGAGCGAGCTGGCGCGCGATGGCCAGGCCTGCGAGGACAGCGGTGCGACGCCCTGGATCGCCCAGGTGCTGGCGAGTTGCGGCGGCCCCATCGTCGCCGCCACCGACTATGTGCGCGCCGTGCCCGAGAGCGTGCGTGCCTATGTCCCGGTCGGGCGTGCCTACCGCACACTGGGCACCGACGGCTTTGGCCGCAGCGACACGCGCGCCGCGCTGCGCAGCTTCTTCCGGGTGGATGCGGCGCATATTGCCGCGGCCGCCCGGCAGGCCCTGGCCCAGGGGTGAAGGGCGGGTAAAGCGCATAAAGCGGGCTCGGGCGCGGCGGCGGCGCGCAGTTTGTAACCAATGGGGTGGCTGGCGCGTTATGCCTGGCATTGCGCCCCTTTGCCGAGCCCGATGCCCTGGGCGGCGCTGAACCGTGCGCACCCGTTCATCTCCCGCCATCTTTCATGTCCCACATTCAACGCAGCGCCCTTATCGACTGCACCAAGGGCCTGGCCTGCGCGGCCATCGTCTGGCACCACCTCGCTTTCTATGGCCCCATGTCCGACCAGCTGGGCCAGGTTCTGCCCGGCCTCATGGCCTGGCTGCAGGAAGATGCGCGCATGGCGGTGCAGGTGTTTCTGGTGCTGGGTGGCTTTCTGGCGGCTGCCAGCCTGGCGCCGCGTGGCCATGCGCGGTTTGATGACCCCTGGCAGCGCATGGCGCGGCGCTTTGTGCGCCTGGTGCTGCCCTATGCCGTGGCGCTGGTCGTGGCCATTCTGGTGCAGGCGGCGGTGCGGCCGTGGTTTGCGCATGACTCGGTCTCTGCCGAGCCCGGCCTGTGGCAGCTGCTGGCGCATGCGCTGCTGCTGCAGGGCGTGCTGGGCGAGGAGTCGCTGTCGGCCGGGGTCTGGTATGTGGCCATCGACTTCCAGCTGTTCGTGCTGACCACCATGCTGCTGGCCGGGGCGACCACGGCCGCCACGCGGCTGCGCGCGCGCTGGGGTGGCGACCGGCTGGCGCGCCGTTGGCCCTGGGCCATGACCGGCGCGCAGCTGCTGGTGGTGTTGGGGGTGGCCGCGTCGCTGCTGGGCTTCAACCGCGCTGCGCAGTGGGACAACTGGGCGCTGTACTTTTTTGGCGCCTATGGGCTGGGCATGCTGGCCTATTGGGCCGTGCAGTCGCGGCGGCCCTGGGGTGCCTGGGGCTGGGCGCTGTTGCTGGCCGCCCTGGTGCTGGCGGCGCTGGTGCTTGAGTGGCGCGCGCGCATCGCATTGGCCGGCGCCACGGCGCTGCTGCTGGTGCCGGCCCTGCGCCTGCCGGCCGTGGCGCGCTGGGGCGGCTGGGCGCCCTTGAACCGGCTGGGGCAGATCTCCTACTCGGTCTTTCTCGTCCACTTTGCCGTGTGCGTGGCCGTGAACGCCGTGGTCAGCTGGTTCTGGCCGCAGGCCCTGGGGGCGGTAGCCGCGGGCATGGTACTGGCGTTTGTGCTGTCGATTGCCGCCGGCCATCTGCTGTACGAGCGCGTCGAGCGCCAACTGCCTTCCTGGCAGGAGGCGCTGCGCTGGCAGGCGGGCATGGTGGGTGCCGGGCTGATCAGCAGTGCCCTGATGTGAGGGACGGGCAGAAAAAAAAGCAGCCCGCGAGGGCTGCCTGTTGAACCAGCTACCGCGCCAGGCTCAGCGGTGCAGCTCGCCGGCGTTCTCGGGCTGGTATTCGATGGCATCGACGCGCACCGTGACCCGGCCCGTGGGGCTGGGCATGGGCAGTTCGTCGCCCACGCTCAGGCCGAGCAGGGCAATGCCGACGGGGGCGAACACCGACACCTTGTTGTCGCTGCCGTCCATCTCCTTGGGATAGACCAGGGTCAGGGTGCTGCTCTTGCCGGTCTCCAGCATGGTGAAGCGCACGGTGGAGTTCATGGTGACCACATTCGGCGGCATGTCCTTGGGGTCGAGCACATCGGCGCGGTCAAGCTCGGCCTCCAGTGCGTCACGGCCAGGGAAATCGCCGGTCTGCTTTTCCAGCAAGGATTCCAGGCGCTCGAAGTCCAGCGACGAGACGGTGATGGATGGTTTGCTGTTCATGTTGGTTCCCTTGGTACGAATAGACGAGGCAAAAACGGACAAAAGCCCGGGCAACGGGGTTGTCCGGGCCAAGGCGTTTTTGCATGCAAAAAAAAGGCACCCAACGGTGCGTTGCGCTCCATTGTCGGGCCAGTACGGGTTTTTGCCAAGGTTTGCCGCACTGGCCGACTGTGATTTTTTGTGCGCTTGCGCAAACAGGCGCAATCGCTTAAGCGCGCTATTGCATGGCCGACTGGCGGTAGGCCATGGGGGTTTCGGGCACCGGGTAGCCGGCGGCGCCAAAGGTCTCGACGATGGCCTTGTGGGTGTCGAAGTACACCTGCCAGTAGTGGTCGGTGTGGGTGAAGGGGCGCACGCACAGCTTGGGGCCCTCGGGCGTGAATTCCAGGATCTCGATCACCGGCGCCGGGTCGGTCGCTACGTTGGGGATGGCGGCGATCACCGGTTGCAGGCGCGCAATCGCGTCCAGCGGGTTGACGCTGTTGGCCACCTTGGCCACGCAATCGACGCGGCGCACGGGCAGGGCACTGTAGTTCTGGATGTTGTCGCCAAACACCTTGCCGTTGCCCACCACGGTAACCACGTTGTCGGGCGTGATGACGGTGGTGGCAAACAGGCCCAGCTCTTTCACGGTGCCCACCACGCCCCCGGCGCTGATGAAGTCGCCCACCTTGTACGGGCGCAGCACCTGCATGAACACGCCGGCGGCAAAGTTGCCCAGCATGCCGCTCCAGGCTGCGCCTATGGCCAGGCCGGCGCCGGCCAGCAGGGCGGCAAACGAGGTGGTCTTGACGCCGAAGATGTCCAGGATGGCCAGGATCAGGACGATGTTCATCAGCACCGAGGCGATGGACTGCAGGTATTGCGACAGCGTGGCGTCGATCTTGTTACCGCGCTCGAAGACCTTGCCCATCAGGCGCACCGCCAGGCTGATGAGCCAGCGGCCCACCACCCAGGCGGCAATCGCCGTGAGCAGCTTGATGCCGAATTCAGCCCCTTGGGTACTGATGAATTGCCAGATTTCTTGGG
>JAGPIX010000033.1:0-3226 GCA_018054745.1 Alicycliphilus sp.
GCATCGACGCGCTGCATGCACAAGGCTGGGAGCTGATCTGAAATTGACGAAAACCATGCCTGGGTTGATCGCTGTGCGATCAACCCAGGGAGAGGTATTGCTTGCAAAGGTGGGGAAGCCCTTGTAGATTGAGTGACGGATTCAACAGCCTCACACACAGAAATCCTGACACTCCCCATTGACGCTGTGGCCCAGCCCGGTCTGGCCGGTCTCGGTTTCAGGCAAACACCCCCGCCTGCTCCTGCATGCGCGCCGACACCTCGCCCAGGTGGTGCAGCGTGTCGCCCCAGCTCATCTCCAGCTGCGTCAAGGTCTTGAAGTAGTGGCTGACGATGTACTCGTCCGTCACGCCTATGCCACCCGACAACTGCACCGCCTGCTGGCCGACGAAGCGCATGGACTGGCCCAGCTGCACCTTGGCGCGCGACAGTGCGCGGCGGCGCTCCTCGGCAGGGGCGCCGAGTTTCAGGCTGGCGTAGTAGCTCATGGAGCGTGCCAGCTCCAGCTGCATCTTCATGTCGGCCGCCCGGTGGCGCAGGGCCTGGAAGCTGGCGATTGCCACGCCAAACTGCCGGCGCTGGTTCAGGTAGTCGAAGGTGACGGCGCAGGTCTGATCCATCACTCCCACGGCGTAGGCGCAGGCGGCGGCGATGGCGGTGTCCACCGCCAACTCCAGCGCGGCCAGGCCGTCGGTGGTGATGAGGGTGGCCGGGGTGCTGGCCAGCTGCAGGTCGGCGGCGCGGCTGCCGTCCTGGGTGCCGTAGCCGCGCGTGCTGACGTCGGCGGCAGCGCGCTCCACCAGGAACAGGGCGATCTGCCCGTCGAGTTGCGCGGGGACGATGAAGGCGTCGGCCTGGTCACCGGCTGAAACTATGTTTTTTATAGCTGTAATCGCATATCCATTGGGCGCTACGACCGCTTTTGCCTCGCAAACATCAAGGCGGTAGCGCGCCTTGCGCTCCTGCTGTGCCAGCACCACCAGGGCCGCGCCACTGGCGATGCGCGGCAGCCAGGCGGCCTGCAGCTCTTGCGGTGCGTACTGCGCCAGCACGCCGGCGGTGACGAAGGCCTGCGCCAGGGGTTCCAGCACGATGCCGCGGCCCAGCTCTTCCATCACCACCATGGCGTCGATCGCGCCCTGGCCCAGGCCGCCATGTGCCTCGGGTACGGTCAGGGCTGTGAGGCCCAGCTCGGCCAGCTCGCCATAGGCCGCGCGCTCAAAGCCCCCGGCTGCCACGATGGCGCGGCGGCGCTCGAAGGTATAGCCCTTGTCCACCCAGCGGCGCACGGCGTCACGCAGTTGTTGCTGGTCGTCGGAAAAATCGAAGTCCATGTGCTTGTCTCCTGTCAGCCCAGGATGGTTTGGGCAACGATATTGCGTTGCACTTCATTGCTGCCGCCGTAGATGGTGGTCTTGCGCATGTTGAAGTAGGTCGATGCCAGCGGCGCGTTGGCCAGGGTGCCGCCGGGGAAGTTGCCCTGCCAGCCCGCGTCCATGGCCTCCTGGATCAGGGGCAGGGCGTAGGGGCCGGCGGCCAGCATCATCAGCTCGGCGTAGCGCTGCTGGATCTCGCTGCCCTTGATCTTCAAGAGGCCGGCGATGTCCAGCGGGTTCTTGCCGCTCTTTTCCATCGACAGCACGCGCAGCACCAGCATCTCCAGTGCCACGATGTCCACCTCCAACAGGGCGATCTGGTCGCGAAAACGCTGGTCGTCCCATAGGCCTTCGGCGCGGCCGATGCGCTTCAAGCGCTCCAGCTCGCGCTTGGCGCGGTTTACGTCGGCGATGTTGGTGCGCTCGTGGGACAGCAGATGCTTGGCGTAGGTCCAGCCCTTGTTCTCCTGGCCTATGAGCTGGTCGGCGGGCACCTCGACGTTGTCGAAGAAGACTTCGTTGACCTCGCATTCGCCATCGAGCAGCTTGATGGGCCGCACCGTCACGCCGGGGCTCTTCATGTCCAGCAGCAAAAAGCTGATGCCGGTCTGGGGCTTGCCCTCGTTGCTGGTGCGCACCAGGTTGAACATCCAGTCGCCATGCTGGCCCAGCGTGGTCCAGGTCTTCTGGCCGTTGACGATGTATTTATCCCCGACGCGCTCGGCGCGGGTCTTGACGCTGGCCAGATCCGAGCCCGAGCCCGGCTCGGAGTAGCCCTGGCTCCACCACACGGAGCCATCGGCAATGCCGGGCAGGAAGCGTTTTTGTTGCTCGGGCGTGCCGTAGGCCATGATGACCGGCGCCACCATCACCGGCCCGAAGGGGATGATGCGCGGCGCGCCGGCCATGGCGCATTCCTCCTCGAACAAATGCTTTTGCACGGCGGTCCAGCCCGGGCCGCCAAACTCCTTGGGCCAGCCAAAGGCCAGCCAGCCTTTTTTGCCCAGTATCCTGGCCCAGCCCTGCAGGTCGTCCCTCGTCAGGCGCAGGGCGTTGTGCACCTTGTGCGCCATCGCTGGCGGCAGATTGGCGCGCACCCAGGCGCGCACTTCTTGGCGAAAGGCCTGTTCCTCGGGGGTGAATGCGAGATCCATGCGAACGTCTCCTTTGCAGGAGGCGGTTGTAGCACGGCAGCCCGCCTCACTCCTGTCCGGGCGGCGACAGCGGTGCGTCCAGGCCCAGCTCTGCGCACAGGCGGCGCACCTGGGCCTGCAGCTGGGCCACCTCGGCCTCCAGCGCCTCCACGCGCGCCTGCAGAGCCGGCTGGGCTGGCGCGGCGCTTGCTGCCTGGCTGGCGGCCAGCGCCGCCACGTCCACCGGCCCGCACAAGAGCTGCGCCCAGCGCGGCTCGCGCGCGCCCGGCGCCTTGGGCAGCAGCATGACCAGCGGGCCGCCCTTTTCGTCACTGCGCTCCTGCAGTTCGTCGAGGAAAGCCTCGACTGACGAGGTGTCGGCAAAGCGGTGCCAGCGCTCGGCGTTCAGGCGCAGCTCGGCGGCGGTCTGCGGGCCGCGCAGCATGAGCAGACCCAGCAGCACGGCGGACTGATCGGGCACGCCTATGCCGCGCGCAAAATTGTGCTCCCAGCGCGCCACGCGGGCGCCGCCTATCTCGACCACCAGGCTCTGCTGGCGCAGGCTGGTCAGTGCCTGCAGCAGGTCGTCGTCGGCCAGCTGCATGACAGGCTCGCGGCTGGTCTTCTGGTTGCAGCCGGCGGCCAGGCTGTTGAGCGTTAGCGGGTAGCTGTCGGGCACGGTGCGCGACTTTTCCAAGAGCGTGGCGAGCACGCGGGC
>JAGPIX010000033.1:3326-23879 GCA_018054745.1 Alicycliphilus sp.
TCTCGGGCCGCGCGAGCGCGCCACGCTGGCCGAAACCGCCTACACCGTGCTGCGCAAGAAGCCGCTGTTCGAGCAGCTGGCGCGCTCAGGTCAAGGCCCGCGTGAGCGGCGCCTGGCCATTCTGGGCTTTTACGGCCCGCGCGACTTTCTGAAAAGCGCGCTCTCCGCGCAGGAAAAGGACTGGGTCGATGCCTGCGACGCGGTGCGCCCCGAGGAGCTGCTGGAGCCGCAGCGCCACAACCTGCCGCAGTGGCTGGCCGAGCCGCTGAAGGCCCAGCTGGGCGATGGTTTCTGGCCGCTGGTTGACAGCCTGGGGCAGTCGGCACCGCTGGATCTGCGCGTCAACGCCCTGAAGGACAAGCGCGAATCGGTTCAAAAGGAGCTGGCGCAGGCCGGCATCAAGGCCAAGGCAACGCCGTATTCCCCCTGGGGTTTGCGCATCGAGGGCAAGCCGGCGCTGACCCGGCTGGACGCCTTCACGCGCGGCGCCATCGAGGTGCAGGACGAGGGCTCGCAGCTGCTGGCCCTGCTGCTGGATGCCAAGCGCGGCGAGATGGTGGTCGATTTTTGTGCCGGTGCCGGCGGCAAGACCCTGGCGATTGGCGCGGCCATGCGCAGCACCGGGCGGCTGTATGCGTTCGACGTGTCGGCGCACCGGCTCGATGCGCTGAAGCCGCGCCTGGCGCGCAGCGGCCTGTCGAATGTGCACCCGGCGGCCATCGCCCATGAACGCGATGAGCGCGTCAAGCGCCTGGCCGGCAAGATCGACCGCGTGCTGGTTGATGCGCCCTGCTCGGGTCTGGGCACTCTGCGCCGCAATCCGGATCTGAAATGGCGCCAGTCGCCCCAGGCCGTGCAGGAGCTGACGGCCAAGCAGACCGCTATCCTGGAGAGTGCCGCGCGCCTGGTGAAGCCTGGCGGCCGCCTGGTTTATGCCACCTGCAGCGTGCTGCCCGAGGAGAACGAGGCCATCGCCCAGGCCTTTGGCGCCGCCCACGCAGATTTCGAGCCGCTGGCGGCGGGCGAGCTGCTGGCGCGGCTCAAGGTGGAGCAGGCGGCCAGCCTGTGCAGCGGCGGTGCGGACGGTCAGGCCTACCTGCGCCTTTGGCCGCATCTGCACCAGACAGACGGCTTCTTCGCTGCCGTGTGGCAGCGCAAATAGGCCAAAAAAAACCGCCAGGGCTGGTGCCGTGGCGGTTCTTGTCAGGAGCCGGGCCGAATTACTTCAGCTTGGCTTCCTTGTACTCGACATGCTTGCGAGCCTTGGGGTCGAACTTGATGATGCTCATCTTCTCGGGCATCGTCTTCTTGTTCTTGGTGGTGGTGTAGAAGTGCCCGGTCTCAGCCGTGGACACCAGCTTGATCTTTTCGCGTCCGCCTTTAGCAGCCATGGTGTTTCTCCTTCAGGAAATTAAGCTTGGCCACGGGCACGCATGTCTGCGAGCACGGATTCGATGCCGTTCTTGTCGATCAGACGCAGGGCGGCGCTGGAGACACGCAGGCGCACCCAGCGGTTTTCGCTCTCCACCCAGAAACGGCGGTACTGCAGGTTGGGCAGGAAACGACGCTTGGTCTTGTTGTTGGCGTGGGAGACGTTGTTTCCCACCATGGGCTTCTTGCCCGTTACTTCACATACGCGTGCCATCAGGACACTCCGGTAGTTGCACGGCTGCAGGCCCTGGCGGCCCGTAACCTCACCTCGCCAGTTGAATCGGGTGGCGGTAACCCGGCTGTCTCAAGGCGCCGGGGCGCCACAATACAGCAAAGCCGCGCATTATAGCGCGAGCCTGAAAGATCACTCCTGCTGTTCCAGATAGCGCTGGGCATCCAGCGCCGCCATGCAGCCCGTGCCGGCGCTGGTGATGGCCTGGCGGTACACATGGTCCTGCACGTCGCCGGCGGCAAACACGCCGGGCACGCTGGTCTGCGTGGCAAAGCCCTTGAGGCCGCCCTGGGTCGCGATGTAGCCATTTTCCATGGTGATCTGACCCTGGAAGATCTCGGTGTTGGGCGCATGGCCAATAGCGATGAAGCAGCCCTGGAGCTTGATGTCCTCGGTATGCCCGTCTTCGGTGCTCTTGATGCGGATCCCGGTCACGCCGCTGGCGTCGCCCAGCACCTCGTCGAGCGTGAAGAAGGTCTTGAGGACGATCTTGCCGGCGGCCACGCGCTCCATCAGCTTGTCCACCAGGATGGGCTCGGCGCGGAACCTGTCGCGCCGGTGCACTAGCGTGACCTTGGATGCGATATTGGCCAGGTACAGGGCTTCTTCCACCGCGGTGTTGCCACCGCCGACCACGCAGACCTCCTGCTCGCGGTAGAAGAAGCCGTCGCAGGTGGCGCAGGCGGACACGCCCTTGCCCATGAAGGCCTCCTCGGACGGCAGGCCCAGGTACTTGGCGGACGCGCCGGTGGCGATGATCAGCGAGTCGCAGGTGTACTGGCCACTGTCGCCGGTCAGGGTGAATGGGCGCCTGGACAGATCGACGGCGTTGATGTGATCGAACACGATCTGCGTCTTGAAGCGCTCGGCATGCTCGAGAAAGCGCTGCATCAGCTCCGGGCCCTGCACGCCGTTCACGTCGGCCGGCCAGTTGTCCACCTCGGTGGTGGTGGTCAGCTGGCCGCCCTGGGCCATGCCGGTGATCAGCACCGGATTCAGGTTGGCGCGCGCGGCGTAGATGGCGGCGGTGTAGCCGGCCGGGCCGGAGCCGAGGATCAGGACTTTGGCGTGTTGGGTAGTGGACATGGCGGAACCGAAGGGGTGTTGGCGGCCCGTGCAGCGGGCACGAAAGGGCAGAAAAAGGGCAGAAAAAGGGCAAAAGCGCAGCCATTGTATGAAGCCGTGGATCACGTCAGCCCGGTGGGTGCATGCCGGCTCTCATGCTGGCTCTTGCGTCGGCTTGGCGTGGGGTGCACGGCGGCTTGCAGCCTTGCGCCATGGGGTAAGCTTGCACGCTGTTGTTGAACGTGTTCGCGATCTTTTGACCTACTCCCTCAATACCTTGAACGGCGCCGGAAAGTCTGCGCCACGCTCGGCCGCGGCGCGCTTTGGGCATGAACTTGGCCTTGTCCTGGGCCTGTTGGCCCTGGTGTTCTGGCTGCTGGCCATGGTCAGCTATTCCGCGCAGGACGCGGCCTGGTCCACGTCCGGCGCGGGCGGCGGCCGCCCCCTGGCCAACTGGGTGGGGCGCTTTGGTGCCTGGCTGGCCGATGGCAGCTATTTTCTGTTCGGTTTCTCCGTCTGGTGGTGCGTGGCCGCGGGGGTGCGCGCCTGGCTGTCGTCGCTGGCGCGCTGGATGCGTGGTGGTGAGCCCGTGCCGGGTGCAGCGGCCCATGGCCCCTGGCTGTGGCGCGCCATGTTCTGGGGCGGGTTGTTGCTGCTGATGTGCACCAGCACGGCGTTGGAGTGGTCGCGCCTGTATCGTTTCGAGGCGTTGCTGCCCGGGCATGCCGGGGGCATGCTGGGCTATGTGATGGGGCCGCTGGCCGTGAAGTGGCTGGGCTTTGCGGGCTCGGGCCTGGCCGGCGTGGTGCTGGTGGTGCTGGGCGCGGCGCTGGTGTTCCGCTTTTCCTGGGGGCATCTGGCCGAGCGCCTGGGTGCGCGCATCGATGCGCTGGTGCAAACCGGCCGTGCCCAGCGCGAGAGGGCCAAGGATGTGGCCGTGGGCAGACGCGCCGCGCGCGAGCGCGAGGAGGTGGTGCAGGAAGAGCGGCACGAGAGCGAGGTGCAGCATCCGCAGCCCGTGCGCATCATCGAGCCCGTGCTGCAGGATGCGCCGCAGAGCACGCGCGTGGTCAAGGAGCGGCAAAAGCCCCTGTTCAGCGACATGCCCGACAGCCGATTGCCGCAGGTGGACTTGCTGGATGCGGCCCAGGCGCGCCAGGAGACGGTGTCGCCCGAGACGCTGGAGATGACCAGCCGCCTGATCGAGAAGAAGCTCAAGGACTTCGGCGTGGACGTGACGGTGGTGGCGGCCCAACCCGGCCCGGTGATCACCCGCTACGAGATCGAGCCGGCCACGGGCGTCAAGGGCTCGCAGATCGTGAACCTGGCCAAGGATCTGGCGCGCTCGCTGTCGCTGGTGTCGATCCGCGTGATCGAGACCATTCCGGGCAAGAACTTCATGGCCCTCGAATTGCCCAACGCCAAGCGCCAGACGATCCGCCTGACGGAAATCCTGGGCTCGCAGGTCTACCACGACGCCAAGAGCCTGCTGACCATGGGCTTAGGGAAGGACATCGTCGGCGCGCCGGTCGTGGCCGACCTGGCGAAGATGCCGCATGTGCTGGTGGCCGGCACCACGGGCTCGGGCAAGTCGGTGGGCATCAACGCCATGATCCTGAGCCTGCTCTACAAGGCCGAGGCGCGCGACGTGCGGCTCTTGATGATCGACCCGAAGATGCTGGAAATGTCGGTCTACGAGGGCATTCCGCACCTGCTGTGCCCGGTGGTCACCGACATGAAGCAGGCCGCGCATGGCCTGAACTGGTGCGTCGCCGAGATGGAGCGGCGCTACAAGCTGATGAGCAAACTCGGCGTGCGCAACCTGGCGGGCTACAACACAAAAATAGACGAGGCCAAGGCACGCGAGGAGTCCATTCCCAACCCCTTCAGTCTCAACCCCGAGGCGCCCGAGCCGTTGGAGCGCCTGCCGCACATCGTCGTCGTCATCGACGAGCTGGCCGACCTAATGATGGTGGTCGGCAAGAAGATCGAGGAGCTGATCGCGCGCCTGGCGCAAAAGGCGCGCGCCGCCGGCATCCATTTGATCCTGGCCACGCAGCGCCCTAGCGTGGACGTGATCACCGGCCTGATCAAGGCCAACATCCCCACGCGCATCGCCTTCTCGGTGGGCAGCAAGATCGACAGCCGCACCATCCTGGACCAGATGGGCGCCGAGGCCCTGCTGGGCATGGGTGACATGCTCTACATGGCCAGCGGCACGGGGCTGCCGGTGCGCGTGCACGGCGCCTTCGTCAGTGACGAGGAGGTGCACCGCGTCGTCAGCTACCTCAAGGAACAAGGCGAGCCCGATTACATCGAAGGGGTGTTGGAAGGCGGCAGCGCCGATGGCGAGGACAGCGGCTTTGGCCTGGACGATGGCGAGGGCGGCGGCGAGAAGGATCCGATGTACGACCAGGCCGTGGAGGTGGTGCTGAAAGACCGCAAGGCCAGCATCTCCTACGTGCAGCGCAAGCTGCGCATTGGCTACAACCGATCGGCGCGGCTGCTGGAAGACATGGAGAAGGCCGGCCTGGTCAGCGGCCTGACCAGCAGCGGCCAGCGCGAGGTGCTGGTGCCCGCGCGCAGCGAGTAGGAGGTGGGGTTGTGAAGAAAGCGGTTGCTGCAATTTTGATAGCTGCTAGCGCACAATGGGCAAGCGCTGACGGCCTGAAAAGTCTTGAAAACTTCATGAAAACCGCGCACAGCGGCCGGGCCGACTTCACTCAGATCGTGACGGCGCCCCCGAAGGATGGCCAGGCACAGCGGCCCAAGCAATCGAGCGGCAGCTTTGCGTTCCAGCGCCCGGGGCGCTTCAAGTTCGTCTACCAGAAGCCCTTCGAGCAGACCATAGTCGCCGATGGCCAGACGCTGTGGCTCTACGACGTGGACCTGAACCAGGTCACGCAGCGCGCCCAGGCACAGGCCCTGGGCAGCACGCCCGCGGCGCTGCTGGCGTCGGCGCCGGACATGGCGGCGCTGCGTGCCGACTATGCGCTCGAGGCCGCGCCCGAGCAGGATGGCCTGCAGTGGGTGCAGGCCACGCCAAAGGCCAGGGACGGCCAGCTCAAGAGCGTGCGCGTGGGCTTCGAGGGCGACAAGCTGGCCGCACTGGACATTCTGGACAGCTTTGGCCAGCGTTCGCAGATCCGCTTCACGGGCATGCAGCTCAACCCGGCGCTGCCCGCGGGCAGCTTCCAGTTCAAGCCGCCCGCGGGGGCGGATCTGCTCAAGCCGTAGCGGCGGCTGCCCCGGGTGGCTGCTGCTCCGGTGCGGGCGCGGCCATCACGAAGGCGTCGGAGAAGCAGAAGCTCTCATCGAGGCCATGGGCGATGAAGGCCGGCACCGCCGTCTCCACCATGCGCACCGAGCCGCACAGATAGACCTCGTTGCCGCTCAGGCTGGGGAAGTCCGCCAGCATGGCCTCGTGCACCAGGCCAGTGCGCCCGCTCCAGCCGTCCTCGGGCGTGGGCTCCGACACCACCGGCACCACCGTGAAGTTGTCGTGCTCGCGTTGCCACTGCTCGGCCTGCTGCAGCATGTACAAGTCCTGCGGCTGGCGCACGCCCCAGTACAGGCGCATCGGGCGCTGCACGCCACGCGCAAAGGCGTCCTCGACGATGCTCTTGATGGGCGCAAAGCCCGTGGCACCGGCGATGAACAGAATGGGGTGCTGGCTCTCGCGCAGGGTGAACTGGCCCAGCGGGCCTTCAAAGCGCACGTTGTCGCCCGGCTTCATGCCATCGAACACATGCGTGGTCCAGCGTCCGCCGGGCACCAGGCGCACATGCAGCTCGATCTGGTCGCTGGCCCCTGGCCGGTTGGCAAACGAGAACGCGCGGCGCTGGCCATCGTCCAGCAGGATGTTGATGTACTGGCCGGCGGCGAACAGCAGGCGCTGGCCCGCCGGCAGTTGCAGCATGACGCGCATCACGTCGGGCGACAGGCGCTCCATCTGTGCCACGCTGGCATGAAAGGTTTCCATCGCCTCGGCGGTGGCGCCGGTGAAGCCGGCCACGTCGATGGCCATGTCTTCGTGCGGCACGGCGCAGCACATCAGCGCCTTGCCGCGTTCCTTGTCGGCGTCGGGCAGGGCCGTCTTCTGGTAGGGGCGGTGCTCGTACTGGCCCTGCTCGATGGAGCAAACACACAGGCCGCAGCCACCGTTGCGGCATTCATAGGGCAGGGCCAGGCCCTGGCGCAGGCCGGCGTCCAGAATGGTCTCATCGGTGCGTACGGTGATGGTGCTCAACGCGCCTTGTTCGCCGTGGATCTGTACCCGATGCAGGCGCTTGTCGCCACGCTTGAACTGCGGCGGCCACCAGGGCAGCAGCGACACCACGACCGAGACGCCGATCACCAGGGCCCAGACGCGACCCAGCGGCCATTCGGTTAGCAGCGGGAACACCGCCATGTAGAACCAGTCAAGCTGCAGGCCCGTGGCGGCCTGCGCCAGATCCGTCTGCCCGCCCTGGCTGTGCACGGGTGCGATCAGCGAGAGCACCAGCAAGGTGGCCAGCAGCCCGTAGACGATGGGGCCCGGGGGCGTGGTGCGCGCCTTGGGCACGCGCTGTACGTGGATCCACATCACCATCAGCAACACCAGCGGAATGCCCAGGTGCATGAAGGACAGCAGCGTGAAGAAGCGCGCACCCACATGGTCTGAATACAGGAAGTTGCGCATCAGGCTGCCGTTGAAGATGGGCAGCCAGTCCAGCCATTCGAAGCTGGTGACGGTGATGTACTGCGCCAGCTGATCCCAGGGCAGCATGTAGCCGTTGATGCCCGAGGCGTAGACCATCCAGATCAGCATCACCCCGGTGACCCACGAGAACCAGCGAAAGCCGTGGTAGAGGTTGAAGGCGAAGTAGCGCAGCATGTGCAGCATCATGGTCAGCACCATGGCGTCGGATGCGTAACGGTGCACGCTGCGCATGATGCCGCCCAGCCACCACTGCTTGGTGGTGAGCGCTATCACCGAGGAATAGGCCTCGGCCACCCCGGTTTCAAAGAAGATATAGAGGTACAGGCCGCTGGCACCGACGATCCAGAAAAGATAGAAGGTGATGGCGCCCAGGTGGTAGAAGGGGTTGATGCGGTCGCCAAAGGCGGCATTGAACAGACCCTCCATGCGCAGAAACAGCCACTGCAGCAGGTCTTGGAATTTTTTGATCATGGCTTGCTTTCTTCAATGGGACAGTGCTTGCGGCTGGCGCATGGCGCGCAGCACGACGACGACAAACAGCAGCCCGCCAATGATGGCGATCAGCCCGCCCAGGCCCATCAGGCCCATGCCGGCAACTTCGGCCGTGCTGCGCAGCACCTGATCGGTGCCGGCCACCTTGCGCTGCACGCCATAGCCGCCAGACCAGACCAGACCGATGATGTGCATGAGCTGGCCCATGCCATACAGCCAGGGCTGCAAGGTCGCCATGCGCCCCTGCGGGGCCTGGTAGCCCAGGGCCGGAAGGATGCGGTAGACCGCGCCCATCAGGGCCAGCGTCACGCCGACGATGCTGCCGTGGTAGTGCGCCGGAATGCGCACATTGCTGCCGTGGATGAAGACGCCGATCACGCCGCCGGCGGCAAACAGCAGCACCGAGGACAGCAGGGCCGCGCGCAGCGGGCGCAGCGCGGCATCGTTTGACAGGCGCACAGTCAGCACGCCCAGCACGGCCGCCAGGGCCACCGGCACGATGGCCGGGCCGCCGCCCAGGCGCATGGCCCAGGTCAGCAGGTTGCGGTGCTCCACCGAGGTCACGTCATGTGCCAGATAGGCCACGGGGGTGACGAAAACACCCGCCAGGGCCAGCAGCAGCAATAGCACGGTGATGCGTGGACTGAGCACGATGCGCGCGCCGCAGGCGTTCGCCAGCCACAGCCAGGCGACGAGCATGAGCAGCGTCCAGGTGAACTGCAGCGCATGGCCGCCGCCCCAGAACAGGATTTCGTAATACGCCTTGCCGTGCAGGCTGGTGGGCAACACGATCCACGACCAGGCAAAGCACAGCAGGGCCACGGCGGTGGCCACGCCGGCAGCGTTCAGGCCAAAGCCCAGCGCACCTTGCCCGTCAAGTTGCTGCCCGATGTGCGGGGTGGTCAGCAGGCTGCGCAGCACCAGCAGCGTGACGCCCAGGCCAAACACCACCAGCCCGGAGAGAAACAGCGGGGATTCGAGCACCGGGATGTAGTTGGCCATGATGGGCTCGCCCGGGTTCAGGAACGGCGCCAGCGCCATGGCCAGGGTGCCGCCCCCCGTCACCCACAGCGCCAGCCAGCCCAGCCCAGCCGCACGTGGCCGGCCGTACAGGCTCCATAGCAGACCGGCCATTGCGACAAACCAAACCAGCACCGACAGATCCACATGCAGCACCAGGGCAATATGGAAGAAGTTGCCCGAAGGCAGCCACTGGTTCACATAGGGCGTGCGTGAGGCGACCAGGAGGATGGAAAACAGGCCCGAGCCGATCAGCGCCGCCAGCCCCAGCCACAACCACCCGCGTGCCAGCGGCAGGCGGGCATCGTTGGGCAGGCTGAGCTCATAGTTGGCGCGCGCTTGCGCGGCTGCCGGCTCGGCAACAGGGGATGTTGCAGGCCGGTCGGGATAGGGCGAGGCGTGGGAGCTCATTGCAAGACAATGCCTCCCTTGTCGGTGCTGTAGTCAATCACCAGCACCTGTGCCGGCTTGAGGGTGACGGTCTCGTCAATCTGCGAGGTGAACTGCTCCGACTTCTGGTTGTCCTTGAAACGCACGGCGATCTGGTGTTGGCCAGCGCTCACGTTCAGGCGCTGGTACAGCGTGGAGGCGCCATCGCGCGACAGGCCCGAGGGTGGCGAGGTGTGCGCCAGCACGGTCTTGCCGTCGATGTCCACTTCAATCGACACGGGCGAGCGCTCCCGTTCGCACTTCTCCGCCTTGCGCATGTTCGGCGGCATCTTGGCCTGCTCCTCGGCCGTGTAGGGGCGGCACTCGGCCACGCGCGCTCCGTGGTGGATGAAGCTGACCTTGATCTGCGCCATGTCCTCGGGCAGTGGGTGGTATACCGGCCAGCGTGAAAACACGCCCAGCGCGACGGCAAAGCCGCCGTACAAGAGCGCCTGGCCAGTCCAGTTGAGTGCGCGTTTCATCAATGACTCTCCTCAGAAACAGATTGCGTTGCCGTGCGGCTGCGCTGGCGCATGTCGTCCAGCGCGGCCGCCAGCCTGTGTTCATCGCCGCTATCGGTCCAGGCGACCTGCCAGCGATCCTGGGGTACCGAACGGCGCAGATGGGGTTCTCTCTCGCCTGTCAGGCGCTGCGCCGTCCAGCGTTGCCCCAGGCGGTATTCGCAGCCGCCTTCACGACAGCCGTTGATCAGCACGCCATCGGCGCCGTGGCGCAGGGCGTATTCGACAAATGAGGGTGGCAGGGCGCCCGCGCATACCAGCTTGAAATGCAGCACATCGGGCGCTTGCAGTTGCGAGTGTATGCCCTGGGCGCAGCCAAAGACCACGAAGCGCTCGGGGCCAGGCATGGCATGCAGGCTCTGGATCAGCTGCGTGCGCAGATCGTTGACCGGCCATTGCGGCATGTCTATGCCCGTCACCAATTGCTCGGCGCTGCGAAACGGTGTGGATGATGGGCAGGAGCCGGCGCAGATGCCGCAGCTGGCGCACAGGTCGCTGTTCACCTGTGCCAGGCGCATGCCCGGCTTGGCGTTCGGATGCGGCACCATGGTGATGGCGGAGTAGGGGCAGTCGTCAAAGCAACGCGAGCAGCCGCTGCAATGTTCGGGATAGACCACGGCCACGGCCTCGCGCGCACGGCCAGGCCACAGCGGCGGCAGCGCCAGCAGTGCAAAGGCCAGGCCCAGCAACACCCAGACGGTGGTCGGCGAGGTGGCATCAACCAGCGGGTGTATGAACAGCAGCCACCAATCCAGCGCCAGGGCCGTGGGCTGGCTGCGCAGGTCTGCCGGGCCCTGGCTGTGAACGGGTAGCAGCAGGGCGAGCAGCAGCAGTGTCAGGAAGGTGCCCCAGGCCAGCGGGCGTGGTGGAAATACCTTGGCCAGCGCGATGCGCTGTATGTGAAACCACAGGCCGAACACCATCAGCAGCGGCATGCCGATGTGGATGAAGATGAACAGGGTGAATAGCCGGTCGCTGAGGCTCACGTCACCCAGGAAGTTGCGCGCCAGGGAGGCGCCCAGAATCGGCAGGGCATCGAGCCAATCGGCGGTGGCCACCACCGAATACTGGCCCAGGCGATCCCAGTTGAGCCAGAAACCACCCACGGCGCTGACAAAGGCCAGGCCCACCAGGGGCACGCCCGTCCACCAGATTGCCCTGCGCCAATGCCGGTAGCGCCCCAGCAGCCACTCGCGCAGGATATGCATGCCCATGACGACGACGAAGGCGTCTGCTGCGTAGCGGTGCACGCCGCGCAGGGCCGTGCCCAGCATCCATGGAACATCGGCGAGCGCGGCGATGGACTGATAGGCGCCGGCGGCAGAAGTGTCCAGCACGATGTAGAGAATGCTGCCGCTGGCCACCAACAGCCATAGCAGCATGAAACCCAGCGCGCCCAGGTGTTTCAGCGGGTTGGCTGCGGCGCCAAACGCCATGTCAAGGCCGTGTTCCAGCGTGCGGTAGGCGCTGGCAAGGCGGGGCAGTGGGGGCGGGGTTGTGGCGGGGCCCTGGACGGGCAGGGCGGAGCCTGGCAATGACATGGGACTGGCGTTGCGCATCAGGCGTTGCGCATCCCCTTGCTACGAGCCATCTTGCGGCTGCTGCGCCATTCGTTGATGAAAAAGATCAGCATCAGGACGAAAAACGTCACGCCGCCGGCAATTTGTATGGGAAGCGTGTAATCGACCTTATAGGTGCCGGTCTTGGGATCGAACACCGTGCACAGGATGCGCACCCTGTCCACCAGATGCTCGATCAGTTCGTTGGACTCGACAGGCTGGCCCGCCAGCAGCATTTTCAGCGGCTCGCCCAGCTCGGATGGGACGACGCCCTCGCCATATACCTGGCGCACGATGCGCCCCTCGCCATCCAGGATGGAAACCTGCAGCACATGGTCAAAGCCTGCCGGAGAGGCCTGAAAGACAAAGCCGAAATCCCGCGCCAGATCGGGCACGAGGGCTGCCGGCGGGCTTAAAAATTCCCAGTTCGGCTGGCGGATGCCGTATTGCGTGGCAAAGGACTTCAGGGCTTGTGGCGAGTCGGCCGGCTGGTTGAAGCCTATGCTCACCACGTTGAACTGGTTGGGCCCCACGCTTTTGAGCAGGCCCTCCACGGCTTCTTGCAGCGAGCGCGTGGTGGTCGGGCAAACCTGGAAGCAACCGGTATAGATGAAACTCACCAGCAGCGGCTTGCCGCGGTAGGACGCGAGGGAGGTAGGAACGCCCTCGCGGTTGAGCAGAATATGGTCACCGACCTTGCGGCCAATGGCGGCCTGGCTGGTGCGCAGCGCAGCTTCGCGATCCAGCCCCAGGTCGGTGGTGTTGGAGGAAGAGGCCATGGCCGGCAGCGCCAGCATCAGCCCCGCAGCGCACGTGGCAAGCGCGTGGCGTATGCGAAGCAAACTCAGGCAGGCCATGGCGTGGCTTTCCGTTTCAGCGCATCAGCGCGTCTATGCTGGCGGCAACCAGCAGCAGGCTCAGTTGAACCAGAGAGGCAAAAAACGAGCCCATGGCCGTGGCGCGCTCAGGCTTGCGTGCCAGCTGCCAGGACTTGCGCACGAAGTGCAGGCCGCCCACGAGGGCCCCTGCGCCGTACACCCATCCCGCGCCAAAGGCCAGGGGTGCCAGCGAGGCAAGGAACAGGGCGATGGTACTCAGGAGCACGGTGCGCGCGGCGCGCTCGGGCCCTACGACCACCGGCAGCATGGGAACGCCCGCCTGGGCATAGTCAGCGCTGTTGGCGATGGCCAGGCTCCAGAAATGCGGCGGCGTCCACAGGAACAGCACCAGTGCCAGCAGCCAGGGCAGCGGGCCCAGGCCGGGATCGACCGCGGCGGCGCCGGCCAGCACGGCAAAGCTGCCGGCCAGACCGCCGATGACGATGTTCATGGCGGTGCGGCGCTTGAGCCACAGGGTGTAGACCACCCCGTAGAAAAACGCGCCCAGAAAAACATGCAGGGCCGCCACGGCGTTGAGCACCAGCCAGGCCGATGCCACCGCCACCGCCAGCAGCACGGCCATCAAGACCAGCCAGGCGGGGTGGTGGGGCAGGGCCCCGGTGGCGAACGCGCGCCGACTGGTGCGCCGCATCAGCCGGTCGCTCTCAAACTCCACATACTGGTTGAACGCTCCTGCACTGGCCGACGCCATCAGCACGGAGATGGCCAGCACCAGCGCCTGCACGAAGCTGGGCGCGGGCCCTGGCGTCACCGCCATGCCTACGAGCGCGGTAATCATGATCAGCACGCCTATGCGCAGCTTGAACAGCGAGATGACGTCGCGCGCCATCTGCGCCGTGCTGCGCCCTGCGGGCTTGAGCGTTGTGGTATGCATGACGCAGGGCTCCGGATCAGCTCAGACCCCACAGCTGGCCGAGGTACTTCCAGTTCACGAAGTAGTACAGCACAAAGGTCACGAGGAAGAACATGGCCAGCACAAAGGTGCCAGGGGCCACGAAGCCAGCCGAGCCGTAGGTCTGCGCGGCGGCAGTCGGGGCCGCACGTGCAACCGGGGTGAACTTCGGGCTGGTCACGCCAGCGTCGAGCTTCTTGCCCCACAGCAGCGAACCCACGGTCACGTACACGTAGATAACACCACCGGCAATGGCTGCGACGCCACTGATACCGACCAGGCCCATCATCAGGTAGGCCGCTCCTGGCCATTCATAGGCCAGGGCGTTGCCGCTGAAGGCCATGTCCCAGTGACGGCGTGACACACCCAGCGTACCCGCGCCCATCATGACCAGGCAGAAGAAGTACATCGAGAAGCCGAACAAATAGGGCTGCAGACGTGCCAGACCCGGGGCGATCATCTCGCGGCGGAACAGCGAGGGGATCAGGAAGTAGGTCAGCGCCATGAAGGTCAGCGTGGTACCCACCACCACGGTGGCGTGGAAGTGACCGGGCACGTAGATGGTGTTGTGGATCAGCAGGTTCAGCTGTTCGGTACCCATCATCACGCCGGTAGTGCCGCCCAGGAAGCCGAAGCCCACGAGTGCGATGAAAACGCCGGAGAACGTGGGGTTGCTCCAGGGTGCCTTGCGCAGCCACTCGAACAAACCCTTGTTGTAGCCGCGTGCGCGTTGCGCCACTTCCATGGCGCCCGGGATCGACAGGGCGTGGATCATGGAACCCAGCACGGCAAAGTACATGAAGTAGCTGGTGTTGACCACCTTCCACTCGGTGCTGACGCCGGGATCGGCGAGGATGTGGTGGGCACTGGCCAGTTGCAGGAACAGGATGTACAGCAGGAAGGCGCCACGGCTGACGCGCTCGGACATGGGTTTGGCACCGAAGGCGATGGCCGCCACGGCGTACCAGATGGAGATATGGGCCGCCACGTTGATCTGCTGCGACGAGTGGCCGAAGGCCCACCAGACAACGCGGTACATCAGCGGGTCAACACTCTCCAGCAGTCCGATGGACACGAAGAAGGTCGGCACCAGGACGCCAGCGCCCGACAGAATGGTGAATACCGCGATGATGGCTGCGGTCGTGGCGCCGAAGGTAACCAGTGGGACTGAGCCTTCGTAGGTCTTGTCGCGCTTGGCAACGACCAGCGTACCGAAGAACACAAAGCAGGCAACCAGGGCGCCCACGGCGAACAGGATCAGGCTCAGGTAGAACGACCAGTGCGCCATCATGGGCACATAGGAGGTCATCATCACGCTGGACTCGCCCTGGAACACCACGATGTTGTTCCACACGGCGCCGATGAGCATCAGCGCAAAGCCCAGCCAAGCTATTTTTGGCGTGGCAATGCGACAGCGCAACAGCGTCGATGAGGCGAAGTACAGGACTGCGACTTCAAAGAAGATGATCCAGAAGATCAGCATGTCGATGCCGTGGGCCGTGAGCACCATGTAGAAGGTGTCGGCCGGCAGCCAGTGCACGGCGGGCCAGCGGGTCAGCACCACGCCAATGGCCAGCAGGCCGCCCACGAGCAGGGCGACCACGGCCATAAAGGCGTTGGCAATCATGAGTTTCTCGGCCTGGGCCTCGAATTGCAGGCCCGTGCGCGGGCAGGTACGGTAAGTGGTAGTCATGGGGTGTCTCCGCTTACTTCACGTAGATGCGACCCACCATCTCGTGGTGGCCAATGCCGCAAAACTCGTTGCAGACAACGGAAAAAGTGCCGGACTCGTTGGGCGTGACCTTGATCACGTGCTCATAGCCGGGCACGACCTGGATGTTGATGTTGGTGGGTTGCAGAGAAAAGCCGTGGTTGTAGTCCATCGAGCTCAGATGCAGCTTGTAGGTCTTGCCCTTCTCCAGCTCGAGGATCGGCCAGAAATTCCACAGGCGCGCGATCATGTACACGTCTGCACCCTCGGGTGGAGCCACCACGGGGATTTTTTGCTCCAGCTCAGTGCGCACCGTCCATTTGTCCACGGCTGCTTGCGCTTGCGCGGCAAATTTCTCAGGCGTGGTTTTGTAGGTTTCGGTGGACAGGTTCTGTTTTCCGTAGATGTGCCAGCCCACCATCATGAAGAACATGACCATGCACCAGACAAAGGAAATGAGGATCCAGAGGCCCTCGACACGGTCGAGAGGGTGTTTCCACCACAACCGCTCTGAGGGAGGGAGTATTGCGCTCATGGGGTCGGCTCCTCTTATTTGGCCAATGGAATGGTCAGGATGTCTAAAACTCCCCATAGGTTGTATACAACCATTGGGATCATCACGCCCAGAAACAGCAGTAGAAATGGGCTGTCTAGCAGCTGCTGTATGAGCGGAACGCTCTCGTTCTCATCGTCATGGTGGCTCATGGTCTTCTCCTTAAAAGGCTTTTCAGCACCCTGGATTCTTGACTGTTATGCTGGGTTGACCCATGAACTATGTCAAGGTTTGGTAAACGGACGAATTCAGGGAAAACCCTTGGTTTTGGTGTTGGCGGCGGTCAATCCATGGCCGCTGAAAGCCCATGCCCAAGGTCTTTGCATGTGCACGCCGCAGTCCGATGGTGCAGCATGCCGACTTGCCTGAGATCAATTGCAGGTTGACCTATATCAATCAAGTGGTGCGATCGTGCCTGCCTTTGGTCGCAAGCACGGCAATCACGCGTGCCCGCACCTCGGGCAGCAACTGCGTCTCGAACCATGGGTTGCGCTTGAGCCAGCCGTTGTTGCGCGGGCTGGGATGGGGCAGGACGACGGCCGCGGGCCAGTGGCGCTGCCAGTTTTGTACCGCCTGGGTCACGCCCGAGCGCTCTTCGGGCATATGCCAGGCGAGCGCGTACTGACCCAGCACCACGGTGAAGGCCAGACGCGGTAAATGCGCCAGCAACTGTGCGCGCCACGCCGGAGCACATTCCGGGCGGGGAGGCGCATCGCCCGAGATCCCCTTGCCGGGATAACAAAAACCCATGGGCAGGATGGCCACCTGCGTTGGATCGTAGAACTGCTCGGGCGTCAGGCCCAGCCAGTCGCGCAGCCGCTGGCCGCTGGCGTCGTCAAACGGGATGCCCGAGGCATGCACCTTGCGCCCCGGCGCCTGGCCTGCAATCAGTATGCGCGCACCGCTGCCGGCCTGAAGCACTGGCCGGGGGCCAAGGGGCAGGTAGTCCGCACAGATCGTGCAGGCGCGCACGCGGTGCAACAGGGCGTGGAGTGATTCGTGGCGGGGCATGGCAGCTTGCGTGACCGGCCATTGTCGATCTCCGGTGGCTTTGCCCGCTACCATCGCCGGATTGCCTGCCCCTGCCTGTCATGAACGCTGCTGCTGCCCATCAACCCCTGGCCGAACGCCTGCGCCCGCGCACCCTCGGTGAGGTCGTTGGCCAGCAGCATGTGCTGGGCCCGGGCATGCCGCTGCGCCTGGCGTTCGAGTCGGGGCGGCCGCACAGCTGCATCCTGTGGGGGCCACCGGGTGTGGGCAAGACCACCATTGCGCGCCTGATGGCGCAGGCGTTCGACGCCCAGTTCATCAGCATCAGCGCCGTGCTGGGCGGGGTCAAGGACATACGCGATGCGGTGCAGCTGGCCGAAAGCGCACGCGACGGCTTGATGGGGCAGCGCACCATCGTCTTTGTGGACGAGGTGCACCGTTTCAACAAGAGCCAGCAGGATGCTTTCTTGCCGCATGTGGAAAGTGGGCTGTTCACCTTCGTGGGGGCGACGACGGAGAACCCCTCGTTCGAGGTCAACTCGGCGCTGTTGTCGCGCGCCGTGGTCTATGTGCTGCAGCCTTTGGGCAGCGAAGACTTGAAGCAAATAATCGCCAAAGCCCAGAATTTACAAGCGCTACCAGCTATTGAAAATGAAGCGACTGAGCGCCTGATTGCGTACGCCGATGGCGATGCGCGGCGCCTGCTCAATACGCTGGAAACGCTGGCCATCACGGCCAGCCAAGCGGGCCTGGCGCTGATCGAGGATGACTGGGTCGTGCGCGTGCTTGGTGAGCGCATGCGCCGCTACGACAAGGGTGGTGAGCAGTTCTACGACACCATCAGTGCGTTGCACAAATCGGTGCGCGGCTCCGACCCCGACGCCGCGCTGTACTGGCTGGTGCGCATGCTCGATGGCGGCGCCGACCCGCGCTACATGGCCCGGCGCATCGTGCGGATGGCCTGGGAGGATGTCGGCCTGGCCGACCCGCGTGCCATGCAGATCGCCAACGAGGCCGCGCAGACCTATGAGCGCCTGGGCTCGCCGGAGGGTGAGCTGGCCCTGGCCCAGGCCGTGCTCTATCTGGCGGTGGCGCCCAAGAGCAACGCCGGCTACATGGCCTACAACAAGGCGCGCGCCTTTGTGAAGCAGGACGGCACCCGCCCCGTGCCCATGCACCTGCGCAATGCGCCCACGCAGCTGATGAAGCAGCTGGACTATGGCAAGGGCTATCGCTACGCACATGACGAGGAGGGCGGCTTTGCCGCCGGCGAAAGCTATCTGCCAGATGGCATGGAGCCGACGGGCTTTTACGCCCCCGTGCCGCGCGGTTTGGAGATCAAGATAGGCCAGAAGCTTGACGAGTTGCGCGCACGCAACAGCGCTGCAAAATTGCCGGCGCAGAAGTAAACGCCTGCACCGAAAGCCAGGGAAAACACCGCCCCAGGCTGCCCGCCGGCGGCGCCAAAGCCGTGACAAAATTCCGCTTCCAACCCGCGCAGACCTTTGGCTCGCGGGTTTTTTGGTAAATGGCAGACGGGCCCACAAGGCTGCACCGTGCATGGGTGCCTGCTGCTGGGAACGTCAATACAAAGGACTTTTTCTTATGGACATCTTGCTGCAACAGATCATCAATGGTCTGGTTCTCGGCAGCATGTACGCCTTGATAGCCTTGGGCTATACCATGGTGTACGGCATCATCCAGCTCATCAATTTCGCCCATGGGGAGGTGCTCATGATCGGGGCGCTGACCAGCTGGAGCTGCATCGGCCTGATGCAGGACGCCATGCCTGGCGCGCCGGGCTGGCTCGTGCTGCTGCTGGCGACGGTGATCGCCTGCGTAGTGGCGGCGGCGTTGAACTACACGATCGAGAAGGTCGCCTACAAGCGCTTGCGCAACAGCCCGCGCCTGGCACCGCTGATCACAGCCATCGGCATGTCCATCCTGCTGCAGACGCTGGCCATGATCATCTGGAAGCCCAATTACAAGCCCTATCCCACCTTGTTGCCGGCCGCGCCGTTCGAGGTGGGCGGCGCCGTGATCACCACCACCCAGGTGCTGATCCTGGCGGTCACGGTGATCGCCCTGGCGGCCATGGTGTATCTGGTGAGCTACACCCGCCTGGGCCGCGCCATGCGCGCCACTGCCGAGAACCCGCGTGTGGCGGCACTCATGGGCGTCAAGCCCGACATGGTGATCTCGGCCACCTTCATCATCGGCGCGGTGCTGGCGGCGATCGCCGGCATCATGTGGGCGGCCAACTACGGCACGGCCCAGCACACCATGGGTTTCCTGCCGGGGCTCAAGGCCTTCACGGCGGCGGTGTTTGGCGGCATTGGCAACCTGACCGGTGCCGTGGTGGGCGGTGTGTTGCTGGGCCTGATCGAGGCCATTGGCTCGGGCTACATCGGCACCCTGACCGGTGGCGTGCTGGGCAGCCACTACACCGACATCTTTGCCTTCATCGTCCTCATCATCATCCTGACACTGCGCCCCTCGGGCCTGCTGGGTGAGCGTGTGGCCGACCGCGCCTAACGAGGAGCCACAACATGAAAAACAACAAGCTCCAATGGATTCTGGGTGGTATCGCGCTGCTGGTGCTGCCGCTGGTGTTGCAGTACTTTGGCAACGCCTGGGTGCGCATTGCCGATCTGGCACTGCTGTATGTGATGCTGGCCCTGGGCCTGAACATCGTGGTCGGCTATGCCGGCCTGCTGGATCTGGGCTACGTGGCCTTCTACGCCGTGGGCGCCTACATGTTCGGCCTGCTGGCCTCGCCGCACCTGACGGAGAACTTTGCCTGGTTTGCCGCGCATTTCCCAGATGGCATGCACCTGTCTCTGTGGGTGGTGATTCCGCTCGCCCTGGTGCTGGCGGCCTGCACGGGGGTGCTGCTGGGCATACCGGTGCTCAAGCTGCGCGGCGACTACCTGGCCATCGTGACGCTGGGCTTTGGTGAAATCATCCGCATCTTCCTGAACAACCTGGATCACCCGGTCAACCTCACCAATGGTCCCAAGGGCCTGGGGCAGATCGACTCGGTGAAGATCTTCGGCCTGGATCTGGCAAAGCGGCAGGAGCTGTTCGGCTTCGACATCAACTCGGTGACGATGTACTACTACCTGTTCCTGGCCCTGGTGTTGATCACCATCGTCATCTGCTATCGCCTGCAGGACTCGCGCATAGGCCGCGCCTGGATGGCCATCCGCGAAGACGAGATCGCCGCCAAGGCCATGGGCATCAACACGCGCAACATGAAGCTGCTGGCCTTCGGCATGGGGGCATCCTTTGGCGGCGTCTCGGGCGCCATGTTCGCGGCCTTCCAGGGTTTTGTCTCGCCCGAGTCCTTCAGCCTGATGGAGTCGGTGATGATCGTCGCCATGGTGGTGCTGGGCGGCCTGGGCCATATCCCGGGCGTGATCCTGGGTGCCGTGCTGCTGTCGGCCCTGCCCGAGGTGCTGCGCTATGTCGCCGGCCCGCTGCAGGCCATGACCGATGGGCGCCTGGACGCGTCCATCCTGCGCCAGCTGTTGATTGCCCTGGCGATGATCATCATCATGCTGCTGCGCCCGCGTGGCCTGTGGCCTTCGCCCGAGCATGGCAAGAGCCTGGCGAGCAAGTCCTGACACCACGCATAGAGCAAGAAAATGACAGATACATCGAAAGACGTGGTTCTCAAGGTCGCGGGCATTTCCAAACGCTTTGGCGGCCTGCAGGCGCTGTCGGGCGTGGGCATCACCATACAGCGCGGTCAGGTCTATGGCCTGATCGGCCCCAATGGCGCCGGCAAGACGACGTTCTTCAACGTCATCACCGGCCTGTACACGCCCGACGCGGGTACCTTCGAGCTCGCGGGCCGGCCCTATGAACCCACGGCGGTGCACAAGGTGGCCCAGGCCGGCATTGCGCGCACCTTTCAGAACATCCGCCTGTTTGCCGAAATGACGGCGCTGGAGAACGTGATGGTGGGGCGGCATATCCGCACCCACTCGGGCCTGTTTGGTGCCGTGTTCCGCACCCAGGGCTTCAAGCAGGAAGAGGCCGCGATCGCCAAGCG
>JAGPIX010000034.1 GCA_018054745.1 Alicycliphilus sp.
AAACAAGTCCTTGGGGTCGCCCTGGCCGGGCACCAGCTCCAAGTCCATGCCCAGGTGGTGCGCCTCGGCCAGCCGATGGATGAGGCGCAGGGTGGCATGGTCCTCCAGCGCAAAGCCGACCGAGTCGAACAGCGTCACCTGCCCCTCGTGCTCGCGTCCTGGCGCCTGGCCTGCGAGCACCCGCCACAGCTCGGCGACCGGGTGGTCGGCGGGCAGCTGCTGGATCTCGCCCTCTACGCGGGTTTGCGGCGGGTATTCGACAACGATGCGCGCTGCTCGTAGTACATCCGGGTGCAGCTCGGTCTTGCCCGGGCAGTCGCCGCCCACGGCATTCAGGTGCATGCCGGGCTCCAGCATGGCGGGCGTGACGATGCAGGCGTGGCTCTTGCTGGCCGTGGCCGTGGTCACGATGTCGGCGCCGCGCACGGCCTGGATCACCGATGCGGCGCGCCGCAGCGTCAGCCCAGGCACCGTTGCCAGGTTGCGCTGCAGCCGCTCACTGGCCGCCGGGGCGATGTCGAACACGCGCAGTTCGTCGATGCCCAGCAGCGCGTGAAAGGCCAGGGCCTGGAACTCGGCCTGCGCGCCGTTGCCGATCAGCGCCATGCTGCGGCTGCCCGGCCGCGCCAGGGCCCGAGCCGCCAGGGCCGAGGTGGCGGCGGTGCGCAGGGCCGTGGCCAGGGTCAGCTCGGACAGCAGCAGCGGCAGGCCCGTGGCCACCTCGGCCAGCATGCCGAAGGCCATCACCGTGGGCAGGCCCAACGCCGGGTTGCCGGGGTGGCCGTTGACATACTTGAAGCTGTAGAGCCGCTCGTCCGCCACGGGCATGAGCTCGATCACGCCAGTCGGGCTGTGGCTGGCCAGGCGTGCCGATTTGTCGTAGTCGTCCCAACGCAGGAAGCTGGCCTGGATCTCGTCGGCCAGCTCGCAGAGGAAGCGTTCTGGGCCCATGCCCCGCACCAGGGCGGCCAGGGTCGGAAGATCGACGAGTCGGGTCATGGGGCGATCCTGTGGCGAGCCGGGATGCCGCCATTGTGGACGGCCCCACGCCGCCGGGCAAACCGCCTACGGCCTGGCGGCCAGGATCGCGCGCGCCAGCTCGGCAAAGCCCGCGCCGCGCTCGCCCTGGGTCACGTAGCGCGGCAGGTGCGTGAGCTGCGGCACGAAGCGCGCGATGTTGGCCACGCCCACGCTGTTCTCGAAATGTTCGAACATCAGCTGGTCATTGGTCGAGTCGCCCACATAGACCCAGTGCGAGAGCTCGGCATCCAGATCGCGCCCCAGCAGCTCGCGCACTATCCAGCGCGCGCCTTCCAGCTTGTTGTGCGCGCCATACCAGCCGTTGATGTGGATGCTGCTCACCGTGGCCATCATGCCTGCGGCGCGCATGATGGCCACGCAGGCGTCGATGGCCGCTTGCGGCAGCTGCGTGAACTCGCTGTGGTCGATGGCGATGTCGGTCTCGCGCCCGGCCGAGTCGGTGGCGCGCCGCGCACCGGGCACGCGCGCCTCGATGTCGGCCAGCACCTGCTGCATGCGCGCGTAATTGGCGGCGCGTGCGGCGGCGTCCTGTTGATATATTTTTGATAGCTGTTCGCGCTTTATTGGTGGGCGCTCAAGGCTGTTTTTCCTAGTATCCTGCGGCAACAGCGCCACGGCCCCGTTCTCGGCCACGATGCTGTCCACCGGCCAGCTGGCGGCAAACGGCTCGCTCCAGCCCACGGGCCGGCCAGTGATGGCGATCACGTGCAGGCCGGCGGCTTTCAGGTCGGCCAACGCCGCCAGCGCGTCGGGTGTGATGGCGCCGTCGGTGGTCAGGGTGTCGTCGATGTCGGTGAGCACGCCGAAGATGTGTTGGCGTGTCGGGCCAGGCCACAGGGCAAGGGGTTGCATAGAGGGGCGTGTAGTGAAAGCCGTTGCTAGTCCGCCAAGGTCGTGGATGCTCAACGTTTTGCGAATTCAATGATGGCGTGAAAGAACTTGTCGGAGCCATCCTTGGTGTTGTCGGGGCGGATCTCCATGCGGTTGACCCCATGCTCCACGCCGCCCTTGAATCTGTCGGGAATAACTGAAAAGTAGTATGGGCTGATGAAGCGTGCGCCGGCATCGAGGTGTGACTGCAGGGCCGCGAGATGCACGCCGTCGCGCTTCCACTGTTGTGGATTGAACTCAGGAGCTCCGTAGTCGGTGATTTTGTGACGCTCCATAAAGCTGCGCAGCCAGGTACTGTTGGTGGCACCTCCGTACATATTCAGTCCATGCTGCCACGGGGCACTACCTTCCAGGGTGGTGCCTGCTGCAAAAAGTATCGGGTTCCATGAAGAGTTGACGTCGGGAACGATCTGGTGTGAAAACAATTGGGACTTTGGTAGCCCCGCCTTCAGCGCCCGGTCATGGAATGCTTGCAGAAAGCCGTACACCTGTGATTCGCGATACTTGTTCCAGTCCCGTGCAATCGGGTTGTAGTACAGGTCTTGCAAAGGGCGCGGCATGTCCAGCCATGAACGCACCCCGGGTAGTTGCTTGGCGTCCTTCAGCCCAGAAAGCTGTGCAGGTTTGGTGCTGCGAACGCGGCCCTGGTCACGAGGCACGATCACGAATTCAACCTGGGCAACTTGATGGCGTACGCCTTGAGAGACGGCGACGACTTGGGCAAGGTGGCGCCCTGGTGTCAAACTGCTGAAATCCAGGTCGTACCGGTATCCCGTATTGGGGTCGGTGATGGTGTTTTCAGCACGGTATACGTCCAATCGATTCAGGCCTCGCGGGACGGCACCTACGAGTTGCCCGTCCACATAGAGATCAAGGCTTTGAATACGGTTGCCCGGATCCCAAAGCCAGCCGGCAATAGGCAGCGTGCCCGCAGCAAAAGCGTCGTAGTGTTCGGCAAACGAGGACAGTTTTTCCTTGCGAATGTCGCGTGATGGGGCCGGAATCGCGTCAAAAGATGCAAAGGCAAAGCCATGGGCTGTATTGAATTGATCCACGGTCTGGTATCTGACCCGCAGCCATTGCCGGAACGCCGCCACGGAGCTGGGGCTGTAGTCCGTCACTTGAATGTCTTGGTAGGCCCCCATGCCGTTTTCGAAGTCTGGAAACATGTGGTGCAGTTCACCAGCCAGCGTATAGGCCACGATGCGCCGTTGTACCTTCTGCGGCAGGGCCTTGATGCGTTGGGCGAGGTAGTCCAGCGCTTCGAAGCGATAGCGATTGACGGGAATGGTGGGGTCGGGTGACAGCGTGTAGGGAATGATGCGATAACCGAAGTAGCCCAGCTCCAGCGGTTTGCCGTCGCGCAGTTGCATGAGGTTGACGGGGTCTCCACGCAGTTCCTCAGCAAGCGGGCCGATGGAGTCGAAGTGATCCGCCGAGAAATACAGGATGACGGGGCGATCTACCTTGCTGATCACGCGTAGAAAGGTGTCCACCCGTTCTTTATCGATAGCCCACCCTTTGGACGTTTTCTGGAACAGTCCCAGCAATTGCAGCGTGGCCGTGTAGCCGACCTGCACCGCACCCTTGGCGCCTCCCGGCTCCAGCGTGTTCAGTAGGCGTGTGATGGCAGCAGCGCCATCGAGCTTGCGCTGGCCACAATAGGCATATGCTGCGTCAATGTTCGTGATGGCAGTGTTCTTTGCGGCCTCGTCGCACAACAGCATGCCGTCCACCGTAGGGGAGATGATCATCGGCCTGCGTTGCCCCTGCGCTTCGGGTTGAGCGGATGCCATTGCTGTGGCGAGTGAAAAGCTGAGCAGGGCCACGGCCCGGGTCAAAGAGGAAATCATTCGGGCTCCACCGAGCGCAGCAGTGAAGCTGCCACCATATGTTTTATGAAACACTGAGATCGTTGGGTGGAAGCGCCGAATGATCCAGCGACAGGCTGAGCGGTTCGGTCGGCACGTTACTCACGTCATAGTGCAGGAAGGCAATCAAGCTTTGGATGCCAATCAACACAGGCAGGGCCGCAAGCATGACCGTGCCGCTGGTGGCGGGGTGGCTGTTGAAGTTGCCGGAAACCCAGTGCCAGGTGCCAAACGCAGTACCGGCGAGCAGCAATAGCACGCCACTCAGGCTGTACAGCGTGCCTACGTTGAAGTCGCGCACCAGATAGTTGTACACATAGCGGCGCCACAAGCGTGAAATGTGCTTCTTAAGGAATTCAGGCAGCACGCGCCCGACCTTGAGGTTGGACTCCTCATTCGCATAGACCGAGTCCATCGGAATGTCCTTCACCACGGCGCGCACAGTGTTCAGGCGAAATAGCATGTCGGTTTCGAAGAAATAGCGCTGCTCCAGCTTGTCCAGCGGCAGCTCGGCCAACACGCTGGTACGCACGGCCGTATAGCCGTTGGTGGGGTCCATTACGTTCCAGTAGCCACAGCTGAGTTTGGTCAGGAAGGACAGCATGGCATTCCCAAACAGCCGCACCGGCGGCATGCCCTGTACCGACTCGGGTCTGAAGAAGCGGTTGCCCTTGGTGTAGTCGGCCCGCCCCTGCAGCAGCGGCCGCACGAAGCTGGGCAGCAATGCTGGGTCCATCTGCCCATCACCGTCGATCTTCACCACGATATCCATGCCATCGGCCATGGCGGCCTGGTAGGCGGTGACGATGGCGCCGCCTACGCCACGGTTCTCGGGGTTGTACAGCACCCGCACGCGCGGGTCGCGGTTGTGTTCCTCAATGAAGCGGCCGCTGCCGTCCGGACAGGCATCGTCCACCGCGTAAATGGCCTCGACTTCAGGGCCGATGGCTTGGATAACTTCCAGGACATGCCGGGTGACTTTGTAGCAGGGAATGGCGACGGCGATGCGCATGACAAACAGAGCTCAGCTCGTGGAGGCCAGCGCTACGCCGGCCATGATCAAGGCGCCGCCAGCCAAGGTGCGCCAGTGCAGGGGCTCACCCAGAAAGGCCCAAGCCAGCGTTGGCACGATCAGGAAGGCCAGGCCCATGAAGGGATAGGCAAGGTAGAGCGGGGCATGACGAAGAATCCAGACCCATCCCAGCGTGGTGATGCCATAGAGCACCAAAGCCGCCATCAGCCAGCCGTTTTGCAGCAGACCGATCAGAGACAGGGTGGCGGGTAGGGCAGCGGACGCCTTCTTGAACAGCAACTGGCCGATGGAGATGCCGAACACGCAAAGTAGCGTGTACAGGCCAAGGGGGATTGACATGGAAGGCAATAGGGCCGAGCGAAAACCCATGGATTCTAGGCGGGCACGCAGTTTGGCAGTCTTTTGAGCCGGCCATAATCGCGAGCCCGATCACGTCAATCAGGTGCATAGCACTGATTCGCCATTCATGATGCACCGATTGTTTTTGGTGTTTTTTCTATTGCTGAGTACCCTGTCGGCTACTGTTCGGGGTGCGGAAGTGCCGGAGGTGCATGGGGCGATTGAGTCCTGGAGCTATGACCCATCAATGCGCCAAGTGAGCCTTCGAGGTTGGAGTTTGGGAGGGGGTGATGGCCAACAGCCGCCCGAACTCATCCTGAATCTGGGGGGCAAATCTATGAATCGACAAGACTGGAGTTGAACTGGACACCACGAGTCGATATTCCATCAGACCATCCGGCGACTGGTGGGCAGGCGGGGGTTGGATTTGCTTGGAATGTGCGCTTGCGTGATGCCTTGCCAGCCGGCATGCACACGGTGCATTTGACGGCCGTGTTCGCAAATGGACAGCGTGTCACGCTCAAAGGTGCGACCACCGATGTGCCAACGGTAGTGATTCAGGAAATCAAGCGCCGACACTGGCGTGCGCTGGCCTTGGTGCTGCTGAGCGTGATGGTCATTGTCTATGCGCTGCGTCGCTGGGGTAGTGAGGGGTTGGCGTGGCAGCAGCGGTGGCTGGATGGCAATCGCATGGCATGGGGTATTGGTGCGGTGTTCGTGTTGTTGGTTGCCACCGGTGTGACAGGCAGCTCCATGGGGGTGTTGTTCAACAGTCCATATGGAGAAAGCGTTCTTGAAGTGCAAGGGGCCTCGCGTACCTTGCTTGGTGACGAAGGCGTTCGTGGCGATGAATGGGGCGTGCAATTGCCCAACCTGTTGGCACAGCTGCACCACGAGCCCCGTTTCCCGGTGATCAATGGGCTACTAGGCGAGGGCGGTCAGAACATGGGAGTGATCGGGATGACCGGCGTTCCTGTGCAGCAATGGGCGGCGCTGGCGCGGCCTGCAACCTGGGGCTATTTCGTACTGCCGTTGCGCCAAGCCATGGCGTGGCATTGGCAGTTGCCGTTTTGGGGTTGTTTGCTGGCTTTGTGGTGGATGCTCAATGTGCTGCGGCCGGCACAGCGAGGGCTGAACCTGGCCTTGTCACTAGCGTTTTGTCTAGCGCCGTATGCGGCAGCGTGGTCTAACTGGCCGCTGTACGCCACCTTGTTTCCGGCTCTTGCATTCGTAGTGGCAACGTACCTTCTGCGGTGTACCGGGTTCTGGATGGGTGCGGTGCTGGGGGCTGTTTTGGGCTGGTTATTGGCGTGCTGGTGCCTGGTACTTTACCCGGCATGGATCATCGTTGTGGGTAGTGCGATGGCCTTTATAGGTCTGGGCTGGTGGGCCGATAACCGTGAACGCATTCGCTTTGGAAGCGTGCAACTGGTGGCGCTGGTCGTATCTGCTGCGATCCTGGGGGCACTGCTGGGCAGTTGGTGGTTGGACACCAAGGATGCAATCGCCCTTATGCGCGCTACGGTGTATCCCGGCGGACGCGGTGCCATGCCGGGGGGTGATCTGGGATGGTGGTGGCATTTGCGTGGCTATCACGGCATGGAGTCGCTTCGTACTACGGGACTGGACAGCAACCCATCGGAAGCTAGCTCATATGTCATCTTGCCGTTGCTGATGCTGGCCTTGGTTGCTGTGAGTTTTGTCCGGGATCGGCAAATGCGAGGGACTCTGCTGGGATGCGCCGTCTTCATGGGGTGTTACTGGGCCTATACCTTGATGGGCATCCCCATTGATCTGGCGCGGATCACACTCTGGGGGAATATGCCTGTTACGCGCATGGATGTGGGGTTCGGCCTGGTCACGGCGGTGCTTTTCTGCCTGTACGCTCCCAGTGCTGTGGCGCCTGCGTCATGGGGATGGCGGGTGGCGGCTATAGCATTGGCCTTGTTAAGCGCTGGTATGGTTGTGCTTACCTTGTCGCACACGCCATTGAGTTTTGTACCTAACGCAGGCAGCCCCATTCTCATTGGTGCAATGGCTGTGGCAGCAGCGTTTATCTGCGGCTGGGCTCTGTGGGGGCGCATGGGTTCTGCGGTCGCGCTGATGCTGGTCGTGTATTTACTGGCGGTCGTCCAATTCAATCCATTGCGCATTGCGCCTGCCGAGGTTGAATTGATGCAGGGGCATCGTCCATATGCCACCGACACGGAGGGGCGTTCGCAACGAACCTTGGTGCTGAACGGGGATGGCATTGGCGCCATGACTTTTGCGGCGGTTGGTATTCCTATCGCCAACGGCGTCTTCTACTACCCGCATCGCGCCATGTGGGCGCGCATGAATCTGCCGAGGGCCGAGTGGCCCCAGGTGAACCGGTACCAGCATCTTGGGTTTTATCTCATGGATGATGTGGAGACAGTCAGCGGGTACCGTCTCGTCTTGGGTTCAGTCGATCAGGTGCATGTTCATGTCAATCCATGGCGGTTTGATTTCTCATGCACGGGGGCTGCGCGGGTGGTGGCTCCGGTTCAGTGGTTAGACGCACTTGCACGCAATCCAGGACTGACCCGACTGGGGGTCTATCGGAATATAGGCTGGTTTGAAGTCCAGCCATCTTGCCCGCTAGTCCCAGTAAGCGCCCATTGAAGACTACGCCCCCTGTAGCTCCAACCCCGCATGCTCACGCAGCGGATGGAAGTGGATTTTGGGAAAGCGCTCCTGCGCCAGCCGCACGTCATACGGGCTGGTGCACAGATAGGTCAGCGTGTTCGCCGCATCGTGCGCCATGCGCAGCGGGTAGGCGGCTTCAAATTCGCGCAATTCGGCCGGCGTGTCGGCGGTGATCCAGCGCGCGCCGGTGTACTGGCAGCCTTCCAGGCGGACGTCGCAGTCATATTCGGTCTTCAGGCGGTGCTGCACCACTTCAAACTGCAGCTGGCCGACGGCGCCCAGCAGCATATTACCGCCGGCGTCGGGCTTGAAGACCTGGATCGCGCCTTCCTCGCCCAGCTGCATCAGGCCCTGCTGCAGTTGCTTGGTGCGCAGCGGGTTCTTGAGCACCACGGTCATGAACATCTCAGGGGCGAAGAACGGCAGGCCGGTGAATTGCAGGGCCGGGCCGTCGGTGATGCTGTCGCCCAGCTGCACGCCGCCGTGGATGGTGAAGCCGATGATGTCGCCGGCGTAGGCTTCATCTACGGCCTCGCGGCGCTGGCTCATGAACGTGACCACGCTGGTCGGGCGCAGCTCCTTGGCCGTGCGCTGCACCTTCATCTTCATGCCAGGCTGGTAGCGGCCCGACGCCACGCGCACGAAGGCGATGCGGTCGCGGTGGTTGGCGTCCATGTTCGCCTGCACCTTGAAGACCACGCCGGAGAACCCCTTGTCCTCGGGGTGAATCGTGAGCTGTTCGCGCTGGCGGTTCACCTCGGTGTAGGCGATGCGCGCTCCCGGCGGTGGCGACATGTCCACCACCGCATTGAGCACCTCCATGACACCGAAGTTGTTCACGCCCGAACCGAAGAACACGGGCGTCAGGCGCGCGGCCAGAAACTCCTGGTGGTCCCAGGCGATGGACGCGCCGACGGCCAGCTCCATGCTTTCGATGGCATCGTCGTAGGCCTTGCCAAAGCGCGCGCGCAGCGTGGCGACGTCGCTCAGGGGGATGACCTCGAAGTCCTCCGGGCGCTTCTCGCTGCCGGCCTGGAACACCGTCATGCTCTGCGTGCGCAGGTCGATGATGCCGCCGAAGCTCTTGCCCTGGCCCACCGGCCAGGTCATGGGGCAGCAGGGCATGCCCAGCTCGCGCTCGACCTCGTCGAGGATGTCGAGCGGGTCGCGCACCTCGCGGTCCATCTTGTTGACGAAGGTGATGATGGGCGTGTCCCTCTGGCGGCAGACCTCGATCAGGCGGCGCGTCTGCGCCTCCACGCCGTTGGCGGCGTCGATCACCATCAGCGCCGAGTCAACCGCGGTGAGCACGCGGTAGGTGTCCTCACTGAAGTCCTTGTGGCCGGGTGTGTCCAGCAGGTTGATGACGTGATCGCGGTAGCTCATCTGCATCACCGAAGACGCCACCGAGATGCCGCGCTGCTTTTCGATCTCCATCCAGTCGGACGTGGCGTGGCGGCTGGCCTTGCGGCCCTTGACGGCGCCGGCGATCTGGATCGCGCCCGAGAACAGCAGCAGCTTTTCCGTCAGCGTGGTCTTGCCGGCGTCGGGGTGGGAAATGATGGCGAAGGTGCGGCGGCGCCGGGTTTCTTGGGCGTAGGACACGAAGTTCTCGATGGTTCAATTCAAGTGCTGGGGCAGGTCTGACGACTGGTGCAAGACGCGCAGCACGGCGATATGGTGGGGGTGCTCGGCGTAGAACACGGCAAAAGGAAAGTGGCGCAACGTCCAAAAACGCAGCCCCTCGATCGAGGAGGCGTTGGCGTAGCGCCTGGAGCCTGTGCCTGGGTGCTGCGCAAGGTGCTGCAAAGCCAGTTCGAGCTCGTCCAGAAATCGATCGGCCACGCCCTTGGGAGCGTGTTCCAGATAGTAGGCGATGGTCTGATCGATGTCGCGGCTGGCCCGGATGTGGCGGCGCAGCACTTTCACACGGATTTGCTTTCAGCGTTGCGTGCTGCGGCAATGCGTGCGCGCAGTTCGGCACGGTGCTCCTCCCAAGGCCGTGGATCGATGCCCGAATCAACGCCCTCCTGGATCAGCGCCGCGAAGCGCTCCTCTGCGGCGCGCTCCTCGTCGCGGCGCACCAGGTCGCGCATGTACTCGCTGGTGCTGCTGTAGCCGCGCGCCTGCACGCGGGCATCGACAAAGGCCTTCAGCTCGTCGCTCAGAGAGATGTTCATGGTGACCGTGCTCATGGGGCGTGATTTTACGAGTCTTGGCAAGGATTGCCAAAAACCGTAGGTAGAAACCAGCACCCCGGTATAATCGCGCCCTTTCCGAGGAGCGTTGCAGCGTCCCCCACCTGGCAGCAGGGCGAGCGGGGCGTGAGGCTCGGAACCCACTCTTGCAACGACGCTCACCCACGCCAGGCCTGTGCGGTGAACGGTTTTCATGCTTTCCCCAGGCGCGTGGTTTTTTCCCATTCGTGAAGGAACACACCATGAGCGCAGTTCTCAAATCTCCCGCCGACTCGGCCATTGCCGACATCACCCTGGCCGCCTGGGGCCGCAAGGAAATCAAGATTGCCGAGACCGAGATGCCCGGCTTGATGGCGGTGCGCGAGGAATTCGCCGCGCAGCAGCCTTTGAAGGGCGCGCGCATCACCGGCAGCCTGCACATGACCATCCAGACCGCCGTGCTGATCGAGACGCTCACGGCCCTGGGCGCCGACGTGCGCTGGGCCTCGTGCAACATCTTCTCGACGCAAGACCACGCCGCCGCCGCGATTGCCGCCACCGGCGTGCCGGTGTTTGCCATCAAGGGCGAGTCGCTGAAAGACTATTGGGACTACACGCACAGCATCTTTGAATTTGGCCCCGCCGGTGCCAAGGACGAAGGCCCGAACATGATCCTGGACGACGGCGGCGACGCCACCATGCTGATGCACCTGGGCCAGCGCGCTGAGAAGGATTTGTCGGTGCTGGCCAATCCTGGCTCCGAAGAAGAGAAGATCGTTTTCGCCGCCATCCGCGCCAAGCTGGCCGTGGACCCTACCTGGTACAGCCGCAAGAGCGCGCAGATCATGGGCGTGACCGAGGAGACGACTACCGGCGTGCACCGCCTGAACGAGATGTCGGCCAAGGGCCTGCTCAAGTTCCGCGCCATCAACGTCAACGACTCGGTGACGAAATCCAAGTTCGACAACCTCTACGGCTGCCGCGAATCGCTGGTGGACGGCATCAAGCGCGCCACCGACGTGATGATCGCCGGCAAGGTGGCCTGTGTGGCCGGCTATGGCGACGTGGGCAAGGGCAGCGCCCAGGCGCTGCGCGCTTTGAGCGCCCAGGTCTGGGTGACCGAGATCGACCCCATCAACGCCCTGCAGGCGGCCATGGAAGGCTACCGCGTGGTGACCATGGAGTACGCCGCCGACAAGTGCGACATCTTCGTGACGACCACCGGCAACCGCGACGTCATCACCTTCGAGCACATGCAGGCCATGAAGAACGAGGCCATCGTCTGCAACATCGGCCACTTCGACAACGAGATCGAAGTCGCCAAGCTCGAAGAGCATTGCCAGTGGGACGAGATCAAGCCCCAGGTGGACCACGTCATCTTCCCCGACGGCAAGAAGATCATCCTGCTGGCCAAGGGCCGCCTGGTGAACCTGGGCTGCGCCACCGGCCACCCCAGCTTTGTCATGAGCAACTCGTTCGCCAACCAGACGCTGGCCCAGATCGAGCTGTTCACGCGCCCGGATGCGTACGAAGTGGGCAAGGTCTATGTGCTGCCCAAGATTTTGGATGAAAAGGTGGCACGCCTGCACCTGAAGAAGGTAGGCGCGCAGCTGACGGAACTCTCCGACGCGCAGGCGGCCTATATCGGCGTCGCCAAGACCGGCCCGTACAAGCCCGATACCTACCGCTATTGATGGCGTCCAACTCCCTCTCCCCCGTGGGGGAGAGGGCAGGGGTGAGGGGGAGTACAGGCGCAGTGCTGGCTACCAGCACACCCTCGCCCCACCCTCTCCCGCCAGCGGGAGAGGGAGTAAAACCATAGCTGTCCACGCTTTCCAGTAAAGCGTTACAGCCCTATTTGATTCATAAAGGACCCGCGCCATGCGCGCAGACGTATTTCTGGTGGAGGGCGGCCATGCCAGCACCCGCTCGCAGGCCCAGCGCCTGATCGCCGCCGGCGTGCAGTGGCGCCTGGCGGCTACGCTGCCGTGGAACAAGGTGGCCAAGAATGGCGACGACATTCCGGTCGGGGCCGAGCTGCAGTTGCTCGACGCGGCCGAGGCCAAATATCTCTCGCGCGGCGGGCTCAAGCTGGAAGGTGCTTTGCAGGCCACCAGTCTCGACGTGCATGGCCTGCGCTGCCTGGACGTGGGCCAGAGCACCGGCGGCTTCACCGACTGCCTGCTGCAGGCCGGCGCCGCGCAGGTGATTGGCGTGGACGTGGGCCAGGGCCAGCTGCACGAGCGCCTGCGTGCCGATCCGCGCGTCATCGCCGTCGAAGGCCTGAACGCACGCCACCTCACGCCCCAGGCGCTGCAGGAGGGTTGCGAAGAAGCGCTCAGCGTGCGCGAGGAGCTTGAGCCCGACGACAACGACACCCAGCCCGAAGCTCCCTACGCCTGGATGCGCAACGGCGGCATGATCGACGACGAGTACGACGACAGCGCAGACGCCAAGGAGCACGAGATCGAAGCCTTCAAGGCTGAGCGCGCCACCAAGGCCAAGGATCGCGCCGAAGGCCGGCTGGCAACGGTGCGCAAGCGCCTGCCCGGGCGCGAGAAGGACGACATCACGCCCGCCTTCGACCTCGTCGTGGGCGACCTGTCCTTCATCTCGCTGACGCTGGTGCTGGCGGCCCTGGTGCCACTGCTCAAGCCTGAAGGCCGTCTGCTGATGCTGGTCAAGCCGCAGTTCGAGCTGCAGCCCGGCCAGGTGGGCAAGGGCGGCATCGTGCGCGACGCCAGCCTGTACGCCGAGGTGGAGCAGCGCATCCGCGCCTGCTGCGCAGACATTGGCCTGCAGGTGATCGGCTGGCATGACAGCCCCATCGCTGGCGGCGATGGCAATCGCGAATTTTTTGTTGATGCAAGGAGGGCCGTATGAGCCTGCCGCTGAGTTTCGAGTTCTTTCCCGCCAAGACGCCCGAAGGGGCAGACAAGTTGCGCACCGTGCGTCAGCAGCTGTATGCGCGCGCGCCGCAGTTCTGCTCGGTCACCTATGGCGCTGGCGGCTCCACCCAGGCCGGCACCTTCGCCGCGGTGCGCGAGATTCTGGCCGAGGGGGTGCAGGCTGCCTCGCATTTCTCCTGCATAGGCGCCACCAAAGACAGCGTGCGCGCGCAGCTCGCCGAACTGAAGGCCATGGGCGTGAAGCGCCTGGTGGCGCTGCGCGGCGACCTGCCCAGCGGCTACGGCCTGGGCGGCGAATTCCACTACGCCAGCGACCTGGTGGCCTTCATCCGCGCCGAGACGGGCGATGACTTTCATATCGAGGTGGCCGCCTACCCCGAGATGCACCCGCAGGCGCGCTCGCCCGAGGCCGATCTGCAGGCCTTCGCCGCCAAGGTGCGCGCCGGGGCCGACTCGGCCATCACGCAGTACTTCTTCAACGCCGACGCCTACAGCCGCTTTGTCGATGAGACGCGCCGCCTGGGCCTGAACATCCCCATCGTCCCCGGCATCATGCCGATCACCGGCTCGACCCAGCTGATGCGCTTCTCCGATGCCTGCGGCGCCGAGATTCCGCGCTGGATACGCCTGCGCCTCTCGGGCTTTGGCGATGACAGCGCCAGCATCCGCGCCTTCGGGCTGGACGTGGTCTCGCGCCTGTGCGAGCAGCTCGTCGCCGCCGGCGCACCGGGCCTGCACTTCTACACCATGAACCAGAGCACGGCCACGCTGGCCATCTGCCAGCGGCTGGGGCGTTGATGCGAAGCGGCGGCAGCCCCAGGTTGCGCCGCCAGCCTGGGCTGCCAGCGGTTTTGGTGGCGGCCTGGCTGGCGGGCTGTGCCGCGCCACAGCCACCCGCACCTGTGACCACCACCGCAGCGCCCGTTGTTGCGGCGCCGCAGTCCAGCGCCGCGGTGCCGGCGCCGCCGCAGGAGCGACCCGCCACCGCGCTGCGCATCAAGCCCCAGCGACCCCCCGGTGAAGGCGCGGGCGCACCGGCCCTGCGTGCGCCGGAGGTCGAGCCGCCGCTGTTGCTGGCCAGCGGCCAGGCCTCGTTCTATGCCGACAGCCTGCACGGGCGGCGCACCGCCAACGGTGAGCGCTACGACCGCGAGGAGTTGACGGCCGCGCACCGCAGCCTGCCCTTTGGCGCGCGCCTGTGCGTGCGCAGCCTGGTCAACGGCCGCACGGTCATCGTGCGCGTGAACGACCGCGGACCGTTCACGCCCGGGCGCATCATCGACCTGAGCCGCGCCGCGGCCGAGGAGCTCGGCATGATGGGCCTGGGCATCAAGCCGGTCGAGCTGTGGCAGCTGGCCGCCGAGGACGAGGCCTGCCCCGAAAGCCTGGAGCAGGCAGCCCAGGGCTCGGGCCTGGGGCTGGACGAAGGGGTGGCCGCGCGCGCCTTGCAGCGACCCGCGCCGCGCAAGGCCCCCGCAGCGCGCAAGCGCCGGTGACCCTGATGTCCAGGATCAGCCGCCGACCTCCAGCCCATGGGTCGCATGCCGGTCCTGGGCCAGCAGCTCGGCCATCTGCGGCAGGGCCTCGCGCAGCGCGGCCTGCAGCGTGAACGGCGGGTTGATCAGGAACATGCCGCTGGCCGGCAGGCCGGGGCGGCGCTGGTTTTCGCTGGCAGGGGCGGCCAGCTTGCTGGATTTCACCGTCAGCGTGGCGTGCAGCCAGGGCTTGCCGGCCTTGTTGGCCATGGTCTTCAGGCGGCGCGGCAGGTCATGTGCCTCGGGCCTGGGGATGATGGGGTACCAGACAGCGTACACGCCGGTGGCAAAGCGCTTCAGGCTGTCCTGCACCAGGTCCAGCACACGCCCGTAGTCGCTCTTTATTTCATAGCTAGGATCGCACAATACAAGCGCGCGGCGGGCCGGTGGAGGCAAAAATTTCTTGACACCCTCAAAACCGTCCTCGGGCAGCACGGCCACCTGGCGGCCGGCCTCCAGCTGGGCCACGTTGCCGGCCAGGGCGCGTGCGTCGGTGGGGTGCAGCTCGAACAGTTTCAGCTTGTCCTGATCGCGCAGCAGGCGCTGGGCAATGAAGGGCGAGCCGGGATAGACGCGCGTGACCGCGCCCTGGTTGAAGGCGCGCACCATGTCCACATAGTCCTGCAGCGCGGGCGTCAGCGCCGGCGGCGTGGCGGGCGCCACCAGGCGCAGAATGCCGTCGGCGGATTCGGCGCTGGTGGTCGCATAGTCGCCGTCCAGCCGGTACAGACCCGCCCCTGCATGTGTATCCAGTACGGTCAAAGCCGCGTCTTTTTGTAGAAGGTGTTGCAGGGTGGCAATCAGCACCGTGTGTTTGAGCACGTCGGCGTGGTTGCCTGCATGGAAGGCGTGGCGATAACTGAACATGCGCGCAATGGTAGCGGCCCGCAAGCGCGCCGCAAGCACGCGACCCGTTTGGTGGGGTGTTGCCATGGGCCGACATGGATGCGCTTTGTTGCTTGTCGGGGCGGGCCCTGGGCCATGATCACCCTTCTCTTGCGCCAGCAACCCGCACCCGTTCTGCCCCTTCCCATGTCCGTAGCTAACCATCGCGCCACGCCGGCCGGTGTGGCGCAGCAGTCTCAAGCCCTGCCGCCGGGAACGCGGCTGGGCGAGTTCGAGGTGGTGTCGCTGCTGGGGGTGGGCGGCTTTGGCATGGTCTATCAGGCGTTCGATCACCAGTTGCAGCGTTTCGTGGCCATCAAGGAGTACATGCCGGCAGCGCTCGCCGGGCGCGCCGACGGGCATTCGCTGTGGGTGCGCTCGTCGTCGGACGAGCAGTCGTTCCAGGCCGGCCTGGCCTCGTTCGTGGACGAGGCGCGCCTGCTGGCGCGCTTTGAGCACCCCAGCCTGGTGAAGGTGCTGCGCTTCTGGGAGGCCAATCACACCGCCTACATGGTCATGCCGTTGTACTGCGGCATGACGCTCAAGCAGGCGCGCGCGCACATGCGCACGCCGCCGCCCGAGGCCTGGCTGCGCACGCTGCTGTGGTCGGTCACCAGCGCCCTGCGCGTGCTGCACGATGGGCAGACCCTGCACCGCGACATCTCCCCGGACAACATCTTTTTGCAGAACCACGGCCCGCCGGTGCTGCTGGATCTGGGGGCGGCGCGCCACGCCATCAGCAACCGCAGGCAGCCGGCGGTGCTGAAGGTGAACTACGCGCCCCTGGAGCAGTACACCGATGCCCCGGCCGATATGCAGCAAGGGCCCTGGAGCGATCTGTATGCCCTGGGCGCGACGGTGCATGGCTGCCTGCGCCACGGCGCCCCCCAGCCGGCCACGCAGCGCGCGCAGCGTGACCGCATGCTGCCCATGGCACGCGTGGCACGCCAGGTGCGCAAGCAGTTCGGCATCGAGTATTCATCGGCGCTCGTGGATGCCATGGCGCAATGTCTGGCGCTGCAGCCGCAGTACAGGCCGCAGTCCGTCGCTGAGCTCCTGCTGGCCATGGAGATGGACAGCGCCCCGCCGGGGCTGGAGTCGTTTGATTTTCGGGCGCAGCTTGGCGCCAGCTGGGTCGAGCCGCAGGACAGGCATGCCGAGGGCGTGGCTGTGCCGGTGGTCAACACCCAGATCCAGACGCAGGCCAGCGCGCCACAACAGCCTGCAGCACCCTTGCCCACACACTCGCAGCGTCGGCGCCGCCTGCGCCCCCACCGTAGCCCGCAGGTGCGGCGGACGCTATGGGCCATGGCCGGCTCGGCCGCGGTGCTTGTCATGGCAGCCGGCCTGTGGTGGGAGCAGAAACCGCGCGCGCCGCGCCAGACGCCCGAGAGTGAAATCATCACCGAGCTGGCCGAGACCGAAGAGCCCCGTCCACTGGCGCCCATGGTGCAGCCAGCGCGCCAGGCCATGGATGGCGGCATGCGCCAGGCGCATCCCGCGCCTGCGCCAGAGCTGCCTGCATCGACCCTGGAGCCGATGCCCCAGCCCGGGCTGGTGGTGCTGGAGGCGGCCATGCCCGCCGCGCCGCAGGCGCACCCGCGGGCGGGCAATCCGCTGGACAGCTGTGCCAGCGCCGGCTTCTGGGCGCGCAGCATGTGCATCCACCAGGCCTGCCAGGAAGACGGCATCGCCAACCACCCGGTTTGCGTGGACGAACGCGTGCGTCGCGAGGCACAGGAGCGCCAGCGCCAGCTGTATGGGCAGTAGGCCGGCATTTTTGTATAATGGCGGGCTTCGCAGCGAATTTTGGTCCCGCGGCGAGGCATGAAATTCTTCATGCACCCACCTAAGAGGCTCCCAGTCACGAGGAGCACCGACCGTGGAAAAGGACCGTCAAACCCCCTCTTGCAAAGAGAAACTCATGTCCACTTTCAGCGCCAAGCCCGCTGAGGTCGTGCACGAGTGGTTTGTGATTGACGCCACCGATAAGGTGCTCGGCCGGGTCGCCAGCGAAGTGGCCCACCGTCTGCGCGGCAAGCACAAAGCCATTTACACGCCTCACGTCGATACCGGTGACTTCATCGTCATCGTCAACGCCTCCAAGCTCAAGGTCACCGGCACCAAGTCCACCGACAAGGTGTACTACCGTCACTCGGGCTATCCCGGCGGCATCACGGCCACCAACTTCCGCGATCTGCAGGCCAAGCACCCCGGCCGCGCGCTGGAGAAGGCCGTCAAGGGCATGCTGCCCAAGGGCCCTCTGGGCTACGCCATGATCAAGAAGCTCAAGGTCTACGGTGGCGCGGAGCATCCGCACAGCGCCCAGCAGCCCAAGCCCCTGGAAATCTAAGGAGCCGACATGATTGGTGAATGGAACAATGGCACCGGCCGTCGCAAGTCCAGCGTCGCCCGCGTGTTTCTGAAGAAGGGCTCCGGCAAGATCACTGTGAATGGCAAGGACATTGCACAGTATTTCGGCCGCGAAACCTCGATCATGATTACCAAGCAGCCGCTGGTGCTGACTGGCAATGTCGAAGCCTTCGACATCCAGATCAACGTCCACGGTGGTGGTGAGTCCGGCCAGGCCGGCGCCGCCCGCCATGGCATCACCCGCGCCCTGATCGACTACGACGCAGCGCTCAAGCCCCAGCTGAGCGCCGCCGGCTTCGTCACGCGCGACGCCCGTGAAGTCGAGCGCAAGAAGGTCGGCCTGCACTCCGCACGCCGCGCCAAGCAGTTCTCCAAGCGTTAATCCGCACGGTTTTCTGCAACCGCATCAAGGCCACCTTCGGGTGGCTTTGTGCTTTTTACGGTCAGGCAAAAGCCCCAGGGGTTTTGGCAGCAAGTCGCCATGAACCGGAGTTGGCCGCATGTTTGCAGTAGCATCCAACAAGTTTTGAACATTGGAGCAATCCATGAGCGCAGTAGCACAAACCTCCGACACCGAGATGCCCACCCCGATTCTTTTCACCGACAGCGCGGCTGCCAAGGTGGCCGAGTTGATCGCCGAGGAGGGCAACCCTGAACTGAAGCTGCGCGTGTTCGTGCAGGGCGGCGGCTGCTCGGGCTTTCAGTACGGTTTTACCTTCGACGAGATCACCAACGAGGACGACACCACCATGACCAAGAATGGCGTGTCGCTGCTGATCGACGCCATGAGCTTCCAGTACCTGGTGGGCGCCGAGATCGACTACAAGGAAGACCTGCAGGGCGCGCAGTTCGTCATCAAGAACCCGAATGCCGACACCACCTGCGGCTGCGGCTCCAGCTTCTCCACGCCCGAGCACTGACAAACTTCCAACCGTACAGGGGCAAAAAAACCGCTGCAAGGCGGTTTTTTTCCGTTCATGCGGGGTAGATGGCGCCCAGGATGCGCGCGCCGCGTGCGCCGGTCACTTCGGGCAGGCTGGCCGTCTGGCCGGCCAGGCATTGTCGTGCCAGCCAGGCGAACGCGGCGGCCTCGACCTGCAGTGGCGGCAGACCATGGAGGGCCGAATCCTGCACGGTGACCCCGGGTAGCAGGGCCTGCAGGCGCTCCATCAGATACTGATTGAGCGCGCCGCCGCCACAGACGATGAGCAGATCGCAGTCGCTCGCGTGGCGCAGCAAGTCTTGTGCGCAGCTTCTGGCGGTGAACTCGGCCAGCGTCGCCTGCACGTCCTGCGGCAGGGCGTTGCTGGCTGCTGCCAGCAGAGGCTCCAGCCAGTGCGGGTTGAACAGATCCCGCCCGGTGCTTTTGGGCGGCGGCAGGGCCAGAAAGGGCTCGGCCAGCAGGGCATCGAGCAGGGCGCCATGGGGCCGGCCGGTGCGCGCCCAGGCACCCTGGTCGTCGTAGGTGCGGCCGGTGTGGCGCTCGCACCAATAGTCCATCAGCGCGTTCGCCGGGCCGCAGTCAAAACCCAGCACGCCGCCATCGGCGCGCAGCAGACTCAGATTGGAGATGCCACCCAGGTTGAGCACGGCCACGCTGCGCCCTGCCTGGCCAAACATGCCCTGGTGGAAGGCGGGCACCAGCGGCGCGCCCTGGCCGCCGGCGGCGACATCACGGCTGCGAAAGTCCGCCACCACGGTGATGCCGGTGATTTCCGCCAGCAGGGCGGGGTTGTTCAGCTGCAGGGTGTAGCCCGTGCCATCGAAGGCCAGGGGCCGGTGACGCACGGTCTGGCCATGCGCGCCTATGGCGTGGATGGCATCTGGCCTCAGCCCGGCTTGCGCCAGCAGGCGTTGCACCACATCTGCATAGCCGCGCACCAGTGCATTCGCGGCCAGTGCGGCGCGGTGCAGTTCATCATTGCCGGGGGTGTTGAGTGTGAGCAGTTCTGCTCTTAAATCAGGAGCTATTTGCGCTGATGAGTACTGCGCTACACGGCATTTTTGCCCTGAAAACTCGGCCAGCACGCCATCGACCCCGTCGAGCGAGGTGCCCGACATCAGGCCGATGTACCACTGCGTCAAAGGAGGGCGTGGCCTTATTCGGCGCTGGCCTGCAGGATTTGCACGGCCGATGACAGCTGCACGCGCATGTTCGACGCCAGGCGGTTGAAGGCCGGGCGTGCGGCGTTCGACACGGGCTGGGCGGCCTCGCTTTCACGGGCGATGCTCAGCGGGTCGCGGGCCTCGCCATTGACGCGGAACTCGAAGTGCAGATGCGGGCCCGTGGCCCAGCCGGTGGCGCCCACGGCGCCCAGCTTTTGCCCCTGCTCGACGCTGTCGCCCTTGCGCACGTCGATACGGCTCAGGTGAGCGTAGATGGTGACATGCTGGTTGCGGTGCTTGACGTAGACCACGTTGCCGTAGCCGTTCTGCACGCCGGCAAAGTCCACCACGCCGTCGCCCACGGTGCGCACCGCCGTGCCCGTGGGCGCGGCGAAGTCGGTGCCCAGATGGGCGCGCCAGGTCTTGTGGATGGGGTGCAGGCGCATGGCAAAACCACTGGAGACGCGCGAGAACTCGACCGGCGAGGTCAGGTAGGCGCGGCGCATGCTTTGCCCGTCCAGCGTGTAGTACGCACCCTTGGCGGCGCCAGGCGGCTGGAACCAGAGGGCGTTGTAGGTCTTCTCGCCGTTCTGGAACTCGGCGCTGAGCACGCGGCCGCTGCGCAGCGGCTCGCCGTCCGCCTCCAGCGTCTCGTAGACCACGGAGAAGCGATCCTCCTTGCGCAGCGCGCGGCGGAAGTCGATGTCGCCCGAGAACACCTCGGCCAGCTGCACGGCCACGGCATCGGGGATGCTGGCCGCGTCGGTGGCGGCAAACAGCGAGCTGCGAATGACGCCGCCGGCCAGCCGGCTGCCCACGGTGAGCGGTGCCGATTCGATGCGCGAGGCGAAGCTGCCGTCTGGCTTGCGTTCGACCACCAGGCGCTGGAAGCGGTCGCTGTCGTCCTGCGCCCAGCGGGCCGTCAGGCGCACCAGGCGGTGGTCGTCCGTGGCCTCGGCCGACATGGAGCGGCCCACGCGGCCCAGCAGGTTCTGGCGCACGGCATTGTCGGCACGCAAAAAGGCCGCGGCGGCGGGGTCGGCAACGCCCAGGCGCTGCAGGATGCTCTCGGCCGTGTCAGCGCCGCGCGTGACGTCGGAGCGGTACAGCGAAAAGCCCGGCCCGTCCACCAGGGCCGACAGTGGCTCGCCCTCGGCCAGCGACTGCACGGCCTGGGTCACGGTGCTCACCGGCAGTTCGGCCGGATCGGGCGCCAGCGAGGCCACGGCAAAGGCGCCGCCGCCGGTGGTCAGCAGCAGCGTTGTCAGGGCGGCGGTAATGCGTTTCGGATGGGTTTGAAGGGTCTGCTTCAGCTGGCTGAGCAAAAGCAGTCCGGCGGTGGTCAAGCCGTTGTTCAAGAGTCTTACCCCAGGCAGATGTGCCTGCATGCCGCTGGCGCGGGCGCGTGTGGGCGGCAGGCACAAGGAATTTGGTATGGCTGCGGAAAGGGGCCCCGGGCCGGTGGGATGGGCGGGGCCACTAGAATCCGCTGCTACAAAGCGCTCGAGAGTATAGTCCCTGCGCCCCTGGTGACACCCTGAAAACCCTTATGAATCAAACCGTTGTTACGAATTTCCCGGTGACCGATGACGTACGTCAGGCATTGGAAGTGTCACTGCGCGGCGTCGACGAGTTGTTGCCGCGCGAGGACTGGACGCGCAAGCTGGCGCGCAGCGCGGCCACGGGCCAGCCGCTGCGCATCAAGCTGGGGCTGGATCCGACGGCGCCGGACATCCACATCGGCCACACGGTGGTGCTCAACAAGATGCGCCAGCTGCAGGATCTGGGCCACCAGGTGATTTTTCTGATCGGCGACTTCACCACGCTGATCGGCGACCCCTCGGGGCGCAACAGCACGCGCCCGCCGCTCACGGCCGAGCAGATCAAGGTCAACGCCGAGACCTACTACACCCAGGCCGCCAAGGTGCTGGACCCGGCGCGCACCGAGATCCGCTACAACAGCGAATGGAACGACGCCCTGGGCACGCGCGGCATGATCCAGCTGGCGGCCAAGTACACGGTGGCGCGCATGATGGAGCGCAACGACTTTCACCAGCGCTTCACCGAGGGCAGCTCCATCAGCCTCCATGAATTCTTGTACCCGCTGCTGCAGGGCTATGACTCCGTGGCGCTCAAGGCGGACCTGGAGTTGGGTGGCACGGATCAGAAGTTCAACCTGCTGATGGGCCGCCATCTGCAGCAGGAGTGGGGGCAGGAGCCGCAGTGTGTGCTCACCATGCCGCTGCTGGTGGGGCTGGACGGGGTGGAGAAGATGTCCAAGTCCAAGAACAACTACATCGGCATCACCGAGGACGCCAACACCATGTTCGCCAAGGTGCTGTCGATCTCGGACGAGCTGATGTGGGACTGGTACACCCTGCTGTCGTTCAGGAGCCTGGCCGAGATCGCCAGCCTCAGGCAGGAAGTGGCCGAGGGGCGCAACCCCAAGGACGCCAAGGTGCTGCTGGCCAAGGAGATCACGGCGCGCTTTCACAGCGCCGCCGCGGCCGATGCGGCTGAAGAAGACTTCAACAACCGCGCCAGGGGTGGCATTCCCGACGACATCCCCGAGCTGCAACTGTGCGGCGCGCCGCTGGGCATTGCGGCGCTGCTCAAGCAGGCGGGCCTGGCGCCCTCGAGCAGCGAGGCCAACCGCCTGATCGACGGCGGCGGCGTGCGCGTCGATGGCGGCGTGGTCAGCGACAAGGGCCTGAAGCTGGCCACCGGTCGCTACGTGGTGCAGGTGGGCAAGCGCAAGTTCGCGCGCGTGACATTGGCTTGATGTGGCCATAGGTCATTTGCAATAAAAACGGCCTTTGCGCTTGTGCAGCAAGCGCTATTAGCTATTAAAAATGTAGCTATTCATGGGGTGTCAGGGGTCGTGACCGGCGCCGCCTCGCCGATGGCGCGGCGCGTGGCCTCGGCCTGCAGCAGCAGCCAGGCGCAGAAGGCCTGGATCTCCGGGCGCTGGCCGCTCCTCGGCCCCACCACCAGCCAATAGGCCAGCGGCGAATCCAGCCGATGGCCGGGCAGCACCTCCACCAGGTCGCCCGATGCCAGGCTTTGCGCCACCAGCGGCATGCGTGCCAGCGCCAGGCCCTGGCCGGCCAGGGCCGCCTGGGCGATCTGCTGGGCGTAGTTGAAGTACAGCCAGCGCCGCGGCTGCAGCTTCTCCAGGCCATGCACCTGGAACCAGCGGCGCCAGGTGATCAGCTCGAAATAGGGCAGGCGGTGCGCATCCCCGGCCTCGATCAGGGTGAACCGCGCCACGTCGGCCGGCTCGTGTATCGGCGGCATGCTTTTCAGCAGCCAGGGGCTGGCGACCACCGCCAGCTGCTCGCCAAACAGGCGCTCGGCGCCCGCCGGCTGGCTGCCGGGCACGGCCGAGCGCAGGGCCAGGTCCACGTCGGCGGTCTCCAGATCCACCATGGCATCGCTGGCGTCCATGCGGATGTCGATGTCCGGGTTGTCGCGCTGGAACTCCTCCATGCGTGGTATCAGCCACATCGAGGCAAAGCTGGCCCAGGTGGTGATCGCCACGCTCTTGCGCCCGGCCGTTTGACGCACCAGGCGCACGGCGGCGTCCATGCGCTCCAGGGCCGGCGCCACGGCGCGCTGCAGCTGGCCGCCGGCGCCGGTCAGCTCCACGGCGCGGGTGTGGCGCAAAAACAGCGGCACGCCGACCTCGTCCTCCAGCGCCTGGATCTGGCGGCTGACGGCCGACTGGGTCAGGGCCAGCTCCTCGGCCGCGGCGCGAAAGTTCAGATGCCGGGCCACGGCCAGAAAGGCGCGCCAATGGCCCACGGCCACGGGCCGGGTGCGCAGGTGGGTGATGGGTGGCAGGGGCGTTTTCATGGCCTGCGATGATGCCTGAATTGATGCGATTTGAGAAT
>JAGPIX010000127.1 GCA_018054745.1 Alicycliphilus sp.
CACCACCATAGACCCCGCCGCCCTCGCCCACCTGCAGACCTGGCATGGCAAGAGCGAAACTCTGAGCGACAGCTTCACCGCCATGCCCGTGGCGGCCCTGTCGGCCACGCTGGACCGGGACGACCCCGAACCGGCCCTGGGCACGGTCGTGCCGCCGCTGTGGCATTGGCTGTACTTCCTGCCCCATGCGCGCGCCAGCGAGATCGGGCCCGATGGCCATCCGAAGCGCGGCGGTTTTCTGCCGCCCGTGCCGCTGCCGCGGCGCATGTGGGCCGGTGGACGCCTGTCCTGGGAGCCGGCCAACCCGCTGTGCGTGGGCCAGCAGGTGCAGCGCCGCTCGACCATACAGTCCGTCTCGCACAAGGCCGGGCGTTCCGGCGAGCTGCTGTTCGTGCTGGTGGAGCATAAGTATCTCAACGCCCATGGCCTGGCGCTGACAGAGGAGCACGACATCGTCTATCGCAGTGCGGCCCAGCCGGGTGAGGCGGCGCCCGCGCCGCAAAAGCCGCCGTTGGCCGGCCAGGCTGCCTGGTCGCGCACCATCGTGCCCGATGACGTGCTGCTGTTTCGCTACTCGGCCCTGACCTTCAACGGCCACCGTATCCACTACGACCGCAAGTACGTCACCGAGGTCGAGGGCTACCCCGGCCTGATCGTGCACGGCCCGCTGATTGCCACGCTGCTGCTGGACCTGCTGCGCCGCCAGCTGCCCGATGCCCAGGTGGCGCGCTTTGAATTTCGCGCCGTGCGGCCGACCTTCGACCTGCAGCCCTTCAGCGTACACGGCAAGCCCTCGGCCGACGGCAAGACCGTGGAGCTGTGGGCCCAGGATCACGAGGGCTGGCTGACCATGCAGGGCCAGGCCACGCTGGCCTGAAACACTATTGAATCAATAGCTATTTGCGCTTGATGGACGGGCGCTAGAGGCCAAAACCATAGAAAGACCACCATGATCCAACACACCGGCTCCAACAACCACCACGAGATCCGCGACGCGATCCGCGCGCTGTGCGCCGAGTTCCCCGACGAGTACTTCCGCAAGGTGGACGAGAGCAGGGCCTACCCGGCCGAGTTCGTCGATGCGCTCACCAAGGCCGGCTGGATGGCGGCGCTGATCCCGCACGAATACGGCGGCTCCGGCCTGGGGCTGACCGAGGCCAGCGTGATCATGGAGGAGATCAACCGCTGTGGCGGCAACTCGGGCGCCTGCCACGGCCAGATGTACAACATGGGCACGCTGCTGCGCCATGGTTCGACGGCGCAGAAGGAAAAGTACCTGCCGAAGATTGCATCCGGCGAATGGCGCCTGCAATCGATGGGCGTGACCGAGCCCAGCACCGGCACCGACACCACCAAGATCAAGACCACGGCGGTGAAAAAAGACGGCCGCTACGTCATCAACGGGCAAAAGGTCTGGATCAGCCGCATCCAGCACAGCGACTGGATGATTCTGCTGGCGCGCACCACGCCGCTGGCCGAGGTGACGAAGAAGAGCGAGGGCATGTCGATCTTCATGGTGGATCTGCGCGAAGCCGAGAAGAGCGGCATGACGGTGCGCCCGATTCTCAACATGGTCAACCACGAGACCAACGAGCTGTTCTTCGAAAACCTGGAGATCCCCGAGGAGAACCTGATCGGCCAGGAGGGCAAGGGCTTCAAGTACATCCTGGACGGCCTGAACGCCGAGCGCACGCTGATCGCCGCCGAGTGCATTGGCGACGGCTACTGGTTCCTGGATCGCGTGACCAACTATGTGCGCGACCGCCAGGTGTTTGGCCGCCCGATCGGCCAGAACCAGGGCGTGCAGTTCCCGATCGCCGACGCCTTCATCGAGGTCGAGGCCGCGAATCTGATGCGCTGGAAGGCCTGCGAGCTGTTCGACAAGCATGAACCCATGGGCGCACAGGCCAACATGGCGAAGTACCTGGCGGCCAAGGCCAGCTGGGAGGCGGCCAACGCCTGCCTGCAGTTCCACGGTGGCTTCGGCTTTGCCTGCGAATACGACGTGGAGCGCAAGTTCCGCGAGACGCGGCTGTACCAGGTGGCGCCGATCTCCACCAACCTGATCTATTCCTACGTGGCCGAGCACATCCTGGGCCTGCCGCGATCGTTCTGACGGCTTTCACTCCCTCTCCCGCTGGCGGGAGAGGGCAGGGGTGAGGGTGACTACCAGCGTCCGCGCCAGGCTCCACCCCCTCACCCCTGCCCTCTCCCCCAAGGGGGCGAGGGAGAAACAGCCCGCCCTGTTTTGATATTGCACGGGAGCCCTTCATGACCCGCCCCCTCGACGGCATCACCGTCATCTCCCTCGAACACGCCGTCGCCGCGCCCTTTGCCACGCGCCAGCTCGCCGACCTGGGCGCGCGCGTGATCAAGGTCGAGCGCCCCGGCAGCGGCGACTTCGCGCGCGGCTACGACCAGCGTGTGCACGGCCAGTCGTCGCACTTCACCTGGCTCAACCGCAACAAGGAGAGCCTGGCGCTGGACGTGAAACAACCCCAGGCAAAAGAGGCGCTGTTGCAGCTATTGAAGACGGCCGACGTGCTGGTGCAGAACCTGGCGCCCGGCGCCGCGGCGCGCATGGGGCTGTCCTACGCGGCCCTGAAAGAACACAACCCGAAGCTGATCGTCTGCGACATCAGCGGCTATGGCGCCGACGGCCCGTACCGCGACAAGAAGGCCTACGACCTGTTGATCCAGAGCGAGGCCGGCTTCCTGTCCGTCACCGGCACGCCGGACACGCCAGCCAAGTCCGGCATCTCGGTGGCCGACATCGCCGCCGGCATGTACGCCTATACCAACATCCTCTCGGCCCTGCTGCTGCGCGGCAAGACGGGGGAGGGCAGCCAGATCGATGTCTCCATGCTGGAAGCCATGGGCGAGTGGATGGGCTACCCGCTGTACTACGCGTTTGAAGGCGCGCCACCGCCGCCGCGCACCGGCGCATCGCACGCCAGCATCTACCCCTACGGGCCGTTCCAGGCAGGCGACGGTGGCACGGTGATGCTGGGCCTGCAGAACGAGCGCGAATGGCAGGCGTTCTGCGACGGCGTCCTCCAACGCCCCGAGGTCGCAGCCGACCCACGCTTCTGCTCCAACGCCCTGCGCAACCAGCACCGCGCCGAGCTGCAGGCACTGATCCTGGAAACCTTTGCGCCGCTCACCGCCGCCCAGGTGGTGGAGCGCCTGGACGCCGCGTCAATAGCCAACGCCCGCGTGAACGACATGGCGGATCTGTGGGCGCACCCGCAGCTCAAGGCGCGCGGGCGCTGGCGCAGCGTGGGCACGCCCGCCGGCGCGGTGCCGGCCCTGTTGCCGCCGGGCGTGAACAGCGCCTTCGACTACCGCATGGAGGCCGTGCCCGCCGTGGGCCAGCACAACGCCGCCATCCTGGCCGAGCTGGGATGGTCGGCGGAGCAGATCGACGCGCTGCAGGCTCCGCAGGCGATTTGACCGATGAACACCGTAGCCGGCCCTCACCCCTACCCTCTCCCAGAGGGAGAGGGAGTGAAAGCCACAGCCAAGCTATCGCCCTCGCCCCTCTGGGGAGAGGGAGGGGTGAGGGGCCACTCGCACAAGGCAACCATTTTCAGAAAGATAGCTACCGGCGCTTGACCCGCCTGTCCTGGAGTCCAAAATGAAGCAAGAAACCCAAGCCACCATCCACCCCCTGGCCCAGTTCGCCGCCACCTTGCAGTGGAGCGACGTACCCGAGCCCGTACAGCGCCGCGCCGAAGACCTGTGGGTCGATTGGTTCGGCTCGGTGCTCGCCGGCTGCAAGGCGCGTCCCGTCGCCAGCATCACGCGCTTTGCGCTGTCGCAAGGCCCGGCACAAGGCCCCAGCGAGGTCATCGCCCATGGCGCCACCAGCTCGCCCATGATGGCCGCCCTGGCCAATGCCGCCGCCAGCCACTTTGCCGAGCAGGACGACGTGCACAACGGCTCGGTGTTCCACCCGGCGGCGGTGGTCTTCCCGCCAGCGTTGGCCGTGGCGCAAAGCATTGGCGCCAGCGGCGCTGAGCTGATGGCCGCCTGCGTGGCGGGCTACGAGGTCGGCATACGCGTGGGCGAGTTCCTGGGCCGCAGTCATTACAAAATCTTCCACACCACGGCCACGGCCGGCACGCTGGCGGCGGCGGCCGCCGTGGGGCGGCTGCTCAAACTGACGCCGGCGCAGATGCAGCACGCCTTTGGCTCGGCCGGCACGCAGTCGGCAGGCCTGTGGGAGTTCTTGCGCACCGCCGCCGACAGCAAGCAGCTGCACACGGCGCACGCCGCCAGCGCGGGGCTGATGGCGGCCTACCTGGCCCAGGACGGCTTTACCGGCGCGCAGGACATCTTCACCGGGCCGCAGGGCCTGGCCGCCGGCATGTCCACGGATGCCAATCCCGCCAAGCTCACCGACGGCCTGGGCCAGCGCTGGGCCACGGCGGAGACCAGCTTCAAGTGGCATGCCTCCTGCCGCCACACTCACCCCGCGGCCGACGCGCTGTTGCAGGTGATGCGCCAGCATGGCCTGCAAACCGCTGATATCGCCCAGGTCACCTGCCATGTGCACCAGGGCGCCATCGACGTGCTGGGCCCGGTGGTCTCGCCGGCCACGGTGCACCAGAGCAAATTCTCGATGGGCACGGTGCTGGCGCTGGCCGCGCGCTTTGGCCATGCGGGCCTGAGCGAATTCGATGCCGACTACCTGGCCCCCGCTACCGTGGCCCTGCGCGACAAGGTGAGCATGGTGCTGGACGCGGAGGTGGACGCCGCCTACCCGCAGCGCTGGATAGGCAAGGTCACGGTCGCCACCACCGATGGGCGCGCACTGCACGGCCGCGTGGACGAACCCAAGGGCGACCCCGGCAACACGCTCTCGCGCGGCGAGATCACCGCCAAGGCGCTGCGCCTGGCGGCCTATGGCGGCGCGGTGAGCGCGGCCCAGGCCGAGGCCGCCGTCGCCTCTCTGTGGCAGGTGGCGCAATGGCCGCGCGTGGGCCAGCTACTGCCCACGGACGCATGACGCTTACAGTGGTGCCATTTCTCACATCCACAACATCGGAGACAAAGCCATGAAGACGTTTACCTTCTCGCCCAGCCGCATCGCCGCCCTGCTGGCCCTGGGCCTGGCCACCACGGCCCAGGCCGCCTGGCCCGACAAGCCCGTCACCCTGGTCGTGCCCTACAGCGCCGGCGGCCCCACCGACGTGGTGGCGCGCGTGCTGGCCGTGCCCATGGGCCAGTCGCTGGGCCAGACGGTGGTGGTGGAGAACACCGTGGGCGCGGGCGGCACCATCGCGCCGGCGCGCGTGGCCAAGGCCAGGAACGACGGCTACACCATCCTCATTCACCACATGGGCATGGCCACGGCCCCGGCGCTGTACAAGAAGCTGCCCTACAACCCGCTGACCGACTTTGAGTACATAGGCCAGGTGCTGGATGTGCCGATGACCCTGCTGTCGCGCAAGGACTTTCCGGCCAACAACTTCTCCGAGCTGCTGGAGTATGTGAAGAAGAACCAGGACAAGGTGAGCCTGGCCAACGCCGGCATAGGTGCCGTGTCGCAGCTGTGCGGCATGCTGTTCATGGACCGTATCGGCGTCAAGCTGACCACCGTGCCCTACAAGGGCGCCGGCCCGGCCATGAACGACCTGATGGGCGGCCAGGTCGATCTGCTGTGCGACCAGACCACGCAGACCGCGCCCGTGATTGCGGACGGCAAGCGCGCCAAGGTGTTCGGCGTGACCACGGCGCAGCGCCTGGCGTCCATGCCCAATATCCCCACGCTGGACGAGCAGGGCCTGAAGGGCTTCGACCTCAAGGTGTGGCACGGCATGTACGCACCCAAGGGCACGCCCAGGGAGGTCATCGACCAGCTGAACAAGGCGCTGAACATGGCGCTGAAGGACGACAACGTCAGGAAGCGCATCGCCGAGCTCAGCTCCGACCTGGTCTCGCCCGACAAGGCCACGCCCGAGAGCCTGCGCAAGCAGCTGGAGAGCGAGACGGCGCGCTGGGCCAAGGTCATCAAGGCGGCCGGCGTGTCGGCCGAGCAATGAGGCAGGCCGCCATGTCGAACCCGGTGGCCCAGGCCTGCTCCTTTTTGTTCGTGCCCGCCACGCATCCCGAGCGTTTTCAGAAGGCCCTGGCCAGCGGCGCCGACATGGCGATCGCCGACTGGGAGGACGCCGTGGCACCGGCCGACAAGGCCGGCGCCCGCGCCGCCCTGCTGCAGGCCGCGGCCGCAATGGATGCCGCACAGCGCGCGCGCCTGCTGGTGCGCATCAACGCCGAGGGCACGCCCTGGTTTGCCGACGACCTGCAGGCGCTGGCCACGTTGGCGGCCCAGGGCTACGCCGGCGCCGTGGTGCCCAAGGCCGAGAGCGCGGCCACGCTGCAGGCCGTGGCCCAAGCGGCGGGCGCGCGGGGCGCGCTGCTGCCGCTGGTCGAAAGCGTGGCCGGCCTGCATGCCGTGGACACGCTGGCCACGGCGCCGCAGGTGGCGCGCCTGGCCTTTGGCCACCTGGACTTCCAGGTGGACGCCGGCATGGCCTGCGGCGCGGACGAGGCCGAGCTGCTGCCCGTGCGCATGGCCCTGGTGCTGGCCTCGCGCCGCGCCGGCCTGGCCGCACCGGTCGACGGCGTGACCGTGGACACGCGCGACCCCGAGCGTATGCGGCACGACGCCAATCGCGCGCGCCGCATGGGCTTTGGCGCCAAGCTGTGCATACACCCGGCCCAGGTGGCGCCGCTGCACGCCGCCTTCGACCCGGACGATGCCGCCGTGGCCCAGGCGCTGCGCGTGCAGCAGGCGCTGCGGGATGCGGGCGGCGGCGTCTGCGTGCTCGACGGCCGCATGGTCGACGCGCCGGTGCTGCTGCAGGCCGAGCAAACCCTGGCGCGCCACGCAAGGGCGCAGCAGCGCGACCGCCGCTGACTGGGAGCGCCGGCGTCTCGCCGGCATGACGGCGCCAACGCCGCCGGCCCCCAGAGGGGGCTACCGTATGTACACATCTATTTTTATAGCGTTTCACGCAATATCAGCAAAGCGTTGCGGCTGTTTCTCCCTCTCCCGCTGGCGGGAGAGGATGGGGGTGAGGGTCATAAAAGCGGGCGCTGCACCCAAACACCCCCTCACCCCCACCCTCCCCCGAAAGGGGAGGGAGCAAGGACAGCAGTCCGAGATATGTGCTCAGTCAACCAAAAATGGGCGCAGCGCCCAACCTATAAGCGCAATGCGCTATAAATTTGATGTGACTGCCGCCACCACACCCCACCCTCCCCGCCCACTCTGGCTCATGCTGCTGGCCCTGCTGTCGGGTTTTGCGCTCAGCCAGTCCTACCGCACCATCACCGCCATCGTGGCC
>JAGPIX010000035.1 GCA_018054745.1 Alicycliphilus sp.
GCAAGCCGCAACCTCATGGGCACGCGCGTGGACATCGTCGCCGACGGCGGCGATGCGCGCTATCTGCAGGCCGCGATAGGCCTGGCCTTTGACGAAATGCAGCGCCTTGAGGCGCTGCTGAGCCGCTACCGCGAGGACAGCGTGGTGCGGCGCATCGGGCACGCGGCCGGGCGCCACCCGGTTGCCGTGTCGCCCGAGGTGCTGGCCATTCTGCGCAACGCCCAGCAGGTATGGCGCGAGAGCGCTGGCGCCTTCGATCCCACCGTGGGGGCCTTGTCCGGCTGGCATTTCGAGGCGGGCCAGCAGGCCATGCCCGCCGCCACAGACATCGCGGCCGCGCTGCGCCATGTGGACGCACGCAAGCTGCGCCTGGATGAGCGCGCCGGCACGGCCTATCTGAGCGAGCGCGGCATGCAGCTCGACCTGGGCGGCATCGCCAAGTTGCCCATTCTGGCTGCGGGCCTGCGCGTGCTCGAGCGCGAGGGCGTTGCCAACGCGCTTGTCAACGGCGGCGGCGACGTGCTCGCCAGCGGCCGCCTGCAGGGGCGCCCCTGGCGTGTCGGGGTGCGCGATCCGCGCGCCCCCGAGAAGCTGCTGGGCGCCATCGAGGTCGAGGGCTTCGGCATCGTGGCCTCCTCGGGTGACTACGAGCGTGGCTTCATGCACCAGGGCCGGCGCCTGCACCATGTGCTGGATCCGCAGTCCGGCTGGCCGACATCGGGCGTGCATGGCGTGGCGCTGCTGGCGCGTGACGTGCGGGCCGTCAACGGCTGGGGCACGGCGCTGATGGTGCAGGGCATGGCCGCCGTACCTGCCTGGAGCGCTGGCCACCCCGACGTGGCCGTGCTGGCTGCGGGCAGCGATGGCGCGCTGTGGCAGTCGCGCGGCATGGCGGCTGCGCTCAAGTCAATTGCTGCATAAAAAGCATAGCTGTTTGCGCTTGATGGCAAATGTTTTTTGGCTATTTATTGCCTGAAAGTGTTATTGATAAAGCGTAGGCAGCTTTTAATTTTATAGCGAACTACTCTCCTGGCCGCTGGGCTTGTGGGCATTGCACCTTGCAGTGCTCGCGCTCGGCCAGCGTGGCGCCAAAGCGCACGGCGCTCAGTGCGCCGCCCCAGACGCAGCCCGTGTCCAGCCCGAGGATGTCTGGCCGGCTGATCCAGCCCAGCGTGGACCAGTGACCAAAGGCAATCAGTGTGCCGCGGGTGCGCCGCCCGGGCGCATCAAACCAGGGCACCAATCCTTCGGGCGCCTGCGCGGCGCTTTCGGTGCTGTCGAAATCCATGCGCCCCTCGGGCGTGCAAAAGCGCAGCCGGGTCAGTGCGTTGACGATGATGCGCAGGCGATCCGCGCCCTGCAGGCCCGCGTCCCATAGATCCGGGTGGTTGCCATACATCCGGCGCAGGAATTCAGCCAACCCCGGGCCGCTAAGCTGCGCCTGCACCTCGCGCGCCAACGCCAGAACATCGTCCGCAGACCACTGCGGCAGCACGCCGGCGTGCACCAGCAGCAGGGGCTCGCCGCCATGCTCCACCTGGCGTGCCAGGGGTTGCTGGCGCAGCCAGTCCAGCATCGCGCCCCGGTCGCTCGCCTGCAGGATGCCGTCCAGCGTGTCGCGCCGTGAAGGGGGGCGCACGCCATGCGCCGTGGCCAGCAGGTGCAGGTCGTGGTTGCCCAGCAGCGCGCGCACGCTGTCGCCCATTTGCATGCAGCGGCGCAATACCGCGGCCGAGGCGGGACCGCGATTGACCAGATCGCCCAGCAGATAAATGGTGTCGCGGCTCGGAGAAAAGCCGATCACGGACAGCAGCCGCTCGAAAGCATCGCCACAGCCCTGGATATCGCCCGCACAGTAAAGCGCCATGTGTTAATCGTCGATGGTGGTTTTGAATGGGGCGATTGTCCCGCACCGGACAGGCAGGCGCTGCGAACGGGTGAATCGGGTGTGGTGGACAAATGCTTTCTGACCATTGAAGTTGGTGAATACTCATTCAATGAGCGGACGGGCGTGATGACTTGCCGGGTTCACCAACATTCATCAGTCATTCATGCCGATAAACTCGTTACATGAACGGAATTATTTATCTATAATCGCGCCGTCTATTAATTCTCAACCCAAGCAAACTATCATGAACCCCAGCTATAAAGACCTGTTGAAGCAGCGTGAAGCCCTTGAACTGCAGATCAGTGAAGCGCGCGATCGCGAATTGGCCGCCGCCGTTGCCCAGGTGCGCGGTTTGATTGCCGAGTTTGGTTTGACGCAGCAGGAGGTCTTTCCCGTGGGGCGTGGCGCGCGCACTTCTGCCAGTATCGGCGTGAAGGTGGCGCCCAAGTACCGCGATCCGGCAACGGGCCAGACCTGGACGGGCCGTGGCAAGGCACCGAAGTGGATTCAAAATGAGGATCGTGAGAAGTTCGCCATTTGATCCGGCATGGCCGGCGCCCCGGGCTGGCCTTTGGCACCGTGGCGCAGGCCCTCTTGGTTTGCCCTCGGTAAAAACCCGCCTTTGGCGGGTTTTTTGTTTATTGGGACAGAACGGCACAACCGGCGCCGCTTGGCCACGACATGCATTGACTGGCACCTGATCGCGGCAGATGTGCCGGATTTGCATGCCGATCGCCATTTTTAACCATGGCGTGGGCCAAAGGTATTGGCCCTGATCATTGGCGATACCGTCGCTCCCTGCCAGAATGGGACGTTGTCCTTCCCAACCGGAGTTGCTGTATGGCTGTCACCACCACCCCAAGCCACGCCTTTGCTTCCACCGTCAAGAATTTCACCACGGCGTCAGGCAAGAAAGGCAAGTTCTATTCCCTGCCGGAGCTGGCACACAAGTATCCCCGTGTGAGCCGCCTGCCGGTTTCCATTCGCATCGTGCTTGAATCGGTGCTGCGCAATTGCGATGGGCGCAAGGTGACGGCTGAGCATGTGCGGCAACTGGCCAGCTGGGGCGCCAATGCAGCGCGCAAGGACGAAATTCCCTTCGTGCTCTCCCGCGTCGTGCTGCAGGATTTCACCGGCGTGCCGCTGCTGGTGGATTTGGCAGCCATGCGCAGCGTGACGCAGCGCCTGGGCAAGGATCCGAAAAAGGTCGAGCCGCTGGTGCCCGTGGATCTGGTGGTGGACCACTCCATCATGGTGGATTACTACGGCAGCAAGAATGCGCTGCAGCTGAATATGAAGCTCGAGTTTCAGCGCAACCGCGAGCGCTACGAGTTCATGAAATGGGGCATGCAGGCCTTTGACACCTTTGGCGTCGTGCCGCCGGGCTTTGGCATCGTGCACCAGGTGAACCTGGAATATCTGGCACGCGGCGTGCACAAGAGCGCCGATGGCGTGTACTACCCCGACACCCTGGTGGGCACCGACAGCCACACCACCATGATCAACGGCATTGGCGTGGTCGGCTGGGGCGTGGGCGGCATCGAGGCCGAGGCGGCCATGCTGGGCCAGCCGCTGTACTTCCTGACGCCGGACGTGGTGGGCTTCGAGCTCACCGGCCAGCTGCGCGAGGGCGTGACGGCCACCGACCTGGTGCTCACCGTGACCGAGCAGTTGCGCCGCGCCAAGGTGGTGGGCAAGTTCGTCGAATTTTTTGGCGAGGGCACGCGCTCGCTGTCGCTGCCCGACCGCGCCACCATCGGCAACATGGCGCCCGAGTACGGCGCCACCATGGGCTTCTTCCCGGTGGATGAGGCCACCCTCGACTATTTCGAGGGCACCGGGCGCACGCAGGACGAGATTGAAACCCTGGAGGCCTACCTCAAGGCCCAGGGCCTGTTCGGCATTCCGCGCGCGGGCGATATCGACTATTCACAGGTCGTGCGGCTGAATCTTGCCGACGTCACGCCCAGCCTGGCCGGACCCAAGCGCCCGCAGGACCGCATCGACCTGGGCCAGGTCAAGCAGCAGTTCACCAGCCTGTTTTCCAAGCCCGTGGAGCAGGCCGGCTTCAACCTGGCGCCCGAGCGCCTGCATGAGCGCCATGCCGTTGCGGCGCATGCACCCGATGCCGCGCAGGCCGTGCCCGACGAGCGCCCGGCGACCGAGGGCGCGCCGCGCTTCGAGGCCGAGATGGTGCACAACAAGCCGCGCCTGGAGGTGCAGCATGTGGACGCCCCCATGCACGGCCACCAGGGCGACCGGCTCACGGTGGGCAGCGGCGATGTGTTGATCGCGGCCATCACCAGCTGCACCAACACCTCCAACCCCAGCGTGCTGCTGGCCGCCGGTCTGCTGGCCAGGAAGGCCGTGGAGGCGGGGCTGAAGGTGCAGCCGCACATCAAAACCTCGCTGGCGCCGGGCTCGCGCATCGTCACCGAGTACCTGACGGAAACCGGCCTGCTGCCCTATCTGGAAAAGCTGGGCTTCACCGTGGCCGGCTACGGCTGTACCACCTGCATTGGCAATGCCGGCGATCTGACGCCACAGCTCAACGAGGCCATCACCCAGCACAACCTGGTGTGCGCCGCCGTGCTGTCGGGCAATCGCAACTTCGAGGCGCGCATCCATCCCAACATCAAGGCCAACTTCCTGGCCAGCCCGCCGCTGGTCGTGGCCTATGCCATTGCCGGCACCATGCTCAAGGACTTGATGACCGAGCCTGTGGGCAAGGGCAAGGGGGGCAAGGACGTGTACCTGGGCGACATCTGGCCCAAGGCCGAGGAGGTGCAGGCGCTGCTGAAGTTCGCCATGAACGGCAAGGCCTTCCGCGAGAACTACGCCAAGGTCAAGACCGAGCCCGGCGCGCTGTGGGACAAGATCCACGGCGTGAGCGGCGAGGTGTACTCATGGCCCGCCAGCACCTATATCGCCGAGCCGCCGTTCTTTGCCGATTTTGCTCTTGATACTGTAGCTGTTGGCGAGCAAGGGGAGGGCGCTGGAGGCCAAAAACACTCTGAATCTGTCACCGGCATGCGCATCATGGCCCTGTTTGGCGACTCGATCACCACCGACCATATCTCGCCCGCCGGCTCCATCAAGGAGAGCTCGCCCGCCGGCCTCTGGCTCAAGGCGCATGGCGTGGCCAAGGCCGACTTCAACAGCTATGGCTCGCGCCGCGGCCATCACGACGTGATGATGCGCGGCACCTTCGCCAACGTGCGCATCAAGAACCTGATGATCCCGGCGCTGGCCGATGGCTCGCGCGAGGAGGGCGGCATGACCCTGTACCAGGGCGATGGCCCGCAGCGCGGCAGCAAGATGGCCATCTTCGATGCCGCCATGCAGTACATGGCCAGCAAGACGCCGACGGTGATCTTTGCCGGCGAGGAGTACGGCACCGGCTCCAGCCGCGACTGGGCGGCCAAGGGCACACAGCTGCTGGGCATCAAGGCCGTGGTGGCCAAGAGCTTCGAGCGCATCCACCGCTCCAACCTGGTGGGCATGGGCGTGCTGCCGCTGCAGCTGCGTGCCGGTGACTCGTGGGAGAGCCTGGGCCTCAAGGGCGACGAGATCATCGACGTGCTGCCCGACGCCGCCCTGACACCGCAAAGCCAGGCGCTGCTGGTGATCCGCCGCGCCGATGGCTCGCGCCAGGAGGTGGCGGTGACGCTGCGCATAGACACGCCCATCGAGGTGGACTACTACCGCGCCGGCGGCATCCTGCCCTACGTGCTGCGTCAGTTGCTGAGCAGCTAACCCGGGCCGCGCCTGCGCCGACAATCACGGCATGCAAAAACAAGTCTTGATTGCCGGTGGCGGCATAGGCGGGCTGGCTGCCGCGCTGGGCAGTGCGCGCGCCGGTTGGGAGGTGCGGCTGTTCGAGCGCGCCGGCGCATTCACCGAGGTGGGCGCCGGCGTGCAGATCGGTCCGAATGTGGTGCGGCGCCTGCAGGCCTGGGGCCTGCACCGGGCCCTGCTGGCGGTGGCCAGCTTTCCCGAGCGGCTGCGGGTGCGCAGCGCGCTCACCGGCGCCGAGCTGGGCGCGCTGCGCCTGGGCGCCACCGCGGTCGAGCGCTACGGCGCGGCCTACGCCACCATCCACCGTGCCGATCTGCACGGCCTGTTGCTGGATGTGGCGCGCAAGTCATCGCTGGTGCATCTGAACCTGGATCACCAGGTGGAACGACATGAGGAGCAGGGCGACGCCGTCACCGTGCGCCTGGTGCGCGGTGACGGCAAGGTTATCGAGGTCGAGGGTGATGCGCTGATTGGCGCCGACGGCCTGCGCAGCGGCACGCGCACGCAGCTGCTGGGCGAGGCGGCCACGCGCGTGTCGGGCCATCTGGCCTACCGCGCCGTGCTGCGCCAGGATGCGCTGCCCCAGGCGCTGCGTTCGAATGACGTCACCGTCTGGCTGGGGCCAAACCTGCATGTGGTGCAGTACCCGCTGCGCCGCGGCGAGCTGCTGAACCTGGTGGCCATACGCCATGGCCAGCCGCCGGCCGATCTGGACTCCTGGGACCACGACGTGAATGCCGCTGATCTGGAATCCGCCCTGGCGCAGACCTGTACGCCGCTGCAGGACTTGGTACGCGCCGTGCCTCAGGTGGGGGAGGGCTGGCGCCTGTGGCCGCTGCTCGACCGCCCGCCCGTCGCCGGCCCGCAGGAGATGGCGCGCGGCCTGGTGGCGCTGCTGGGCGACGCGGCCCACCCCATGCGCCCCTACCTGGCCCAGGGCGCCGGCATGGCCATCGAGGATGCGGTGGAGCTGGAAAAATCGCTCGCCATGCACGATGTGGATGTGGCCCTGTGCCTGCGCCGCTATGCCTTGAACCGCTGGCAGCGCAACGCCCGCGTGCAGGAACGATCGCGGCGCAACGGGCAAATTTTTCATGCCAGCGGCCCGCTGCGCTGGGGGCGCGACGCGGCCATGGGCGTGCTGGGCGAGCGCCTGCTCGATCAGCCCTGGCTCTACCGCGGCTGACGCGGCTGCGTCAGTCTGCGTAGCCGGGGTTGGGCAGGCCGGCCGTCAGGCGCGGCACATTCGGCTGGCGCGCTGTGACCTTGCCGCCGCGCGCCTTCAGCCATTGCTCCACCAGCTCCCAGACCATGGGGTTGCCGGCCTTGGCGGCATCCTCGGCCACGGGGGCCCAGCCGGCCACCTTGTAGGTCTTGTTCGGGTCGATCAGCTCGCCCTTCAGGCGCATGTCGCTGACGCGCTTGCCCATGCCCTGCAGCGGGTCGAAGGCATAGGTCAGGCCGCCCACGCGCACCATGTCGCCGCCCTGCTGGTAATACGGGTCGGGGTTGAACAGGTTGTCGGCCACGTCCTCCATCACCGTCTTGATCATCTCGCCCTTCATCTCGGTGAGGGTGGCGAAGCTGTAGGTGGTGGCCGTCATGTCCAGCAGCCATTCGCGTGTGATGGGCTGGCCGGGCAGCAGCGTCGTGCCCCAGCGGAAACCGGGTGAGAACGCCAGATCGGCGCCCTGCACCTCCATCAGCGCATCGACGATGAGCTGGTCGCCCGTGCCGTTGAAGTTGCCGCGCCGGTACAGCAGGCCCTCGGTGATGGCCAGTTGCTCGGCCAGCTTGCCCTCGTAGGGGGCGCGTATCTTGGTGATGAGCGCGTCCATGTCCTTGTCGGGCGGCAGCATGTTGGCAAACACCGGCAGCAGCTTGTAGCGGAAGTCCGCCACCTTGCCGCCCTTGACGTCGAAGTCCAGCACGCCCAGAAACTTGCCGTTGCTGCCGGCGTTTGTGACTATGGTCTGGCCGCCGGCGTTCTTCACGATGCTGGCCACGGGCATGCCGTCGTGCGTGTGGCCGCCCAGGATGGCGTCTATGCCGCGCACGCGACTGGCCATCTTCAGATCCACGTCCATGCCGTTGTGGCTGATGACGACGACCACCTGCGCGCCCTTGGCGCGGGCCTCATCGACCACCTTTTGCATGTTCTCGTCCTGGATGCCGAACTCCCAGTCCGCCACCATCCAGCGCGGGTTGGCGATCGGTGTATAGGGAAAGGCCTGGCCGACGATGGCGCAGGGCACGCCGTTGATCTGGCGAATCACGTAGGGCTTGAACACCGGGTCGCCAAAGTCGGTGGTCTTGATGTTCTGCGCCACGAAGTCCACCTTGCCGGCGAAGTCCTTCTCGACGATTTCCTGCACCCGCTTCATGCCCAGGGTGAACTCGAAGTGGCCGGTCATGGCGTCCACGCCCAGCAGCTTGCAGGCGTCCACCATGTCCTGGCCGTGGGTCCACAGCGCCGTGCCGCTGCCCTGCCAGGTGTCGCCACCATCTAGCAGCAGCGCGCCGGGGCGGCTGGCGCGCATGCGCTTGACCAGGGTCGCCAGGTGGGCAAAGCCGCCCACCTTGCCGTAGCGCTGGGCGGCCTGCTCAAAATCCAGGTAGGTCAGGGCGTGCGCCGCCGCCGTGCCGTTCTTCATGCCGGCGGCCTTCAGCAGTTGTTCACCCACCAGGTGCGGCAGTCGCCCCTGCATGTCGCCCAGGCCCAGGTTCACGCTGGGCTCGCGAAAGTAGATCGGCTTGAGCTGGGCGTGGCAGTCGGTGATGTGCAAAAAGGAGACGTTGCCGAACTTCGGTATGTCGTACAGGCCCTGGGCGGCGCTGTCGGTGCTGGCGTGGGCATAGCGGCCCAGGCCCATGCCGGCGGCGCTGGCGGCGGTGAGCACTTGCAGGAATTCGCGTTTGGTCAGGTTCATGGCGGGCTCGCGGGGCTGGTATGTGGCAGCGGCCTTGGGCGCGGCGGGTTTCCACCGCAGCCAAGGCCGCAAACGGTTGCTGAAAAGCTTATTGATTCACGGGAGACTGGGGGTCGAGCAGCAGCGCCACCAGGTCGGCCACCTGGCTTTTGGTCATGATGCCCATGTGGCCCGCGCGCGGCATGTTGGAGCAGGCGCTGTAGGCCTTGCTGTTCCAGATCTTGCCCCAGGTGTATTCGACCATGGCCCGGGCTTCCGGCGCGTTCGGGTCTTTCACGCCGCGCAGCTTGCCGTAGTGGTAGAGGCTGGGGCCAATGGTGCCGAAGGAGATCTCCTTCTTGTCGATCTGGTGGCAGTTGTAGCAATTGCCGCCGTTGGGCGTCTTGGCCGTGTCGGTGAAGGTCAGGCCGCGGCCACTCTGGGCCAGTTTTTCCCCCTCCTTCCAGCTGCCCAGGAACTTGCCATCGCTGGGCCACTGCACGGTCTTCATGTTCAGGGCCTCCAGGCGCTTGGCGGTGGCGTCGTCCAGCGGCTTGCCGGCCGCGTCGGCGGCGTTGCACGCGCTGATGGTTTCGTCGTCGGCGAAGACGTTTTTCACCTTGACGATGCCGTGGTCCTTGAATGATTCCTGCACGGCCTTCTGCGTCAGGGCATCCAGCTCGGCGGGCGAGGGCAGGCCGGCGGTGCGGCTGGCACCGGCGCAACCGGCCAGTGCCGCCGCGGCAAGCAGGCCGAGGCAGGCGGTGGTGATCTGTGGCTTCATGGTCATCCTCCTGCGGTTCAACGCTTGATGGTGGGTACGGCCGACTTGTCGCCCGTGGCGTTCACGCCCAGGAACACGCCCAGGGCCACGGTCACGTCGCTGGCAAACACCACTTCCGGAAAGCGCTGCTGGCGGTAGCAGTCGTGCAGGCGGTGCTGCATGCTCCACATCTGGCCGTTGGAGACGCGGTAGGCGGGCCAGGCGGCAAAGCCTATGCCGTCGCCGGGGGCCTTGCGCAGGTCGGGCAGGTCTTGCAGGCGGATGCGCTTGCCCGCCTCGCCATGGCAGGAGGCGCAGGAGAAATCATGCGCGCCGCCGCGCTGGTAGAACAGGCGCTTGCCCACTTCGTACATGGTGCGCTCCTGCGCATGGCCTTGCGGCAGGTGGAAGGCCATGCCCTTGGACTGCGCGGCAATCCAGGTGGCCAGGGCCGTGGTGTTGGCACGCTCGCCCTTGCCCCACTGGCCGTCGATGATGACCTTGGGGTCTATGCCCTGCAGCGCGCTCATGCAGGTGAGCAGGCGTGACTCCAGATCCTGCACCTTGCCGGTGTCGGCAAACCAGCGCGGCAGCTCGACGAAGGCGCCTTTGACCACGCCCGGTCCCAGGCCCAGGTCGCAGCCTTCCAGCGACGCGTTTTTGGGGCCGCGCTTTTTCTTCCACAGGTCTTCGCCCTTGGCCTCGAACAGGTCGGCCGGGTTGCCGTCCTGCAGCATCTCGCGGTACTCCTCTATGGCCTCTATCGATGTCTTCTGTGCCAGAGCCAGGCCCGATAGGCCCATCAGGCCCAGGGCCGCCGTGATCAACGCGATGGATTTGCCTCGCATGGTGTTTGTCTCCTCCGTGGGTAGCAAGAAAGCGGGGCCTGGCCTGGTGCAGCGCGGCCCGCCCGGGCGAGAGATGGGTCAGGACACCGTGGCCTCGTCGGTGCGGCTCTCGCCCTTGTTGTCCTTCCAGGTGACGCTGAGCTTGTCGCCGGCCTTGGCGCCCTTGACCACGAATTGCAGGAAGGGATTCTTCGAGACCCCGGGGCCCCATTCGCAGGAAAACACCTGCTTGCCGTTCAGGCTGGCGCTCACGTCCTGGATATGCCAGGCGGGCACCAGATTGCCGGAAGCGTCCTTGCGTTGGCCGGACTCCATTTCGTGGCTCATGAGCACACGTACCGTGGCCTTGTCGCCCTGTGCCTGGGCGCGGATGCGCATCGGATCTGCCATGTCGTTTCTCCTTGATTTCTTGATAGGGGTGCTGGTGCTAGTGCTGGTGCTGGTCAGCCGCCGCAGCCACCCAGGGTGACCTTCACTTCCTTCTTGGCAAAGTGCGCCTTGCCGTCGCCGGTGATGGCCACCGCGTACACGTCGGACGATTCCCCCATCTTGGCGCGCGTGGCAAAGCTGGCCTCCAGCTCGGGGCCCATGTTGAACACGGCCACCAGGGCGTTCGGGTTCTTCTCGACCAGCAGCACCAGCTGCTTGATGCCCGGCAGCGTGCTGGCCACGGCCAGTGGCACCACGGCGCCGTTTTCGGCGATGTCCGGTGCCGTGAGGGTCACGGCGCTGCTGGCTTCAGGAGCGCCGTTGGCGCCCAGGGCCTTGAGCGCGTCCGCCAGGCTCTTGGCGTCGAACGCGGCCTTGTTGAAGGCCAGCGCGTATTGCGGGAACAGCCCCGTTCCCGCCAACAGGCCGGCAACGACGGCGCTGTGCTTGAGGACTTGCCTGCGTGTGGTTTGCATGAAGAGGTACTCCTTGGATTGAAGCGAACGCGGATTTGCGTGTGGTGATGGAATGTGTGTCAACGCCCGCTGCCTGTCACTTGCCGGCGCCACCGGCCAGCCAGGCGGCAATGGCCCCGGTGTCATCCTGTGGCAGGGTTTGCGGCGGCATGGGGATTTCGCCCCAGAGGCCGGAGCCGCCGGACTTGATCTTCTCTGCCAGGTAGTCGGCCTTGCCGCCATGTTTCTTGGCGATGTCGGCAAAGCTCGGGCCGACCAGCTTGCCCTCCATGTTGTGGCAGGCGGTGCAGGCGTGCTTGTGGGTGAGCGCGATGGCGGCGGCATTGGGGCTGTTGTGGCTGGCCGGGCCCACCACCTTCACCGGGCCGGCGGCGTCGCCCAGCCAGCCCTCGGGCCGGGTGGTGTCGGAGCCGCGCTGCGCGCCCACGGTGCGGTTTTGCTCGCGCAGATTGCCGTGGTTGTTGCGCGCATGCTCGGGCAGCACCGACGTGACCACGGGCTCGGGGCCGCAGTTGCTCATGCAGGCCTTGGCCTGTATGTCGGGTTGGGTCGCCAGGCCGGGCATGTCCTTGCCGGGCCACAGGGCGTGGGCCAGGGTCATGCCGTTGCGGTTGGGCATTTTTTGCTGCACTTCGGCGATGTTGTCGTTGGACAGCGTGAAGCTGTCGGGCACGACATGCGCCAGGTTGAGCAGAAAGGCAGTGACGGCGTAGACCTCGTCGGGCTTGAGTGACTTGGGCTTGTCCCAGGGCATGGCGCGGTGGATGTAGTCCCACAGCGTGGAGACCGTGGGCACCTTCATCAGCGTGGTGCGACCGGGGTAGTCGGTGCGCCGCAGGGTGGCGACGCGGCCGGTCTTCACGTCATCGGCGGTGGTGCCGCCCACGAGCGGCATGAAGACCGAGTTGGACTCGCCAAAAAAGCCATGGCAGCTGGCGCAGCGCTCCTCCCAGATATCCTGACCCTGGGCCACCGTGCCCTTGCCGGGTGGCAGGCCTTTGAAGTCGGGGCGCACGTCGATGTCCCAGGCGGCCACCTCCTTGGGGGTGGCGGCGCGGCCGATGCCGGGGAACTTGTCCTGCGCCAGGGCCGGCAGGGCGACGCCCGCGGCCAGCAGCGCGGCGGCGAGGGTGTCACGCAATCTGAACATTTTTCACCTCGCCGTTTTCCTGCACCAACCAGGACTGGATGGCGTTGTTGTGATAGATGGAGCGTGTGCCGCGCACCTCGCGCAGCTGTTTGTAGCTGGGCTGCACATAGCCCGTCTCGTCCATGGCCCGGCTTTGCACGATGGTGGGCTTGCCGTCCCAGACCCAGTCCAGGTTGAAGCGCGTCAGGCATTTGTCGAGCACCGGCGTCTCCAGCCGCGCCGTGCGCCAGTTGCGCCCGCCATCGACGGACACGTCCACGCGCTTGACCTTGCCGCGCCCTGACCAGGCCAGGCCGGTGATGTTGTAGAAGCCTTTGTCCAGCAGCACCTGGCCGCCCGAGGGGGTGGTGATGACGCTCTTGCACTCCTGGATGCTGGTGTACTGGCGGTGCTGGCCGTCGGGCATCAGGTCGATGTAGTGGATGGCCTCGTCCTTGCTGGCCCAGGGCTGGTCGCCCAGCTCGATGCGGCGCAGGTACTTCACCCAGCTCACGCCCTGCACGCCCGGCACCACCAGGCGCAGGGGGTAGCCGTTTTCGGGGCGCAGCATCTCGCCGTTCTGGCCATAGGCCACCAGCACCTGGCCGCTGGTGACCAGGCTCATGGGGATGGTGCGCGTCATCGACGAGCCGTCCGCCCCTTCGGCCAGCACGAACTTGGCCGCTTTCAGGTCGGCGCCGGCATGTTCGAGTAGCGTGATCAGCGGCACGCCGGTGAATTCGCTGCACGACAGCATGCCGTGCGTGTACTGGCAGGTGGGCACGGCCACGTTGCCCCAGTCCACGGCGGTATTGGCGCCGCATTCGATGAAGTGAAAGCGCGACACGCTGGGCAGGCGCATGATCTCGTCCATGGTGAAGACCTTGGAGGTCTTGACCATGCCGTTGATCATCAGCCGGTGCTGGGCGGGATCGACGTCCCACCAGCCCTGGTGGTGGCGCTCGAAGTGCAGGCCGCTGGGCGTGACGATGCCAAACAGCGACTGCAGCGGCGCAAACGACACCGAGGCCTGGTTGGTCTGCGTCAGCCCCGGGCTCTGGCGGCGCTGTACATTGCCCTCGTACTGCGAGGGGCGGCCGTAGCCATCGGTGGCCACGGGCTGGCCCAGGCCGGTGCTGTGCGCGGGCAGGTTCAGGATGGCGGGGTCACCATCGCCCGTGTCCCTGGCTTGCGCGGCCGCATGGCTGGCGGCGCTGCCCGCCATGGCGGCGGCAAAGGCGCTGCGGATGAAGTTGCGGCGCCCCTGCCTGCCCTCGGCGAACACGGTGCGCACGCCCGTGGCGTCAAGAAAATGCTCGGGTGCCTTGCGCAGCCGCCCGCGCTCTTGGCTGGCGGGTGCGGGCTGGGCCTGTATCTGGGCCATGGGGTTGTCCCTCCATATATTAGCGACCGCTGATGTTATCTACTATTGCGGTAGCGCAACCCAGGGTTTATGCGGTCGATGTAGCCAACCAGGTCATGGATTTCCCTGGATTCAGCGTATTCCCTGGGCCGTCAGCTGCAGCACGCGGGCGGCGCGCGCCGCTGCCGCGGCCGAGTGGGTGACCAGCACCAGCGCTGCACCATGCTCCCGGGTCTGGGCCAGCAGCAGATCCATGATGCGTGCCGCCGTGCCGGGGTCGAGGTTGCCGGTGGGCTCGTCGGCCAGCAGCAGGGCGGGGCGGTGCACCAGCGCGCGGGCAATGGCCACGCGCTGCAGCTGGCCGCCGCTGAGCTGGTGCGGCAGCCGGTCGCCCAGGCCGTCCAGCCCCACGGCGGCCAGCATCTGCCCGACGCGCGCGGCATCGGGGCGGCCCTGCAGCAGCAGCGGCAGGCCGACGTTCTGCGCCACGTCCAGGTGCGGCAGCACATGGAAGGCCTGGAACACAAAGCCCACATGGCTGCGCCGCCACAGTGCGCGCTGGGTATCGTCCAGCCTGCCCAGATCGACGCCCTGGTGCAGCACCTGGCCCGCGTCCCAGCGGTCCAGCCCCGCCAGGCAGTTGAGCAGCGTGGACTTGCCCACGCCCGAGTCACCGACGATGGCGACGAACTCACCCGCGTGCACCTCCAGGTGGACGTTCTCGAAGACGCTCTGTGCGCCGTAGCGCCGGGCCAGGCCGCGCACCTGCAGCAGTGGCGCGGCCCCGGTCATGCGCCGGTGCCGAGCACATGCGCGCAGACGGCGCGCACCAGTTGTGCGCCGGCGTCGGGCGCGTCACAGGCGATGGTGTGGCGCCCCGGCATGCTGCGCAGCCAGGTGATCTGGCGCTTGGCCAGCTGGCGCGTGGCGGCAATGCCGCGTTCGGGCAGGCTGGCCATGGGGTGCAGACCGTCCAGCGACTCCCAGGCCTGGCGATAGCCCACGCAGCGCATGCTGGGCAGGTCGGGGTGCAGGTCGCCGCGCGCGCGCAGGCGCAGCACCTCGTCGAGAAAGCCCGCCGCCAGCATGGCGTGAAAGCGCTGGGCGATGCGCTCGTGCAGCCAGATGCGGTTCTCTGGCTCCAAGGAAAAAAGGCTTGTATCGCTTATGGGGCGGGCGTTATAAGCTTCTGTTTTGATAGTGTGAAAGCTCGACAGCGGCCGGCCCGAGACATGCCAGACCTCCAGCGCGCGCTGTATGCGCTGGCTGTCGCCGGGTGCCAGGCGTGCGGCCGTCTGCGGATCGACGCGCGCCAGCTCGGCGTGCATGCCGGCCCAGCCTATGGCTGCGGCCTGCTGTTCCAGGCGCGCGCGCACGGCGGGGTCGGCGGCCGGCATGTCGTCCAGGCCGTCCAGCAAGGCCTTGAAGTACAGCATGGTGCCGCCCACCAGCAGCGGCAGGGCGCCGCGCGCGCGGATCTCGGTGATCAGCCGCGTGGCGTCGCGCACGAACTCGGCCGCGCTGTAGGCCTGCAGGGGGTCGCGGATGTCGATCAGGTGGTGCGGCACGCGGGCCAGCTCATCGCGCGTGGGCTTGGCCGTGCCTATGTCCATGCCGCAATACACCAGGGCCGAATCGACGCTGATGATCTCCACCGGCAGCCGTGGCGCCAGCGCCTCGGCAATGGCGAAGGCCGCCGCCGTCTTGCCCGAGGCGGTAGGGCCGGCCAGGGCAACGGCGGGGATAGGGTTACGGGGCATGGGCGCTCTCCTGCGGGGCGTGGCGCTGCACCAGCGTCCAGGCAATGGCAGCCAGCAGCAGCGACCACAGGGCCACGCCCTGCACCAGCGGCCAGACGGTTCCGTCCAGCGCTCCGCCCAGCCAGCGGCCAATGGCAAAGGCCGCCAGCATCATCATGAAGCCATTGAGCGCCGATGCCACGCCAGCCGCCTGCGGAAACGGCCCCACTGCGCCCGATTGCCCGCAGGGCTGGTGGATGCCATGGCCCAGCATGAACAGGTAGAACGGCGGCAACAGCGCCGCCACGCTGTGCCAGCCCAGGGCGGCGGCCAGCAGCATCAGCAGCCCGCCGCTGGCGCTCAACAACCCGGCAATGGCCACCGTGCGCTTCAGGCCATGGCGCGCCAGCAGGCGCCGGCACAGCAGCGTGCCCAGCAGGTAGGCCGCGGCCGTGGACAGCAGCGTCAGCCCGTACTGCGTGCGCGAGCTGCCCAGCACGTCCAGGTACACGAAGGATGAGGCCGCCAGAAAGGTGAACAGCCCGCCATAGCTGGCCGTGGTCAGCAGCGAGAAGGCCCAGAACGTGGGCGTGCGCAGCACCAGTGCCCAGGTGCGCACCAGCGTCGCCGGGTGCAGCGCCCGTGGGTTGCGCTGGCCCAGCGTCTCGGGCAGGCGCAGGGCCACCAGGGCCAGCGTGGCCACGGCATAGGCGGTGAGCACTAGCAGCGCCGCGCGCCAGCCCAGCCATTCGGTCAACAGGCCGCCCAGCGGGGCGCACAGGCAGGCGATCAGCCCCAACCCGGTGAGCGCTTTGGACATGGCGCGCGCGCCCGCCAGCGGCGTGTACAGGTCGCGCACGATGGCGCGCGCACACATCACCACCGCGCCCATGGCCAGGCCCTGGGCCGTGCGCCAGGCCACCAGCAGATCCATGGACGGCGCCAGCACTGCGCCCACAGAGGCCAGCGTGTACAGCGCCAGCCCGGCCAGCAGCACCGGCCGGCGGCCAAAGCGATCCGACAGCGGTCCCCAGGCCAGCTGCGAGCAGCCAAAGGCCAGCAGCAGCGCCGACAGCGTGAGCTGGCCTGCGGCCACGTCCGCACCCAGGCCGCGCGTGAGCGCGGGCAGGGCGGGCAGGTACAGGTCGGTGGTGACGGGCTGGATGCTCAGCAGCAGGGCCAGCACCACGATGGCCAGGCCAGCGGGCACGGCCGGTGCCTGCTGCGCTCCTATGGCTGCGGACGGGACGGACATGATGCGCGCGAGGGTAGCAGAGTCTGATCGGCCGTGCAGGGCGTGCCAATACGATCAAAAATGGCTGCAGCGCACTGTAGTTAAGCGCAAACAGCTATTAATAATATAGTATGAATGGGCGCTGAAGAGGCGCTGTTCAGGGGGTGCAAGCTGCGGTGGGGCGTGCCGCGCGGCGGCTTTGCCACCGCTGGCGCACCGGGTTCACAGCGCCGCGCGCAGGCGTTCGGCGTAGCCGGCCAGCGTCTGGGCCGGCGGCTCCTGGCGCGGCCAGGTCAGGCCCAGGCCATCGCCCTCGTGGCGCGGCACCACATGCATGTGAAAGTGGGCCACGGTCTGCCAGCCCAGTATGCCATTGGCCTGCAGCAGGGTCAGGCCCGGCGGGTCGAAGCTGGCCTGTATGGCGCGCGCCACGCGGTGCGCGGTCTGCATCACGGCGGCGGCCTCTTCGGGTGTGGCGTCCAGCAGCGTGGCCGCGTGACGCCGGGTGGCCACGAGCACATGGCCCGGTGTGACCTGGCCGATGTCCATGAAGGCGATGGTCAGCGCGTCCTCGTACACCTTGGCGGCGGGGATGCTGCCCTGCACCAGTCGGCAAAAGATGCACTGGCCGGGTGGTGAGGTATCGACAAACATGGGCATGGGGGGCTTCTCCGTCTTCGTGTGGTCAGGGGCAAAAACAAGGGGCACGCGGCCATCAGCCAGCGTGCCCCGTGCGCGAGAGCTTAAACCGATCAGAAGCGGTGGCGTATGCCCACGCCGAAGCTGTTGCCTGTCGGTTGGCTGGTGATGCGGTCGTTCATGAACATGGCGTACACGTCGGTGCGCTTGGACAGGTAGTAGTCGTAGCCCACGGTGAAGGTCTTGCGATCCAGGTTGGAGGCCGACAGCTCGGTCTTGGCCCAGGACGCCAGCAGGCTGCCGCCGCCCAGCGGTGCGGATGCGCCAAGCTGCAGCGTCTTGGCCTTGTCCGGGCTGTTGTCGGCCTTGGTCTGGCCATAGCTCAGGTAGGGCTTGACCGCCTTGAAGTCATAGGCGGCGGCCAGCATCCAGTCCTTCTTGGTCGTGCCCAGGTAGGTGTTGGGAACCGCGGGGTTGCTGATCTGGTCGCGTTCGTAATAGCCCGTCACCGTCAGGGGGCCGCCAAAGTAGAAGAAGTTGGCGCCAATGTTCTTCTTGCCGTTGTCGCCCGGCTGCTCGCCAAACTGGTATTGCAGGTTGGCCTTGAAGCCGCCGATGTTGGGCGTGCTGTAGACGATCTGGTTGCTCCAGCCGGTGTCGGACGGCGTGGTGGCCTTCCAGTTCGAGGCGTTGAACAGCGGCACGTTCTTGTGCAGGATCAGTGGTGAGAACTCGAACGAGTCGCCCAGCGGATTGCCGATGACCGAGGGCAGGAAGTTGGGCGCCATCCAGCGGCCCAGCAGCACCGAGCCAAAACCGCCCGACAGGCTGACGTTGGCGTCGCGCGAGAAAAAGGTGTCCTTCGGAAAGCGCCCCTGGGTACCGTCATCGACCTGGATGAACGAGGTCAGCTGGAAGCTGGCCTTGAGGCCGCCGCCCAGGTCTTCCGTGCCCTTGAAGCCGAACCACGAGGTGGTCATGCCGCCGCTGTCGACGACCGACTTGCGCTTGGCGTCGCCGGCCATCTTCATGGAGCCGGCATACACATCCATCAGGCCGGTGACCTGGACGGAGGATTGGGCGTGGGCGCCGGCGGCGCACAGCGCGGCGGTGGCAAGGGCAATCAGCTTGTGGTTCATGGGTTTGTCTCCGGTGGGGCCTGGCATGGCTGGGTGCCTGCAGGCGATCCTGTGGGGGGTGTTGCACGGCGCCGGGCCTGGCGCAAGCGTGTCAGCGCGCCATTTTGGTGACGCGCCATCCATGTCGCCAGTTTTTTCGGCCGTACGGGTGCAGAGTGTTGCGTGTATACAAAAATGGCATGCAAAGAGCCGCATATTGTTGACGGCCGTGCTAACCCACTATTGATATTCCTCAAAGTGCAAAAGTGGGTACGCCGGCACAGTGGCGCCTATGTTCCCCATTCCGTCCTCAGACCAGTCCGTGCAGATCGAGGTGGCCACCGCGGGCGAAGTGCTGCGTCAGCGCCACCAGCAACCCGCCTCCGTGCTCTACCTGGACAGTGGCCGAGTGCTGCTGGGCGTGCGCGAGGACGGCGTGTTGCGCCACCAGCTCGGCGTGATCGAAGGGCCGTTCTGGCTCGACGCCGCCACGGCCCTGCTGGACCAGCCCTGCGCCGTGGACATGGTGGCCGACACGCGCGTGCAGTTGCGCCGCGTGCCGCTGGAGGACTTCAAGCGCAGCTTTGACGATCTGCCCGAGCCGGCGCAGGCCCTGCTGCGCGACATGGCCACCGGCTATTGCCAGCAAACCGAGCTGGCCGTCAGCCGCCTGGCGCAGGACGCCGAGGCGCGCTGCGCCCAATGGTTGCTGCGCCACGCGCACAACGCCGAGGATGGCGGCCTGCGCGTCACCCTGCACCAGCGCAAGCGTCTGATCGCCGCGCAACTGGGCATAGCGCCCGAGACCCTGTCGCGTGTGCTGCGCCACCTGCGCGAGCATGGCCTGATCACCGGCACCGGCAATGTGCTGAACCTGCCGCAGCCACGCGCGCTGCAGATGGTGGCGGGGTTTTAACCACCCCTGTCTTGCTTTCAGCAGGCAAAAGCGCTGAAACCCGGCGGTTTCAGCGCTTTTTGCATCTATTTGTTTCAAATATGACGTGCATTTGCCGCGTGTCAGGGTTTTCATCCGTGGCTCACAGGGTTCCACCCAAGCCGGGCCATGGAGGCGCTGCGTATATTGGCCCGAGGTCATTTTCTCGCCCGCCCATATGCAGCGCTTCACCTTCCATCTGCTTGCCACAGGCGCTTCAAAAGCGGAGTGGGTATGAACTTGCCTGCGCATCAACCCGCGGCGTGGGAGCCGGAGGCTGAGGAATCGACGGCCTCGGGCTGGTTCCCCGGGCCGCTGGTGCGCAAGCTGCTTCTGGTGGCGCTGGCCGCCATTGCGCTGTCTGGCTCGCTTGCTGCCTGGTGGGTCTCGCATGCCATGGGCCAGGAGGCCATGGACAGGCTGGTGAGCCAGCAGAACGACGAGGTGGAGTTGGTCGCGCGCCTGCTGGCGAGCAAGATCGAGCAGAGCCAGAAGGTGCTGTCCACCGTGGCCGAGGGCATCACGCCGGAGATACTTGAATCGCCCGCGTCGCTGGGCTGGCTGCTGCAGCAGGGCCTGCCGGCGGTGCGCTTCTTCGATGCCATCCAGGTGGCGCGCAAGGACGGCACCCTGAGCGTGAATCTGCGCTATGGCCGGCTGGCCAAGGCCTCGGATCTCGACCCCATCGAGCGTGACTACCTGGTGCGCACCCTGGTCAACGGCAAGCCGCTGGTGTCGGGCCTGATCGGCAATAGCCCGGCCGATGCGCGCGTGATGTTCACCATGCCGCTGCTGCGCGGCGAGGGGCGGGTCATGGGCGTCGTGTCGGGCGTGCTGCGGCTGCAGTCGCAGGGCTTGCTGCCGCATTCGCTGTCGTTGCCGGAACGCAGCGATTCACGGCTGGTCATTTTCACGCGCGACGGGGTCATCCTGTCGCACCCGAATCTGGAGCGTGTGCTGGGCCAGGTGAGCGATGAGCCCGGCCTGGCCCAGGCCTATGCCGATTGGCGCGCTGCCGGGCAAACATTCGCGGGTGGCGCGGCCGCGCAGCCGCAGGCCGATCATGTGGTCAGCCTGGCCGGCGTGCCCATGCCGCAGTGGATGGTGGCGCGGGTCAGCGACGCCCAGTCCATGTTGGCGCCGTTGCAGCAGGCCCAGCGCCGCGCCTGGGGGCAGGTGGCGGTGGCCGCGGGCGGCGTCTGCCTGCTGGCCACGCTGTTCATGCTGTGGCTGGCGCGGCCGTTGACGCTGCTGCGCCTGCGCGTACGGGCGGCGCTGGAGGCCGACGAGCGCTCGGCCTCGACCGCCGAGGGGGCTGACGAACCCTGGCCCCGCTCCAGCGGTGAAGTGGACGATGTGGTGCGCGTGTGTACCCGGCTGCTGGAGGGCCGGCGCAAGTCCCAGCGCGGCGCGGACACCCTGGTGCGCCAGCTGCAGGCGGTGCTGGAGCATGTGCCGCTGGGCATTGCGGTCACGCGTGCCGAGCAGGTGGAGGTGGTGAGCCAGCAGGTTTGCCGCCTGCTGGGCTATGCGCCGCAGGAGTTGCAGGGGCGCAACCTGATCGACCTGCTGGCCCCGCATGAGGATGGGCTGGATACGGCCCAGCAGGTGCATGAGGCGTTTGCCGCGCATGGCGCGTTTGACGGTGAACTGCCCCTGCTGCGCAAGGACGGCAGCGTCTTGTGGGGCCATGTGCGAGGCCAGCTGGTGCAGCCCGGCGAGCCCGGGCGCGGCGTGGTCTGGACCGTGCAGGATTGCACCGCCGAGCGTGAGGCGCGCGCGCAGCAGGCCTGGGAGAGCAGCCACGATGCGCTGACCCAGCTGCTCGACCATGGCGAGTTCGAGCGCCGCCTTCGGGTGCTGCTGGCCGAGCGGGCCCAGCGCGCGGCGCAACCGGGCGCGCTGGCGCCGGAGCAGGGCGTGCTGCTGTTCATGGACGTGGATCATTTCACCGTGGTCAATGATCTGGCGGGCCGGGCCGTGGCTGACGATGTGCTGCGCCGCCTGGCACGCCTGCTGGAGGCCGAGGTCCAGCGCAGTGGCTGGGCGGCGCGCCTGGGTGGTGATGAATTCGCCGTGCTGCTGCCCGCCAGCAGCCTGGCCAATGGCCAGGCCGTGGCCGAGCGTTTGCGTGCCACGGTGCGGGCCTGGGAGCCCGCCTACCAGGGGCGCAGCTTCACGCTGGGCCTGAGCATAGGCCTGGTGCCGCTGGCGCCGGGGCTGCGCGACGCGGCCGCCGTGCTGCACGCGGCCGACATGGCCTGCTACGAGGCCCAGTGTGCCGGGCGCAACCGCGTCCACCTGGGAGCGGTGCGCGTTCGCGCGTGATGCACGATGCTGCGGCGCGGGGGGGCTGTGCCGGAGCGTTGATACTATTAAATAAATAGCTATCAGCACGCATTGGGGAAGCGCTATATGCCTTTTTCATTCAAAATCGCAAGACAAAAAACTAGGAGACAATCTCGGCATGAATCCACCCCCCCAATCTGATGCCGCCGCCATGCCCACGCGGGCGGCGCCGCGGCTGCAGTTGGCGGGCATCACCAAGCGCTACCCGGCCGTGCTGGCCAACGACGCCATATCGCTCACCGTGCAGCCCGGCGAGGTGCATGCCGTGCTGGGCGAGAACGGCGCCGGCAAGTCCACCTTGATGAAGATCATCTACGGCGCCGTCAAGCCCGACGCCGGGCAGATGCTGTTCGACGGCCGGCCCGTGCAGGTGAAGAACCCACAGGAGGCGCGCCAGCTCGGCATTGCCATGGTGTTCCAGCATTTCAGCCTGTTCGACACCCTGACCGTGGCCGAGAACGTCTGGCTGGGCCAGGACAGGCGCCTGCCACTGGCCGAGGTGGCGCGCCGCATCAGCGCCACGGCGGCCGAGTACGGGCTGGACATTGACCCGCAGCGGCCCGTGCACACCCTCTCGGTGGGCGAGATGCAGCGCGTGGAGATCATCCGTGCGCTGCTCACCGCGCCCAGGCTGCTGATCCTGGACGAGCCCACTTCGGTGCTCACGCCGCAGGCCGTGGACAAGCTCTTCGTGGTGCTGAGAAAGCTGGCCAGCGAGGGCTGCTCCATCCTCTACATCAGCCACAAGCTGCACGAGATCCGCGAGCTGTGCAGCGCCTGCACGGTGATGCGCGCGGGCAAGGTGACGGGCGTGTGCAACCCGGCGCAGGAGTCCAACGCCTCGCTGTCGCGCCTGATGATTGGCGCCGAGCCGCCACGGCTGACGCACCGCGCGCTGAGCGCGGGCGAAGTGGTGCTGCACACGCGCAACCTGAGCTTGCCGGCCACCGACCCGTTTGGCGTGCCGCTGCTGGCCATCGACCTGGATGTGCGCGCCGGCGAGGTGGTGGGCATTGCCGGCATCTCGGGCAACGGGCAGAAGGAGCTGCTCTACGCGCTGTCGGGCGAAGACCAGCGCGCGCAACCGGCCATGGTGCAACTGGCGGGCAAGAACGCCGGCCGCCTGAGCCCGCGGCGCCGGCGCGCCCTGGGCCTGCACTTCGTGCCCGAGGAGCGCCTGGGCCGTGGCGCCGTGCCCAGCATGAGCCTGGCGCACAACCTGCTGCTCACGCGCGGCAACGCGGTGGGCCGGGGCGGCTGGCTGCGCATGGGGCAGCTGCAGCACCAGGCGCGCGCCATCATCGAGCGCTTCCATGTCAAGGCCGGTGGGCCGAATGCGCCGGCCCAGTCGCTGTCGGGCGGCAACCTGCAGAAGTTCATCGTCGGCCGCGAGATCGACGCCGCGCCCAGGCTGCTCATCGTCAGCCAGCCCACCTGGGGCGTGGACGTGGGCGCGGCGGCGCAGATCCGTGGCGAAATACTGCAGCTGCGCGACAAGGGCTGCGCGGTGCTGGTCATCAGCGAGGAGTTGGACGAATTGTTCGAGATCTGTGACCGCCTGCATGTGCTGGCCAAGGGGCGGCTGTCGCCCAGCGTGCCGCGTGCCGAGGCGACGGTGGCGCGCATAGGCGAATGGATGAGCGGCCTGTGGCATGCCGATGTGCAGCAGCACCTGGGCGCTGGCGGCGCAGATCAGGGGGGCGGCCATGCTCAAGCTTGAGGCGCGGCCCCAGGCCTCGCGCCTGTGGGCCTATGGCTCGCCGTTGCTGGCGCTGGCGATCACGGTGCTGATCGGCGTGGCGCTGTTCGCCGCGCTGGGCAAGGACCCGCTGCGCGGCCTGCAGGTGTTCTTCTGGGAGCCCATCAAGTCGCCCTACGCGCTGGGCGAGCTGGCGCTCAAGGCCACGCCGTTGCTGCT
>JAGPIX010000128.1 GCA_018054745.1 Alicycliphilus sp.
CGACAGGCTTTCCTTGCCGAAGAAGGTGTTGCCAACGTTGAAAACGGTTTCCTGGTCAGCATCCGTGAAACCGTAGAACGAGGGCTCCAGCTCGGGGATGTTCGGACGCTCGGTACGCTTCAGGGGGTCGAGATCGGCCCAGCGCTGGCCCACGTTGCGGTAGGCGGCAATGAGCTGCTGCACGGCTACGCGCTTGCGGCCCATTTCGGTGTCGGCGCCGGTGGCCACCACGACCTGGGTGCCGCCTTGCTTGGCACGCTCGGCAAAGGCGTTGATGACGGGCAGGTGCGGTACATCGCGCGCGTCGCTGCCGTCGGCAGCGGGCACATGTTGCAGTGCGTCAAAGTATTCGCGCCAGGAATCTGGCACGCTACCCGGATTGGCCAGGTAGTTTTCGTACATCTCCTCGACATAGGGCGCGTTGCCGCCGAAGAGATAGGTGTTGCCTTGGTAGGCTTGGTAAACGGACGTTGTCTCACTCATGTTGGCGCTGACCTTCGACTCCCTGCAGGAGGCTTTAGCTGGTTGAGAAACCTTCCGCGTCACGGCTGAACCGGTTGGCGGATGCGACTGTGGCTTGGAAGGGCCTGAATGCGGGCGCTATTGTGCCATTGAACGCCTTGCAGCTGCCTTGCAATCGCCGGGCCGGCTTGGCTTATTCCATTTCCAAATCATTCGTGTCTGGGCGCGAAGCCGCAGACAGTGCTGCAGCACGGCAAGGCGAAGCAACAACGACACGGGTGATTTAGAAATGGAATTACATTGTGAGCCCGCTCACTTTGGAGCGTGTTTGCGACCCCCGCCGCCCCACATGCACCCGCCATTGCTCCAGAACCGCACCCTGCTGCTGTTGCTCACCATCGTCACGCTGGCCTTTGGCACCATCCTCTGGCCGCTCAATGGCGCCATTTTCTGGGGAGTGGTGCTGGCCATTCTGTTCAGCCCGTTGCACCGCCGCTTGCAGCGGCGCATGCCACGGCGGCGCAACCTGGCGGCCTTCGTCACGCTGTGCATCTGCCTGGTGATCGTCATCCTGCCCATGGCGCTCATAGGACTGTCGCTGGTGCAGGAGGCCAGCGTGGCCTATGAGCGGGTGCGCTCCGGGCAGCTGAATTACGGCGCCTACCTGCAGCAGATGCTGGCCGCCCTGCCCGCCTGGGTGCTGGAGCTGCTGGACCGCTTCCACCTCACCTCCATGGCCGAGCTGCAGGCGCGCCTGACGGCCTTTGGCGCCCAGGCCAGCCAGTTCCTGGCCACCAAGGCGCTGGACCTGGGGCAGAACACGCTGCAGTTCGTCGTCAGCTTTGGCGTCATGCTGTACCTGCTGTTCTTTCTGCTGCGCGACGGGCGGGCACTGGCGGCGCGCATCCGCGAGGCGATTCCGCTGGACGCCGAGCACAAGGATCAGCTGGCGCAGAAGTTCACCACCGTGATCCGCGCCACCGTCAAGGGCAACATCGTCGTCGCCGCGTCGCAGGGCGCGCTGGGCGGGCTGATCTTCTGGCTGCTGGACATACAGGGGCCGGTGATGTGGGGCGTGCTGATGGCCTTTCTGTCGCTGCTGCCGGCCGTGGGCGCCAGCCTGATCTGGGGCCCGGTCGCCATCTACTTCCTGGCCACCGGCGCCACCGGCCAGGCCGCCATCCTCACGGCCTACGGCATCGGCGTCATCGGCCTGGTGGACAACCTGCTGCGCCCGCTGCTGGTGGGCAAGGACACCAAGATGCCGGACTACGTGGTACTGATCTCCACGCTGGGCGGCATGGCGCTGTTTGGCCTGACCGGCTTCGTCATCGGCCCCGTGATTGCCGCCCTGTTCATGGCCACCTGGGGCTTGTTTGCCCCCGCCGGGGACTCACATAGCTCCCAAAAGTAGAGCTACTCGCGCTTATCCATAAAGCGCTTGAAGCCAAAAATATTCAAAATTCATCGCCCACTCATTCGGGCTCTATGCCCGCGGCCTTGATGACCTTGCCCCATTTCTGGGTCTCGGCGGCCTGGAATTTGGCGAGCTCCTCGGGCGTGGTGGTCCAGGCTTCGGAGCCGGCGTTGGTGAAGAACGACCTGGCGGCCTCGCTTTTCGTGGCGTGGGCCAGCAGCTCGTTCAGGCGCGCCACCACCGGCGCAGGCGTGCCGGCGGGCACGTAGGCGGCGAACCAGTAGCCCATGTCGTAGCCCTTCACGCCAGCCTCGGCGATGGTGGGTACGTCGGGCAGCTGGGCGCCGCGCTTTTGCGTGGAGTAGCCCAGGGCGCGCAGCTTGCCGGCCTTGATCTGCGGCACGCCGGTAGAGGTGTCGGTGATCATCATGTCGATCTGCCCGCCCAGCAGGTCGGTAATCGCCAGCGGGTTGCTCTTGTAGGGCACATGCAGGATGTCCACATCGGCCAGCTGCTTGAGCATCTCGCCGGCCATGCGGCTCGATGAGCTGCCGCTGCCAAAGCTGAGCTTGCCGGGGTTCTTCTTGGCAAAGGCCAGCAGCTCGGCCACGCTTTTGTAGGGCGCGCCAGCATTCACCACCAGCACCTGCCCACCCTTGCCCAGGCCGGTGACGGGCGCGAAGTCTTTCACCGGGTCGTAGGACAGCTTTTTGTACAGGTGCTCGTTGGCAGCGTGCGTGGTGTTGGTGGTGATGAGCACGGTGTAGCCGTCGGCTGGCGCCTTGGCCGCCGCCTGGGCGGCGATCATGCCGCTGGCGCCGGCCTTGTTGTCCACCACCACGGGCTGCTTGGTGTCGGTGGTGACCGACTGGCCCAGGGCGCGCGCCAGCTGGTCGGTGGCGCTGCCGGCGGCAAACGGCACGATGAAGGTGATGGCCTTGGCCGGATAGGCCGGTGCCTGCGCGCTGGCCGGGCCGGCCGCGGCGCATGCCAGCGTGGCGGCAACGATAGCCAGTGCGCGGCGGCGGTGCATGGATGGGTTCATGTTTGTCTCCTGGGTTTGCTGTGTTGAAAATCGAAAAATGGCTTACCGGGGGCCAGCCAGGTGCTGCGCCAGTGCCGCCGGCACCTGCACCGGCAGATCGAGCAGCAAGAAGGACAGGGCCTTGCCATGGCTGTCGAGGTTCAGCGCGTCGTTGACGCCGCCGTCGAGCACGCCGTCGAGCACGAAGTTCATGGCCTGCAGCTTGGGCAACACATGGCGCGTGACCTGGCTGGGCCGTCGCTCTGCAAACTGGCGCGCCACGGCCTCTTCGGTGACTTGATCGACCAGCACATCCCAGAGCGCGGGGTGCCAGGCGATGACGCTGATGTTGGAGCGATTGCCCTTGTCGCCCGTGCGGCCGTGGGCCAGGCGGTGCAGGGGAACGGTGAGAACGGTATCGGTCATGGTTATTGCACCTTTCAATCCAGCAGCGTGAAACCGGTGGTGACGGCCGCGCGCGGCACCAGGCAGGACACCGTGCCCAGGCGCGGCCGCATGGCGGTGCGCACGCCGCCGCCGCCGGCCGGACCGCAGCAGTACAGCGCCGTCACCTCGCGCACCAGGCGCTGGGCGCTGGCGTGCTCGGTGTGTTGCAGCGCCACGCGCAGGCGCACGTCGCGCGCATCGCCGGGCGCCTGGGCAGCCAGCCAGCGCCCGGCGTCGTCGCCGAACACGCTGGCCACGCCTATCAGGTCGATGCGCAGCGGCGCCACGCCCGCCAGGCGCTCGCGCAGCACCTCGCCGGCCAGGCGGGCGCGGGCCTCGGCGCGGGCGCCGGCGTAGGAGATTTCGCCCTCGGCGAACCAGCCGGACTCGAAGCACACATTCACCTTGAGCGTGGGCGTGCGCGCATGGCCGCGCACGCCGTCCAGGCGCACGCGGTCGGTGCCGGCCTGCGCCACATGGGCGCCGGTGATGTCGGCCACCACGTCGGGCGTCAGGTAGGCGGCCGGGTCGTGCAGCTCATACAGCAGCTGCTCCTTGACGGTGCGCTCGTCCACGCGCCCGCCCGTGCCGGCCGGCTTGGTGATGCTGCAGTGGCCGTCGGCGTCGATCTCGGCAATGGGGTAGCCCAGGCGCGCCAGGCCTGCCACGTCCTTGTAGCCGGGGTCGGCAAAGTAGCCGCCCGTGACCTGGGCGCCGCATTCGAGCAGATGGCCGGCCATGGTGGCGCGCGCCAGGCGGTCCCAGTCGTCCAGCTGCCAGCCGTAGTGCGCCAGCGCCGGGCCGACCACCAGGGACGGGTCGGCCACGCGGCCGCAGACCACGATGTCGGCGCCCGCGCGCAGCGCGTCGGCAATGGGCTGCGCGCCTATGTAGGCGTTGGCGCTGACGATGGGCTGGGTGGGCATGTCGGCGCCCAGGGCCTGCGCCAGCAGGGCGCGGTGCTCGGGGCCGCTCAGGTCGTCGCCATGCACCACGGCCACGCGCGGGCGGCGCGCGCCCAGCTCCCGCGCCAGCTGCTGAATGCGCAGCGCCGCGCCATGCGGGTTGGCCGCGCCAAAGTTGCTCACGATGCGCACGCCATGGCGCAGACATTGCGCCAGCACGGGGCGCAGCAGGTCGTCCAGCAGCGGTTCGTAGCCGGCTTCGGGGTTGCCGCGGCGGGCGAGCTGGGCCAGCGCCAGCGTGCGCTCGGCCAGGGTCTCGAAGATCAGCACCGCGGGCCGGCCGCTGTCCACCAGGGCCTGCACCACGGGCGCGGCGGCGTCGGTGCGGTCGCCGGAAAAACCGGCCGCGCAGCCTACCAGCAGGGGGGAGTGATTCGCCATGGCCTGTCCTTCGCGTTGTCTCTGGCGTGCACTGTAGGCGGCCCGGGTTATTCTGTGAAATAGATTGTCAAGATCAATTCATCGGTAATTCAAATGAATATCTCCAGCCGCCAGATCGACGCCTTCCTGGCCCTGGCCGCGCAGCGCAACTTCACGCGCGCGGCGGCGCAGTGCCATTTGTCGCAGCCGGCCTTCAGCGCGCTCATCCGTGCGCTGGAGGACGCCCTGGGCCTGCGCCTGTTTGACCGCAGCACGCGCCATGTAGCTCTGACGGCCGAGGGCGAGAATTTCCACGCCAGCGCACTGCGCATACGCGCCGAGGTGGACGCGGCCCTGGCCGGCATGCGCGATGCGGCCCAGCTGCGGCGCGGGCGCGTGGCCATCGCGCTGCTGCCCTCGCTGGCCGCGGGCTGGCTGCCGGGGGTGCTGGCCGATTTCCACGCGCGCCACCCGGGCGTGGAGCTGGACATTGCGGATGTGCTGTCCGAGCCCTGCATGGAGCGCGTGGCCAGCGGCCGGGCCGACTTTGCCCTGGCGGCCATTCGCGCCGACACGCCCGAACTGCAGGCCGAACCCTTCTGCCAGGACGGTTTTCACCTGGTCTGCCGCGCGGATCACCCGCTTGCCACCCGCACCCTGCCCGCCGGCCCGGCGCAGCTGCGCGTGCTGGCCGAATGGCCCTTCATTCACCTGGCACGCCACAGCAGCGTGCGTCAGTACCTGGAGGCGGCCTTCCACCCCCAGGCCATGAACACCTTGATGGAGGTGGAGCAGCTGGCCACCGTGATGGGCATGGTGCGCGCCGGACTGGGCATCAGCGTCGTGCCCAGCCTGACGCTGTTTCACTTCCAGCAGCCCGATCTGCTCACGCGGCCGCTGGCCCTGCCCGGCCTGAGGCGGCAGATCTACCTGGTGCGCCGGCGCGACCGCAGCCTGTCGGTGGCGGCGCAGGCGCTGTACCAGCTGATGCTGCTGCAACGGCCACAAGATGCAGCATGAACTACAAAAACTATAGCTTATAGCGCACGCCTGTATTGCGTTGATGGCATATTTCACCTAAAACCAACCCCACATTGGAGAGTGGATTGGCACAGCCTGCGCCACGGTGCCACACTCAACCCATGGTCAGGTCGCCAGGAAGGAGCCCCATGAACCACCAAGACACCGTTTTCGCCTGCATCGACGGGCTGGCCACCACCCATGCCGTGGTGGATGGCGCCTTCTGGGCGGCGGAGCGCCTGCAGGCCCCGATGGCCCTGCTGCACGCGCTGGAGCGGCCCGAGCCCATGCCGCCGGTGGGCGACTACAGCGGCGTCATCGGCATGGGCGCGCAGGACATGCTGCTCGAGCGCCTGAACACCCTGGACGAAGAGCGCACCCATGTCGCGCAGGAGGCCGCGCGGCGCATGCTGGACGAGGCCCAGGCGCGCGTGGATCAGACGCGCATACCGTCGCTGCAGGTGCTGCTGCGCCATGGCGAGCTGACGGATGTGCTGCTGGAGCACGAGGATGGCGCGCGCCTGTTCGTGCTCGGGCGCCAGCACCGCGCCACGGCGGCGCGCAAGCTGCGCCTGGATCACCGCGTGGAAAGCGTGATCCGCAACGTGCGCCAGCCGGTGATGGTGATGACCACGCCCGAGTTCACGCCGCCCGAGGGCTTCGTCGTCGCCTTCGACGGCAGCACCACCGCCCGCCGCGCCGTGGAGGCCGTGGCGCGCAGTCCGCTGCTGCGCGGCATGCCCGGCCTGCTGGCCATGGCCGGCGAGCCCACGCCGGAGATGCTGGAGCAGCTGCACGGCGCCCAGGCGCAGCTGCAGCAGGCAGGCTTTGCCATCGACACCCGGGTCGTGCCCGGCCTGCCCGAAGAGGCCCTGCCGGCCCTGCTGCAATCGCTGGGCAACATGCTGCTGGTGCTGGGCGCCTACGGGCATTCGCGCATCCGCCAGCTGATCGTGGGCAGCACCACCACGGCGCTGCTGCGGCTGTGCTCGGTGCCGGTGGTGGTGTTGCGCTAATTACTATCAAAACAATAGCTTTATGCGCTTGATACATAAGCGCTAAAGCCATTTTTTATCCATAAACAACAAAGCGCCCTCGCGGGCGCTTTGTTGTTTCAGTCCGGCCGTCGGCCGACAGATCAGTGGAACTGCTCTTCTTCGGTGGAGCCGGTCAGCGCCTTGACGCTGGACGAGCCACCCTGGATCACGGTGGTCACGTCGTCGAAGTAACCCGCGCCCACTTCCTGCTGGTGCGACACGAAGGTGTAGCCCAGGTCGCGTGCGGCGAATTCGGGTTCCTGGATCATTTCCACGTAGTGACGCATGCCTTCGCCACGGGCGTAGGCGTGGGCGAACTTGAAGGTGTTGTACCAGTTGCTGTGGATGCCGGCCAGGGTGATGAACTGGTACTTGTAGCCCAGCGCCGCCAGGTCTTCCTGGAAGGAAGCGATCTGCTTGTCGTTGAGGTTCTTCTTCCAGTTGAACGACGGCGAGCAGTTGTACGACAGCAGCTTGCCGGGGCAGGCGGCGTGCACGGCCTGGGCGAACTCGCGGGCGAAGCCGATGTCCGGCACGCCGGTCTCGCACCACACCAGGTCGGCGTAGGGGGCGTAGGCCACGCCGCGGCTGATGGACTGCTCCAGGCCGTT
>JAGPIX010000129.1 GCA_018054745.1 Alicycliphilus sp.
CTGGATCGCGCCCGAGAACAGCAGCAGCTTCTCCGTCAGCGTGGTCTTGCCCGCGTCAGGGTGGGAGATGATGGCGAAGGTGCGGCGGCGGCGGGTTTCGGGGGCGAACGACACGGAAAGGAACCTGGGGAACAAGCAAACCCCGGATTGTCGCAGGTCACCACCCGCCGCACCGCCCAGCCCCGGCCGGGGCTGGGCGGTGGTGCCGCCTCAGGTGTGGCAGCCGGGCAGCGAACGGGCGTTGCCAGCCTCGATGAACTGGAGCGAGGCCTTGGGGTCGCGGAACACCAGGGGCTGGGCCGGCAGCTCGCCGGCGTCGGCGCGGCGCACCGCCTCCAGCACCACGCCGTGCTGCGGGCTCTTGGGGCAGACCGGGTCGGCCGCGTCGGCGTCGTGGGTGAGCATGTAGGCCTGGCAGCGGCAGCCGCCCAGGTCCACCTCCTTGTGCTCGCAGCTGGCGCAGGGCTCCTTCATCCAGCCGGTGCCGCGGTAGCGGTTGAAGCCGACGGAGTCCAGCCAGGCGCTCTTCACGCTGGTCTGGCGCAGGTTGGGGAAGTCCAGGCCCGGCAGCATGCGCGCCGTGTGACAGGGCAGGGCGGTGCCGTCCGGGGTGACGGTCATGAACATGTTGCCCCAGCCGTTCACGCACTTCTTGGGCTTGCCCTCGTGGTAGTCGGGCGCCACGAAGAACAGGCGCATGCGCCCTTCGAGCTTGCGCCGCCATTCGTCGGTCACGGCCTCGGCGCGCTGCAGCTGCTCGCGTGTGGGCAGCAGCTGCTCGCGGTTTTCCAGTGCCCACGAGTAGTACTGGGTGTTGGCCAGCTCCAGGTACTCGGCGCCGATGTCGTCGGCCATCTCGATGATGCGGTCGATGTGGTCGAGGTTGAGGCGGTGCATCACCACGTTCATGACCATGGGCCAGCCGTTGGCCTTGATCAGCCGGGCCACGCGCTGCTTGAGCTCGAAGGTCTTGGTGTGCGAGAGGAAGTCGTTCATCTCCTTGGTGGAGTCCTGGAACGACAGCTGCACGTGGTCCAGCCCGGCGGCCTTGAGCGCGGCGGCGCGCGCCTCGGTCAGGCCCACGCCCGAGGTCAGCAGGTTGGTGTAGTAGCCCAGACGGTGGGCCTCGGCGACCAGCAGCTCCAGGTCGTCGCGCAGCAGCGGCTCGCCGCCCGAGAAGCCGCACTGCACGGCACCGAGCTCGCGCGCCTCGCGCAGCACACGCAGCCAGTCCTCAGTGGACAGCTCGTTGTCGTGCCTAGCGTAGTCCACGGGGTTGTAGCAGAACGCGCAGTGCAGCGGGCAGCGGTAGGTGACTTCGGCCAGCAGCCACAGCGGCGGGCCGGGTGGGGTGGCGGCGGGGCTGCCGAGGGTCGGGGGGGGGCTCATGCGTCCTCCACCCAGCGCTGCTGGCGTGCGATGGCCAGGAAGGCCTGCACGTCCGCACCCAGGCCGCTGACCTGGAAGCTGGCCTCCAGGTCGGCCACGATGGCGGCCGCGTCGCGCGTGCCGTCGCAGCGCTTCAGGATCTCACCGGCGCTTTGGTTGAGCTTGACCATGCCTTCGGGGTAGAGCAGCACATGGGCATTCTGCGCCGGTTCCCATTGCAGGCGAAAGCCCGCGGCGATGCGAGGGTGGGGCTCAGCCGGGGCGCGCGCGGGCGTCTGCGGGGCGGTGGTGCTCATGCGGTCACCCCGTAGCGCGTGGCCATGGCGTCGTTCATGGCCCACAGGATGTCGAGCTTGAACTGCAGGATGTCGAGCGCGCGCTCCTGCAGGGCGCGGGTGTCGAAGTGGTCGAGCGTCAGCGCCAGGCCCTGCTCGACGTCGCGCCGGGCCTGGCTCACGCGGTTGCGGAAGTACTGCAGGCCGGTGCTTTCGATCCACGGGTAGTGCTCGGGCCAGCCGGCCAGGCGCTGCTTGTGGATCTCGGGCGCGAACATCTCGGTGAGCGAGGAGCACACCGCCTCCTGCCAGGGCGCGCGGCGCGCGAAGTTCACGTAGGCGTCCACCGCGAAGCGCACCGCCGGCAGCACGTGACGCAGGTCGGTGATGTCCTCGCGGGCCAGGCCGGTGGCCATGCCCAGGCCGATCCAGGCCTCGATGCCGCCGGGGTCGGTGTCGCAACCGTCGTGGTCCACGATGCGCTGCACCCAGCCGCGCCGCACCTCGCGGTCCGGGCAATTGGACATCACGGCCGCGTCCTTCACGGGGATGGCGATCTGGTAGTAGAAGCGGTTGGCCACCCAGCCGCGCACCTGCTCGGGCGTGGCCCGGCCGCTGTTGAGCATGACGTTGAACGGGTGGTGGATGTGGTAGGCCTTGCCCTTGCCGCGCAGCTGCGCCTCGAACTCGGCGCGGCTCCAGGCCGGCTCGGTGCTGACGGGCCGGGCCGGGGCCAGGGAACGGTCAATCAATGCCATGGGGGTGTCTCCTCCTGAGGGTGGGCCGCGCTCAGAGCGCGAGTTCCATGCCGTCGTGGGCCACCTCGATGCCATGGCGCGCCAGTTCGGCGCGCTGTGGCGAGTCTTCGTCGAGGATGGGGTTGGTGTTGTTGATGTGGATCAGCACCTTGCGGGTGCTGGCCGGCAGGCTGGCCAGCCACTCGACCATGCCGCCCGGGCCGGACTGCGGCAGGTGGCCGATGCTGCGCCCGGTCTTCTTGCTGAAGCCCAGGGCGATCATCTCGTCGTCGGTCCAGAAGGTGCCGTCCACCATCACGCAGTCGGCGCTGCGCATGGCGGCGTCGACCTCGGGGCTGCGCGCGCCCAGGCCGGGTGCGTAGAACAGCCGGCGGCCGCTGCGGCCACAGGTCAGCGTGAGGCCGATGTTGTCGCCCGGCACCGACCGCTCGCGGTGCGGCGAGTAAGGCGCGGCCTTGCTGGCCAGCGGCATGGCCGAGAAGCTGACGCCGGGCACGCCGTCCATGGCGAAGGCACTGCCGTCGATCGGCAGCACATGCCGGTCCACACCGCAGTAGTGCCCGAGCACCTTGAGGATGGGGTTGCCCTGGGTCAGGTCTTCGTAGACCGGGTCGGCGCACCACAGCGGCAGCGGGCGGCCGCGCTCGCGCAGCATGTACAGGCCGGTCGAATGGTCGACCTGGCCGTCCATCAGCAGCACGCCGGCGATGCCGGTGTCGCGCGGCCCGCGGTTGGGCTGCAGGGCCGGGGTGGCGCGGACCTGCTCCAGGATGTCGGGCGAGGTGTTGATCAGGGCCCAGTCCTGGCCACCGTCACCGGTGACGCAGATGGACGACTGCGTGCGCGCGCGCGCACGCAGGGTGCCGGCGCGCAGGCCGGCGCAGTTGGCACAGTTGCAGTTCCACTGGGGAAAACCGCCGCCGGCGGCGGCGCCTAGGACGCGGATGAGCATGGACAGTCGGAAAAAGGGCGGGCTGCGGGGCCCGGAAGCAACAAAGCCCGCCAAAGCGGGCTTTGCCACGGCTGTGGGCAGCTCAGCGAGCGGCCACGTACATCGTGATTTCGAAGCCGAAGCGGAAGTCGCAGGCTTGTGGGGTCGTCCAGGTCATGTGAGTCTCCTTGCAGGTTGAAAGGCGAGGGCAGAGCCCCCGGAAACAGCATTTGCTTGCTTCCCGTGAAGCGTACCCGGGGCGGCCTCGGCCGTCCTGGCCCGGGTCTGGAAATCCACCTCATGATTTTCATGAATCGCCGCCTGATAGCATCGGGCGCCATGTCGTCCCCGGGTGTGCCCTCGGCCTTTTCTCCCCCGGCAGCGGCCTCGGCCTGCACCGGGGCGCTGGCCGTGGGCGACGGCCATGTGCTGCACTGGGCCCAGGCCGGCGCCCCCGACGGCCTGCCGGCCCTGGTGCTGCACGGAGGCCCTGGCTCGGGCCACTCGCCAGCGCTGTGGCGATTCTTCGACCTGACGCGCTACCACGTGATCGGCTTCGACCAGCGCGGCTGCGGCCAGAGCACGCCGCGCGCCAGCACCCGGCACAACACCACCGCCCACCTGCTGGCCGACATCGAGGCCCTGCGCCGCCACCTGGGGTTGGCGCGCTGGCTGGTGGTCGGCGGCTCCTGGGGCGCGACCCTGGCCCTGGCCTATGCCTGCCGCCACCCCGGCGCCTTGCACGGCCTGCTGCTGCGCGGCCTGTTCGTGCCCTCGCCGGTGGAGCTGGACTGGTTCTTCCAGGGCGCGCAGGCCAGCCATCCCGAGGCCTGGGCGCGCTTCGCGGCACTGGCACCGGCGGCGCAGCGCACCCGGCTGCTGCCCTGGCTGGCGCAGCTGTTCGCGGGCGACGACACGGCGCTGCAGGCGCGTGCCACCCTGGCCTGGCGCGCCTGGGAGCACACGTTGGCGGGTCTGCCGCCGCCCCCCGAGCTGGCAGGCGAGGCCCTGCAGCGCGCGCTGGACCGCTGCCGCGTGATGGCCCACTACCTGGCCCATGGCTGCTGGATTGAGGCGCAGCGTGGCGCCCCGGGCTGGGGCGAGGCGGCTGGCCTGCGTGGCCTGCCGATCCAGTTCCTGCATGGCGGCCAGGACCAGGTCTGCCGCGCCGCGCCGGCCTGGGCCGTGCACCAGGGCCTGCCAGGCAGCCGCTTTGGCTGGGTGGCCGAGGCCGGCCACGACCCGTACCACCCGGCCATGGCGGCGTGCATGGCGGCGGCGCTGGACGGGTTCGCCGCGCACGGCCGGTTTCCCGATGCCCTGAATGCCCCCAGGGCCCCCGCATGAGCCTGCGCCTGAAAATCAACCTGATCGTGGCCGGTGTGATCGCCCTGCTGGTGGCGACCATGATCGCGCTGCAGATCGACGGCCTGCGCCGCGCCGTGCGTGAGGAGGTGCAGGCCGCCAACCGGGTCACCGCCCAGTTGCTGCACCGCATGGGCTGGGTCTACACCATGGACGGGCCGGACAGCCTGGTGCGGTTCCTGCAGCGCCTGGGCCGGGTGCGGGCTAACGAGATCACGCTGACCGACGCGCAGGGCCAGGTGCTGTACCGCTCGCCGCCCTCGACCTACAAGGAGGGGCGCGAGGCGCCCGAGTGGTTCTCGGCCCTGATCCTGCCGCAGGCCTCGAGCCAGGTGATCGAGCTGCCCAACGGCCGCCTGACCATCGACGCCGAGCCCTCGCGCGCCGTGCTCGACGGCTGGGACGACCTGCTGGTGCTGGCCGCCGGAGGCGCCGCCACGCTGCTGGTGATCAACGCCCTGGTGTTCTGGGCCATGGGCCGAGCGCTGCGCCCGTTCTCGCAGATCGTCGACGGGCTGAACCGGCTGCAGGCCGGCGATTTTGAGGTGGTGCTGCCGCCGCTGCGCGGCCAGGAGGCTGGCGCCATCGGCGCCGCCTTCAACCGCATGACCGCCGTGCTCAAGGACAACCTGGCGACGCACCGACGCGCCTACGAGGCCGAGCGCCGGCTGTCCGACTCGCGCGAGCTGGCCGGCCTGATCGAGGGGCACATCGAGGCCGAGCGGCGCGAGATCGCGCGCGCCCTGCACGACGAGCTGGGCCAGTCGGTCACGGCGATCCGCAGCCTGGCCATGTCGGTGGCGCGGAGCTGCGTGCAGGCCGACGTGCAGACCGCCCAGGCCGCGCGCGTCATCACCGAAGAGGCCGGCCGTCTGTACGACCACATGCACGGCATGATCCCGCGGCTGGCGCCGATGGCGCTGGACTCGCTGGGCCTGGGCGACGCCCTGGCCGACCTGGTGGAGCGGGCGCGCGCCAGCCACCCGGGGCTGGCCATCGAGTTTGAGGTGGCCGCCCTGCCCGACGGCCTGCCCGACGTGCTGGCGCTGGCGGCCTACCGCATGGCCCAGGAGGGCCTGACCAACGCCCTGCGCCACAGCCAGGCGCGCCAGGTGCGCCTGGCGGTGAAGGCCGAGGCGGGTGTGTTGCAGATCCGGGTGCAAGATGACGGCATCGGCCCGCCCGAGGACTGGCGCCGGCCCGGGCATTTCGGCCTGCGCTGGCTCAGCGAGCGTGCCGAGGCCCTGGGCGGCGGTCTGCAGCTGCTGGCGCGCGACGGGGGCGGGGCGGAATTGCGGGCGCAGCTGCCGCTGGGGCGCCCGGCACAGGGGACGACATGATTCGCGTGATGCTGGTCGATGACCACGCCGTGGTGCGCATGGGCTTTCGCATGCTGCTCAGCACCGCCGACATCGAGGTGGTGGCCGAAGCCGACAGCGGCGAGCAGGCCTGCCGCGATTACCCGCAGCTGCGGCCCGACGTGGTGGTGATGGACATCTCCATGCCCGGCATGGGCGGGCTGGAGGCGCTGCGCCGCCTGCTGGCGCACGACGCTGCCGTGCGCGTGCTGATGCTGTCAGCGCACGAGGCCACGGCCTACCCGCAGCGCGTGCTCAAGGCCGGGGCGCTCGGCTACCTGTCCAAGCGTGGCGCACCCGAGGCCCTGATCGACGCGGTGCGCACCGTGGCGGCCGGGCGCCGCTACGTGGACGCGCAGCTGGCCCAGCGCCTGGCGCTGGCCCAGATCGAGGGCGAGGCCAGCCCCTCGGACGTGCTGACCGAGCGCGAGTTCGCGGTGTTCCTGCAGCTGGCCCAGGGCCACAGCGTGGCGCAGATCGCCGAGAACCTCAAGCTCGCCAGCAGCACCGTGGGCACGCACCTGTACAACGTGAAGCAGAAACTCAACGCCAGCAACCAGGCCGAGCTGACCCTGGTGGGCCTGCGCTGGGGCCTGATCCAGCCCTGATCTGCCCCGCAGCTTGCCGCCCGGAAGCCGGCCCATTTCCCTATAATCCGTGTTTCCGAGGAGCGTTGCAGCGCCACCAGGCGTGAGGCTCGGACCCTTTTCCCGCAACGACGCTCACCCACTGTCTGTGTGGTGAGTGCCATCGCCCCCCAGCCAAGTGGTTTTTTCAAAACTTGTTTTGGAGCAAACCATGAACGCCCGTTTTACCCCTGAACTTCTGGCCGACTGCGCCATTGCCGACCTGTCGCTGGCCGACTGGGGCCGCAAGGAAATCCGCATCGCCGAAACCGAAATGCCCGGCCTGATGGCGATCCGCGAGGAATTCGCCAAGACCCAGCCGCTCAAGGGCGCGCGCATCACCGGCTCGCTGCACATGACAATCCAGACGGCCGTGCTGATCGAGACGCTACAGGCCCTGGGCGCCGACGTGCGCTGGGCTTCGTGCAACATCTTCAGCACGCAGGACCACGCCGCCGCCGCCATCGCCGCCAGCGGCACGCCAGTGTTCGCCATCAAGGGCGAATCGCTGAAGGACTACTGGGACTACACCCACCGCATCTTTGACTTTGGCGCCAAGGGCACGAAGGCCGAAGGCCCCAACATGATCCTGGACGACGGCGGTGACGCCA
>JAGPIX010000130.1 GCA_018054745.1 Alicycliphilus sp.
GGTCTTGGCCTGGATGGTGGCCTCCAGCCCCTGGCTGCGCAGCTGCGCGCAGCTCGGTTCGCCGCGCCGGTCTTGCCAGACGATGGCGTGGTGCAGCGGCGCGCCGGTGGCGCGGTTCCACAGCACGGTGGTTTCGCGCTGGTTGGTGATGCCCAGGGCGCGCACGCTGCTGGCGCCTATGCCGGCCTGCGCCAGGGCCTCGCGCGCCGTGGCGAGCTGCGTGCGCCAGATCTCCAGGGGGTCGTGCTCCACCCAGCCGGGCTGCGGGTAGATCTGGGGCAGCTCGCGCTGGGCCTGCGCGACGATGCGCCCGCGCTCGTCGAACACGATGCTGCGCGAGCTGGAGGTGCCCTGGTCGAGTGCAAGCAGGTAGGTCATGGGAGTGCGTGGGGAAAAGGGTCAGTCGGTGGCCACGACCAGTTGCACGTCGGCGTTTCCGAGCAGGGCGGGGAAGGGCTCGGGCGGCGGCGCGTCGGTGAACAGGCGGTCGATCTGGTCGAGCGTGGCCAATTGCACCATGGCCGGGCGGTTGAACTTGCTGTGGTCGGCGGCGAGCCAGACCTCGCGCGCGTGCTCCACGATGGTCTGCGCCACCTTCACCTCGCGGTAGTCGAAGTCGCGCAGCGTGCCGTCGTCCTCGATGCCCGAGATGCCGATGATGGCGATGTCCACGCGGAACTGGCGGATGAAGTCCACCGCCGCCTCGCCCACGATGCCGCCGTCGCGCGTGCGCACCACGCCGCCGGCGACGATGACCTCGCAGTCCGGGTTGCCGCACAGGATGGCCGCCACGTTGAGGTTGTTGGTGATCACGCGCAGGCCCTGGTGGCGCAGCAGCGCCTTGGCGATGGCCTCGGTCGTGGTGCCGATGTTCAGGATCAGCGAGCAGTGGTGCGGCACCTGCGCGGCCACGGCGCGCGCGATGCGCGCCTTGCCCTCGGAGTTGAGCGTCTCGCGCTGGTTGTGGGCGATGTTCTCCACGGTGGAGCTGGGCAGGCGCACGCCGCCATGAAAGCGCGAGAGCAGGCCCTGCTCGGCCAGGCGCTGCACGTCGCGCCGCACGGTCTGCAGGGTCACGCCCAGGGTCTCGGCCAATTGCTCGACCGTGGCCGACTTGCGCTCGCGCAGCTCTTCCAGCAACTGGATCTGGCGGGGATTGGTGTTCACGCTGAGGGGGGAGGGGGTGGTGATCCTGCTACTGTAAAACGAAAAAAAAAGAAAAAATTAAGGGAAAACCATAGGGCAATACGCGCAAAAAAGAACAAAAATGAAAAAATACAAACATCAACGCACTGTCCCAGGTCTGCCCATGGCCCAGGACGGGGCCGCGGCGGCCCGCCGCCTGGGGTAAGCACATGGATTTGGCATTGGAGCGCATCCACAAGAAGGTGGGTGCGCAGACCTGGTTGTACGAGCTGGACATGGCCTTGCAGAGCAATGCCGTGACCGTGCTGCTGGGCGCCACGCAGGCCGGCAAGACCAGTCTGATGCGCATCATGGCCGGGCTGGATGCGCCCACGGGCGGCCGGGTGCGCGTGGACGGGCGCGACGTCACCGGCATGCCGGTGCGCGAGCGCAACGTGGCCATGGTGTACCAGCAGTTCATCAACTACCCCTCGATGAGCGTGGCCGACAACATCGCCTCGCCGCTCAAGCTGCGCGGCGAGAAGAACGTGGCGGCGCGCGTGCGCGAACTCGCCGAGCGCCTGCACATCGACATGTTCCTCGACCGCCTGCCGGCCGAGCTCTCGGGCGGCCAGCAGCAGCGCGTGGCGCTGGCGCGTGCGCTGGCCAAGGGCGCGCCGCTGATGCTGCTCGACGAGCCGCTGGTGAACCTGGACTACAAGCTGCGCGAGGAGCTGCGCGAGGAGCTCGCACAACTGTTCGCCGCGGGCCAGTCCACCGTGGTCTACGCCACCACCGAGCCGGGCGAGGCGCTGCTGCTGGGCGGCTACACCGCCGTGCTCGACGAGGGGCGCCTGCTGCAGTACGGCCCCACGGCCGAGGTGTTCCACGCACCGTGCTCGCTGCGCGTGGCGCGCGCCTTCAGCGACCCGCCCATCAACCTGGTGCCGGCCGTGGCCACCGCCGCGGGCCTGCGCCTGCAGGGCGGCCTGGAGCTGGCGCCGCGCCTGCCGCTGGCCGCGGCCAGCGCCGCCGACCTGACCGTGGGCCTGCGCGCCAGCGCGCTGCGCGTGCAGGCGCGGCCGGGGGATGTGGCGGTGCAGGGCCAGGTGGAGCTGGCAGAGATCTCCGGCTCCGACACCTTCGTGCACGTGGCCACGCCCATGGGCGAGGTGGTGGCGCAGCTCACCGGCGTGCACTACTTTGCCCTGGGCAGCACGCTCAGCCTGTATTTCGACCCGGCGCAGGTCTACGTGTTCGCCGGCCATGGCGCCCTGCTGCTGGCGCCGGCGCGCATGGGAGGGCACTGACATGGCGCATATCACGCTGGATCTGGCGCACTCGTACAAGCCGCGCCCGCAGCAGGACAGCGACTACGCCCTGCTGCCCCTGGCGATGGAGTTCCAGGACGGCGGCGCCTACGCGCTGCTGGGGCCCTCGGGCTGCGGCAAGACGACCATGCTCAACATCATGTCGGGCCTGCTTGTGCCCTCGCACGGCAAGGTGCTGTTCGACGGGCGCGACGTCACGCGCGCCACGCCGCAGGACCGCAACATCGCCCAGGTGTTCCAGTTCCCGGTCATCTACGACACCATGACCGTGGCCGAGAACCTGGCCTTCCCGCTCAAGAACCGCAAGCTGCCCGAGGCGCGCATCCGCGAGCGCGTGGGCAGGATCGCCGAGATGCTGGAGATGAGCGGCCAGCTCGACCAGCGCGCCGCAGGCCTGGCGGCCGATGCCAAGCAGAAGATCTCGCTGGGCCGCGGCCTGGTGCGCGAGGACGTGGCGGCCGTGCTGTTCGACGAGCCGCTCACCGTCATCGACCCGCACCTCAAGTGGCAACTGCGGCGCAAGCTCAAGCAGATCCACCACGAGCTCAAGCTCACGCTGATCTACGTCACGCACGACCAGGTCGAGGCGCTCACCTTCGCCGACCAGGTGGTGGTCATGAGCCGCGGCAAGGTCATGCAGCTGGGCACGCCCGATGCGCTGTTCGAGCGCCCGCAGCACCAGTTCGTCGGGCACTTCATCGGCTCGCCGGGCATGAACTTCCTGCCCGCGCAGAGCGCGGCCGGCCGCCTGCAGGTGGCGGGCCACGCGCTGGAGCAGCCCGCGGGGCGCGGCCTGCCCGAAGGCGCGCTGCAGGTGGGCGTGCGCCCCGAGTACCTGGCGCTGGCCCAGCCCGGGGCGGCGGGCGCCCTGCCGTGCACCGTGCAGCGCGTGCAGGACATCGGCACCTACCAGATGCTCACCGCGCAGGTGGGCGAGCACCTGCTGCGTGCGCGCTTTGCTCCCGAGCAGCGCCTGCCCGCGCCGGGCGAGACGGCCTGGCTGCAGGTGCTGGGCGCGCACACCTGCTACTACCAGAACGAGGAGCTGTTGCCATGAGTGCAACGACCAAACCGGTGAACCAGAAGGCCTGGTTCCTCATCCTGCCCGTGCTGCTGTGCGTGGCGTTCTCGGCCATCGTGCCCCTGATGACGGTGGTCAACTACTCGGTGCAGGACATCATCTCGCCCGAGCGCCGCGTGTTCGTGGGCACCGAGTGGTTTGCCGCCGTGATGCGCGACGAGGAACTGCACGCGGCCCTGTGGCGCCAGCTCACCTTCTCGCTGGCCGTGCTGCTGGTGGAGATCCCGCTGGGCATTCTGCTGGCCCTGTCCATGCCGGCGCAGGGCTGGAAGGCCTCGGCCGTGCTGGTGCTGGTGGCGCTGTCGCTGCTCATCCCGTGGAACGTGGTGGGCACCATCTGGCAGATCTATGGCCGCACCGACATCGGCCTGCTGGGCGCGGCGCTGCAGTCCATGGGCATCGACTACAACTACACCGGCCATGCCAGCGACGCCTGGGTCACCGTGCTCGTGATGGACGTGTGGCACTGGACGCCGCTGGTGGCGCTGCTGTGCTACGCGGGCCTGCGCTCCATTCCCGATGCGTACTACCAGGCGGCGCGCATCGACGGCGCGAGCAAGCTGGCGGTGTTCCGCTACATCCAACTGCCCAAGATGCGCGGCGTGCTGATGATCGCCGTGCTGCTGCGCTTCATGGACAGCTTCATGATCTACACCGAGCCCTTCGTGCTCACGGGCGGCGGGCCGGGCAATGCGACCACGTTCCTGAGCCAGTACCTCACGCAAAAGGCCGTGGGCCAGTTCGACCTGGGGCCGGCGGCCGCCTTCTCGCTGATCTACTTCCTCATCATCCTGCTGCTGTGCTTCATCCTCTACAACTGGATGCAGCGCGTGGGCACCACGGCCAAGGAGGGCGCGGGCCATGAATGACAAGCGCTTCCAGAAACGCACGCTGTTTCTCATCGCCTACCTGGTGTTCGCCATCCTGCCCATCTACTGGATGGTGAACATGAGCTTCAAGACCAACGAGGAGATCCTGTCGAGCTTCTCGCTCTGGCCCCAGCATTTCACCTGGGACAACTACAAGACCATCTTCACCGACGAGAGCTGGTACTCGGGCTACATCAACAGCCTGATCTACGTGGCCATCAACATGGTCATCGCCCTCACCGTGGCGCTGCCCGCGGCCTATGCCTTCAGCCGCTACCAGTTCCTGGGCGACAAGCATGTGTTCTTCTGGCTGCTGACCAACCGCATGACGCCGCCGGCGGTGTTCCTGCTGCCCTTCTTCCAGCTCTACACCACCGTGGGCCTGATGGACACGCACATCGCCGTCGCCCTGGCGCACCTGCTGTTCAACGTGCCGCTGGCGGTGTGGATCCTGGAGGGCTTCATGAGCGGCATCCCGCGCGAGATCGACGAGACGGCGTACATCGACGGCTACAGCTTCCCGCGCTTCTTCCTCACCATCTTCCTGCCGCTCATCAAGGCCGGCGTGGGCGTGGCGGCATTCTTCTGCTTCATGTTCTCGTGGGTGGAATTGCTCTTGGCGCGCACGCTCACCAGCGTGAACGCCAAGCCCATCGTCGCCACCATGACGCGCACCGTGAGCGCCAGCGGCATGGACTGGGCGACGCTGGCCGCCGCCGGGGTGCTGACCATCGTGCCCGGGGCGATCGTCATCTGGTTTGTGCGGCATTACATCGCCAAGGGCTTTGCCATGGGGAGGGTGTGACATGTTCGAGTGGATGGCCTGGACCACGCCGGTGGCCGTTTTCTTCACCTGCATCGTGCTCATGCTCATCGGCATGACGGTGTGGGAGATCCGCTCTCCCACGGTGGAGCGCAAGGGCTTTCTGCCCATGGCCACCACGCGCGGCGACCGGCTGTTCATCGGCCTGCTCACCGCCGCGTACATCAACCTGGCCTGGGTGGGCCTGGGCGAGAAGATGGCCCAATGGTTCTCACTGGAGGCCGAGCCCTCGGTGTGGATCAGCTTCGTGCTCTCCATGCTGGTGCTGGTGCTGGTGCTGCGCAAGGGTTGATATGAAAACGATAGCTTCCGGCGCTTGTTGAAAGAGCAATTCAGAGTGTTTTTGCTCTGTAAATGGCTTTCAGCAAGCGCCAGCAGCTCTGATTTTGATAGTAGCAAAGGGCCGACCCGTTCCTCCCCCGAGGTCACAGGCCCATCCAACAATGGGGAGTCTGACGTGAGGAGACAGCAATGAAGATGCAGTTCACGGCGATCGCGTTCGCCACCGCAGCCATGGCCCTGGGCCAGGCGGCCTGGGCCGGCGAGGCCGAAGCCAAGAAGTGGATCGACAGCGAGTTCCAGCCCTCGACGCTGAGCAAGGATCAGCAGATGGCCGAAATGAAATGGTTCATCGAGGCGGCCAAGAAGCTCCAGGCCAAGGGGGTGAAGGAGATCTCCGTCGTCTCCGAGACCATCACCACGCACGAATACGAGTCCAAGACCCTGGCCAAGGCCTTTTCCGAGATCACCGGCATCCAGGTCAAGCACGACCTGATCCAGGAAGGCGACGTGGTCGAGAAGCTGCAGACCTCCATGCAGTCGGGCAAGTCCATCTACGACGGCTGGATCAGCGACTCCGACCTCATCGGCACGCACTACCGCTACGGCAAGATCCTGAACCTGACCGACTACATGGCCGGCGCCGGCAAGGACTACACCAACCCCGGGCTGGACCTCAAGGACTTCATCGGCACCAAGTTCACCACCGCGCCCGACGGCAAGCTCTACCAGCTGCCCGACCAGCAGTTCGCCAACCTGTACTGGTTCCGCGCCGACCTGTTCGACCGCAAGGACCTCAAGGACAAGTTCAAGGCCAAGTACGGTTACGACCTGGGCGTGCCGCTGAACTGGTCTGCCTATGAGGACATCGCCGAGTTCTTCACCAACGACGTCAAGCAGATCGACGGCAAGCCCATCTATGGCCACATGGACTACGGCAAGAAGGACCCCAGCCTGGGCTGGCGCTTCACCGACGCCTGGCTGTCCATGGCCGGCAGCGCCGACATCGGCACGCCCAACGGCCTGCCCATCGACGAGTGGGGCATCCGCGTGGCCGACGACAAGTGCACCCCCGTGGGCGCCAGCGTGGCCCGTGGCGGCGCCACCAACTCGCCGGCCGCCGTCTACGCGCTCACCAAGTACGTGGACTGGATGAAGAAGTACGCGCCCAAGGAAGCCATGGGCATGACCTTCGGCGAAGCCGGCCCCGTGCCCGCCCAGGGCCAGATCGCGCAGCAGATCTTCTGGTACACGGCCTTCACCGCCGACATGAACAAGCCCGGCCTGCCCGTGGTCAACGCCGACGGCACGCCCAAGTGGCGCATGGCCCCCGGCCCCAACGGCCCCTACTGGAAGCAGGGCATGCAGAACGGCTACCAGGACGTGGGCAGCTGGACCTTCTTCAAGGACCACAACCCCGACCGCCTGGCCGCCGCCTGGCTCTACGCGCAGTTCGTGACCGCCAAGACCACCTCGCTGAAGAAGACCGTGGTCGGCCTCACGCCCATCCGCGAGTCCGACATCCGCTCCAAGGCCATGACCGACATGGCGCCCAAGCTTGGCGGTCTGGTCGAGTTCTACCGCAGCCCGGCGCGCGTGGCCTGGTCGCCCACCGGCACCAACGTGCCCGACTACCCCAAGCTCGCCCAGCTCTGGTGGAAGAACGTGGCCCAGGCCGTCACGGGGGAGAAGACCCCGCAGGCCGCCATGGACACGCTGGCCGACGAGATGGACCAGGTCATGGCCCGCCTGGAGCGCGCCGGCATGGAGCGCTGCGCGCCCAAGCT
>JAGPIX010000131.1 GCA_018054745.1 Alicycliphilus sp.
TGCTCGGCCGGAAAAACGTCGATGGTGTCTCCGCGCACACGAAACTTGCCACGCGAAAAGTCCTGTTCATTGCGCTGGTACTGCATGCGTATCAGCTGGCCTATGGCATCGCGCTGGCTCAACCTGTCGCCCGCGCGCAGCGTCATGATCATGCGGTGGTAGCTCTCGGGGTTGCCTATGCCATAGATGGCCGAAACCGTGGCGACGATGACCACATCACGCCGCTCCAGCAGGCTCTTGGTGCACGACAGGCGCATCTGCTCGATATGCTCGTTGATGGCGCTGTCCTTCTCTATGAACAGGTCGCGCTGCGGCACATAGGCCTCGGGCTGGTAGTAGTCGTAATAGCTGACGAAATACTCCACGGCATTCTTCGGAAAGAACTCGCGAAACTCCGAGTACAGCTGCGCCGCCAGCGTCTTGTTAGGCGCGAACACGATGGCCGGCCGGCCCATCTGGGCGATCACATTGGCCATGGTGAAGGTCTTGCCCGAGCCGGTCACGCCCAGCAGGGTCTGGAACACCTCGCCGTCCTGCACGCCCTCCACCAGCCTGGCAATCGCCTCGGGCTGGTCGCCGGCGGGCGGATAGGGCTGGAACAGCTGGAACGGCGAGCCGGGAAACTGGACGAACTGCCCGTCCACGGCGGCGGGCTCTGCGGTGACTTCATGCATGGCGATAGAAGGGTGAACAGGTAAGCCTACTGCAGCTGGGGGCGCCGTGCAGGACTTCCACCCCCATGCCGCATCGGCATCACGCCAACAGCTCGCACAGCATGTCCACATGCGCCTGGTGAAAATCTGGATCGGGATCGCTGCCCTCGCCAAACACCGCATGCCACAGCAGCACATGCACCATGGGCGACAGCGCCAGCCAGGGGTGGCGCGCCAGCACGCTGTCCTGCCTGCCGCTGGCCTTCAGGTTCTCGCTGATCACCGCCGTCACGTGCTGCGTGTTCAGCTGGGTCAGGTTTTTCCATTCATCCACGCGCAGCGGCACGCGCTCGCGCTCCGGAATCAATAGCCGCAGCAGCGTGATCACGTCCGGCGCCAGCAGCGCGGCCCGCAGGTGGTCAACGATCCACTCGGCGACGGCGCGCGTGCCCGCGCCGGCCGCCAGCTGCGGCATCCGCGCCCAATCCGTGCGGTGCAGGGTGCGATCGAGCAGCGCCTTGAAGATCGCGTCCTTGCTATCGAAATGCGCGTAAAGCCCGCCCTTGGACAGCCCGCAGCGTTGCGCTATGTCGTCCATGCGCGCGGCGCTGAAGCCGCGGCGCGAGAACTCCTCCAGCGCCGCATCCAGTATCAAGGGCACGCGCGCCTCGGGGGCCAGGCGCAGCCTGCGTTTGGGCAGGTTGATTTCGCTATCGCTCATGTGGGGCATTGTGATCTTTCAGGGCTGGTGCTGCAGCGGTGTCGATGGTATATTAATTACCGACTGGTCGGTTGTTATAAAGATCAAAGCCTATGAACGACTTCCCGTTTTCCATTGCCCGCCGGCGCCCGGCTGCTGCCGGTCGCGGCGCCTGGGCGCAGCGCCTGCCGGCCGGCGCCCTGGTGGCCGGCGCACTGTGGGCCCTGGCCGGCTGCACCACGCTGGCCCCCGGATACCAGACTCCTGCAGCGCAGATTCCAGCCCAGTTCTCAAGCGCAAGCCCGGCCGACGCGAGCCAGGTCGGCGAGCTGGCCTGGCGCGACTACTTCACCGAACCCGAACTGCAAGCGCTGATCACCAAGGCCCTGGCCAACAACCGTGACCTGCGCGCCGCCATGCTGCGCGTGGAGCAGGCGCGTGCCGCCTACGGCATTTCGCGCGCCGACCGCGTGCCGGCAGTGGGCCTGGGCCTGGATTCGCAGCGCACACGCGTGCCAGGCGACCTGAACTTCACGGGCCGGCCCATCGTTTCCAGCCAACACCAGCTGGGCGTGGGCTTGACCAGCTGGGAGATAGACCTGTGGGGTCGCGTGCGCAACATGAACGAAGCCGCACTGCAAACCTACCTGGCAAGCGCCGACGGCCAACGCGCCACGACCCTGATGCTTGTCGCCCAGGTGGCGGACGGCTGGCTCTCGGTGCGCGAGCTCGACCACCGCATTCAGCTGGCCGATCAGGCGCTGGCCACGCGCACCGAGGCGCGCCGACGCTTCGCGCGCCGCGTTGAGGTGGGGTCGTCATCCAAACTGGACTTCGTGCAGGTGGAGCTGCTGTGGCAACAGGCCAGCGCCCTGGTGACGCAGTTGCAGCTGCAGCGCAGCACGCAGCTGCATGCGCTGGGCCTGCTGGTGGGTGATCCGAGCCTGAGCCTGGCGCCGGCGACGCAGCCGCTGTCCGCCCTGGCACCGCTGCCGCCACTGGCACCCGGCCTGCCCTCTCAGTTGCTGGAAAACCGCCCCGACATCGTCGCTGCCGAGCGTCAGCTGCAGGCCGCCAACGCCCGCGTTGGCGCAGCGCGCGCTATGTTCTTCCCGCGCATCGCCCTCACCACCATGGCAGGCACGGCCAGTGCTGATCTCGATGGCCTGTTTGCCTCCGGCAGCCGCGCCTGGACGTTCGCGCCCAGCGTGTCGCTGCCCATCTTCGATGGCGGGCGCCGCCAGGCCAACCTGGAGCTCGCCCAGGTGCAGCGCGAACAGGCGCTGAACGAATACCAGCAGGCCATCGAATCCGCGTTCCGCGACGTGGCCGATGCGCTTGCCGCAGGCCAGTCCTTGCAAGAGCAATTGCAGACCCTGCGCGCCACCGAGGACACGCTGACCGAGCGTGCGCGCCTGGCCGGCCGGCGCTACGAGGCCGGCGCGGCGCGCTACTTCGAGGTGCTGGATGCCGAACGCGACCTGCTCGCCACGCAGCAGCAGGTGGTACAGGCCGAGCATGCCTTGCTGACTGCGCGGCTGCGCCTGTACGCGGCGCTGGGCGGCGGCTCGCGCACACTCGCCCCGCTTCCCTTGCCGCTCCAGAAATCCGAGGAATGACACCATGAACGCAACATTGAAAAAATGGCTTGTCCCTGCCGCCATCGCGCTGCTCGCTGGCGGCGCTTACATGGCCTGGAATGCCACGCGCGACCAGGGCCCGGGCGAAGGCTTCGTGCACGGCAACGGCCGCATCGAGGCCACCGAGATCGACGTGGCCACCAAGCTGCCGGGCCGCCTGGCCGAGGTGCTGGCGGCCGAAGGCGCCTTCGTCAAGGCCGGTGACGTGCTGGCACGCATGGACATAGCCTCGCTGCAGGCCCAGCGCAGCGAGGCCATGGCGCGCCATGCACAGGCCCAGCATGGCGTGGCCACGGCGCATGCCCAAGTGGCGCTGCGCGAGAGCGACCTGCGCGCCATGCAGGCCCAGGTACTGCTGCGCGAGAGCGAGCTGGATGCCGCCCAGCGACGCCTGGCACGCTCCACCGACCTGTCGCGCGACGGCGCCTCGTCGCAGCAGGAGCTGGACGACGACCGCACCCGCATGCGCGGCGCGCAGGCGGCGGTGACGGCGGCCAAGGCCCAGGTCGATGCCGCACGCGCCGCCACCGAAGCGGCCCGCACCCAGGTCACCGGCGCCAAGGCGCAGGTCGACGCCGCGCAGGCCAGCATCGAGCGCATTGACGCCGACATGAAAGATGCCGTGTTGACGGCCCCGCGCGACGGCCGCGTGCAGGTGCGCGTGGCGCAACCGGGCGAGGTGCTGGGCGCGGGCGGGCGCGTGCTCAATCTGCTCGATCTATCCGATGTTTATATGACCTTCTTCGTGCCCGAAACCGTGGCCGGGCGCATCGCGCTGGGCAGCGAGGTGCGGATCGTGCTCGACGCCATGCCTGGCACGGTGATCCCGGCCCAGGTGTCATTCGTCGCCAGCCAGGCGCAGTTCACGCCCAAGACGGTGGAGACGGCCAGCGAGCGCCAGAAGTTGATGTTCCGCGTGCGCGCGCAGATCGCGCCGCAGCTGCTGCAGCGCTACATCGAGCAGGTCAAGACCGGAGTGCCGGGCGTTGCCTGGCTCAAGCTCGATGCCAACGCCCAGTGGCCGGCTTCACTGGCGCTGAACCCGCGCGCGACGGCCGCGGGTGGGAGCTGATTTCATGACAGCCCCAGCACAGCGCGAACCGGTCGTCCGGCTCAGCGGCGTTGGCCTGCACTACGGCAAGCGGTGCGCTCTCGCCGGGATCGACCAGGCCCTGCCAGCGGGCTGCATGGTCGGCCTGATCGGGCCCGATGGCGTGGGCAAGTCGAGCCTGCTGTCGCTGATCGCCGGCGCGCGCAAGATTCAGGACGGCACGGTGTGGGTGCTCGGCGGCGACATGCGCGAACGCAGCCACCGCAACCGGGTCTGCCCGCGCATCGCCTACATGCCGCAGGGCCTGGGCAAAAACCTCTACCCCACCTTGTCGGTCGAAGAGAACCTGCAGTTCTTCGCGCGACTGTTTGGCCACGATGCGCCCGAGCGGCGCCGGCGCATTGATGACCTCACCCGCTCCACCGGCCTGCACCGGTTTCTCGACCGCCCGGCGGGCAAGCTCTCGGGCGGCATGAAGCAAAAGCTCGGGCTGTGCTGCGCGCTGATCCACGACCCCGATCTGTTGATCCTCGACGAACCAACCACCGGCGTCGATCCGCTGGCACGGTCGCAGTTCTGGGATCTGATCGATCGCATTCGCAGCCAGCGCCCGCAAATGAGCGTGCTGGTCGCCACCGCCTACATGGACGAAGCCGAGCGCTTTGACTGGCTGATGGCCATGGACGACGGCCGCGTGCTGGCCACCGGTACGCCGCAGGAGTTGTTCGCACGCACGGCGACCGACTCGCTGGAGGCGGCCTTCATCGCACTGTTGCCACCGGAGAAGAAGCACGGCCATGCGCCGGTGACGATTCCTCCTCTGGAGGCCGATGCCGGCGACATCGCGATCGAGGCCAAGAATCTCACCATGCGCTTTGGCGATTTCGTCGCCGTCGATCAGGTGTCGTTTCGCATCCGCCGCGGCGAGATTTTTGGCTTTCTCGGCTCCAACGGCTGCGGCAAGTCCACCACCATGAAGATGCTCACCGGCCTGCTGCCAGCCAGCGAAGGCCAGGCCTGGCTGTTCGGCCACGAGGTCGACCCCAAGGACATCGACACCCGCCGCCGCGTGGGCTATATGTCGCAGGCGTTCTCGCTCTATGGCGAGCTCACGGTGCGGCAAAACCTGGTGCTGCACGCGCAGCTGTTCAACGTGCCCGAGGCCCATATCGCGCAGCGCGTGCTGGAAATGGCCGAGCGTTTTGACCTCACCGGCGCCATGGACAGCCTGCCCGCCAGCCTGCCGCTGGGCATGCGCCAGCGCCTGTCGCTGGCCGTGGCCATGGTGCACCAGCCCGAATTGCTGATCCTCGACGAGCCCACCTCGGGCGTGGACCCGGTGGCGCGCGATGCGTTCTGGCGGCTGTTGATCGAGCTGTCGCGGCGCGACCAGGTGACGATCTTCATCTCGACGCACTTCATGAACGAGGCCGAGCGCTGCGACCGCATGTCGATGATGCACGCGGGCAAGGTGCTCGACAGCGACGCGCCGGCCAAGCTGGTGCAAAAGCGCGGTGCGAAGACGCTGGAAGAAGCCTTCATCGGCTACCTGGTCGAAGCCGAGGGCGGCGCGCAGGAGGCGCAGGATGCGCCGCCGGTTTCGGCCCCGGCAGCAAGCACCCAAGAAGTTACCACGGCGCCCGCACGCAGCACCCCATTCAGCTTGCAGCGTCTGCTCAGCTACCTGTGGCGCGAGGCGCTGGAGCTGCGGCGCGACCCGATTCGCCTGACGCTGGCGCTGGGTGGCTCGATCTTGCTGATGTTCGTGATCGGCTTTGGCATCAGCATGGACGTGCAGGATCTACGCTACGCCGTGCTCGACCGCGACAACACCACGCTCAGCCGCGACTATGCGCTGCAGTTGTCGGGATCGCGCTACTTCGTCGAGCGACCCGCGCTCACAGACTACGACGAACTCGACCGGCGCATGCAAAGCGGCGAGCTGTCGCTGGCCATCGAGATACCCCAGGGCTTCATGCGCGACGCGCTGCGCGGCCATGGCGTGCAGATCGGCGCCTGGGTCGATGGCGCCATGCCCACGCGCGCCGAAACCGTGCGGGGCTATGTGCAGGGCATGCACCAGAGCTGGCTGGCCACGCAGGCCGCGGCCATGGGCGTGCGCACGGCCGGCACCGCCCAGGTGGAGACGCGCTTTCGCTACAACCCGGATGTGAAAAGCCTGCCGGCCATGGTGCCGGCAGTGATTCCGATGCTGCTCCTGATGCTGCCAGCCATGCTGACCGCGCTGGCCGTGGTGCGCGAGAAGGAGACCGGCTCGATCACCAACCTCTACGTCACACCGGTCACCCGCAGTGAGTTTCTGCTCGGCAAGCAGCTACCCTACGTCGGCCTGGCAATGGTCAACTTCCTGCTGATGGCCTTGCTGGCGGTGACCGTGTTCGGTGTGCCGGTCAAGGGCAGCTTTGTGACCTTGACGCTGGCCGCGCTGGTGTTTGGCTTTGTCTCCACCGGCATGGGCCTGCTGGCCTCCACGGTGACCAAGAGCCAGATCGCGGCGATGTTTCTGGCCATGATCGGCACCATCATTCCGGCCACCCAGTTCTCCGGGCTGATCGATCCGGTGTCCTCGCTCGAAGGCAGCGGCAAGCTGATCGGCCAGGTCTACCCGGCCACCCACATGATCACCATCAGCCGCGGAGTGTTCAGCAAGGCGCTGGACTTTGCCGACCTGTCGGGCGCCTTCTGGCCCATGCTGCTGTCGGTGCCGGTGATCATTGGCACCGCCATCGTGCTGCTCAAGAAGCAGGAGCGTTGAGATGAACCGCGCGCGCTCCAGCATCCGCCACCTCGTCAACATCTATCGCCTGGGCGTCAAGGAGCTGTGGAGCCTGTGGCGCGATCCAATGATGCTGGTGCTCATCGTCTGGGTGTTCACCGGCTCGGTCTACACCGCCGCCACGGCCATGCCAGAGACGTTGCACAACGTACCCATCGCGATCATCGATGAGGACGACTCGGCACTATCGCAGCGCATCGTGAGCGCGTTCTACCCGCCGCAGTTCATTGCGCCGCGGCTCGTCTCCATGACCGAGGCCGACCGGGGCATGGACGCCGGCCTGTACACCTTCTCCCTGCACCTGCCCCAGGGCTTGCAGCGCGACGTGCTGGCTGGGCGCGCGCCGCAGCTGCAGCTCAACGTCGACGCCACGCGCATGAGCCAGGCCTTCAC
>JAGPIX010000132.1 GCA_018054745.1 Alicycliphilus sp.
ACCTTGCCCATCAGGCGCACCGCCAGGCTGATGAGCCAGCGGCCCACCACCCAGGCGGCAATCGCCGTGAGCAGCTTGATGCCGAATTCAGCCCCTTGGGTACTGATGAATTGCCAGATTTCTTGGGCGTTCATGGAGCCTCCTGCTGCAAAAAAAGGGCTCCATCCTATGGCCTGTGACTATCGACCAATGCAAATCATTGCAAACGCCTGATGCTATCCGGCCAGTTGCTGCGCGTGGTGGCGCAGGTGATCCTGGACAAAGGTTTGTATGAAGTAGTAGCCATGGTCGTAGCCCTCGTGGCGGCGCAGCGTGAGCGGCTGGCCGACGAGCGCGCAGGCGGCGTTGAACAGCTCCGGGTGCAGCTGCTCGGCCAGGAATTTGTCGGCCAGGCCCTGGTCGATGAGGATGCCGGCCGGATAGGGCGCTGTGCTCTGCTGCTCCATGAGCCCGGTGGCGTCATGCGCGCCCCAGCCGGCGCGATCCGGGCCCAGGTAGCCCGTGAAGGCCTTCACGCCCCAGGGGCAGCGCGTGGGCGCGCAGATGGGTGCGAAGGCCGACAGGCTCTTGAAGCGCCCCGGGTGGCGCAGCGCCAGCGTGAGCGCGCCATGCCCACCCATGCTATGGCCAAAAATGCCCAGCCGCGCGCCGTCGATGGGCAGGGCGCTGCCGGCCAGCGGCAGCAGCTCGTCCAGCAGATAGCTCTCCATGCGCCAGTGCGCGGCCCATGGCGCCTGCGTGGCATCGAGGTAGAAGCCCGCGCCCACGCCAAAGTCCCAGGCGTCGGCCTCGCCGGGCAGGCCGGCGCCGCGCGGGCTGGTGTCGGGGGCGATCAGGGCCAGGCCCAGCTCTGCCGCCTGCTGCTGCGCGCCGGCCTTGACCATGAAGGTCTCCTCGGTGCAGGTCAGGCCGGCCAGGTAGAGCAGGGCGGGACATTTGCCACCGGCCAGCGCCTGGGGCGGCAGGTAGACGGAGAACTGCATCGGCAGGCCGATCTCACGCGAGGCGTGGCGGTAGAAGCGCTGCTCGCCGCCAAAGCAGGCGTGACTGGAGAGCAATTCCAGGGTGTCGGACATGGGGGTGTAAGCTCCTATATTGGTAGCTGTTCACGCTTAGTTTGAAGCAAATTCACATAAAAAATGCCGTGAACCCATTGAAATGAAAGCGCAAACAGCTCTCTTTTTTACAGCGTGGCGAAGTTGATCACCGAGCGTATGGACTTGCCCGCGTGCATCAGCTCGAAGGCGCGGTTGATGTCGGCAAGCCCCATGGTGTGCGTGACAAAGGGCGCCAGCTGGATCTTGCCGGCCATGGCGTCTTCCACCATGCCGGGCAGCTCGCTCCTGCCCTTGACGCCGCCAAACGCCGTGCCCAGCCACCTGCGGCCCGTGACCAGCTGAAACGGGCGGGTACTGATTTCCTGGCCGCTGCCTGCCACGCCGATGATGACCGACTGGCCCCAGCCGCGGTGCGCGCATTCCAGCGCCGCGCGCATGACGTTCACGTTGCCTATGCACTCGAAGCTGTGGTCCACGCCCCAGCCGGTCATCTCCACGATCACCTGCTGGATGGGCTGCTCGTGGTCTTTCGGGTTGACGCAGTCGGTGGCGCCAAAGGTGCGCGCCAGATCGAACTTGGAGGGGTTGGTGTCGATGGCGATGATGCGGCCGGCCTTGGCCAGTTTTGCGCCCTGGATCACCGCCAGGCCTATGCCGCCCAGACCGAACACGGCCACCGTATCGCCCGGCTGCACCTTGGCGGTGTTCTTCACCGCGCCCAGGCCGGTGGTCACGCCACAGCCCAGCAGGCACACCTGCTCGTGGTTGGCCTCGGGGCTGACCTTGGCCAACGAGACCTCGGCCACCACGGTGTATTCGCTGAACGTCGAGCAACCCATGTAGTGGTAGAGGGGTTTGCCGTCGTAGGAAAAGCGTGTCGTGCCGTCGGGCATTACGCCCTTGCCCTGGGTGGCGCGCACTGCCGTGCACAGGTTGGTCTTGCCGCTCTTGCAGAACAGGCATTGGCCGCATTCGGCGGTGTAGAGCGGGATCACATGGTCGCCCGGCTTGACGCTGGTCACGCCCGCACCACATTCAACGACGATGCCCGCGCCCTCGTGGCCGAGCACGACGGGGAAGATGCCTTCGGGGTCGTCACCCGAGAGGGTGAAGGCGTCGGTGTGGCATACGCCGGTGTGGGTGATGCGGATCAGCACCTCGCCCGGCTGCGGCGGGGCGACGTCGATCTCGATGATCTGCAGGGGCTCTCCAGCCTTGAAGGCAACGGCGGCGCGGGATTTCATGGAAACGCTCTCCTCTGGCGAATGATTGGGGGATATGGCGGGCAGGGCAGGCCCCCCGCATGGTGCAAGGCCCGTAGTATGGCCCGCCCGCGCGCGGCCCCGGCATGACAAAGGCGCCCGGCCCCAGGCCCGCAATGGGCATGGGCCGGGCGCCCGGGCGCCGGATGTCGGGAGGCTGTAGGGTGGTCAATCCTCCACGAAGGCCTCCTCGCGCTTCTTGCTCACGGCGGGCAGCATGACGATGATCACCAGCACCGCGGCCACCGCCAGCAGCGAGGCCGACAGCGGGCGCGTGACCAGCACGCTCCACTCGCCGCGCGACAGCAGCAGGGCGCGGCGCAGGTTCTCCTCCATCATCGGCCCCAGGATCAGGCCCAGCAGCAGCGGTGCGGGCTCGCAGGCCAGCTTGTGGAACACATAGCCCAGCACGCCGAAGATGGCCACCATCCAGATCTCGAAGGTGTTGTTGTTCTCCGAGTACACGCCGATCGCACAGAACAGCACGATGGCCGGGAACAGCCACTTGTAGGGGATGGACAGCAGCTTGATCCACAGCCCGATCATGGGCAGGTTCAGCACCACCAGCATCAGGTTGCCTATCCACATCGAGGCGATCAGGCCCCAGAACAGCTCCGGGTTGCTGGTCATCACCTGCGGGCCGGGCTGGATGTTGTGGATGGTCATGGCGCCCACCATCAGCGCCATCACGGCGTTGGGCGGAATGCCCAGCGTCAGCAGCGGAATGAAGGAGGTCTGCGAGCCCGCGTTGTTGGCCGACTCGGGGCCGGCCACGCCGCGGATGTTGCCCTGGCCGAAAGGTATCTCACCGGGCTTGAGCCTGGACTTCTTCTCGATGGTGTAGGCGGCAAAGGCCGACAGCAGCGCGCCGCCCCCGGGCAGTATGCCCAGCGCCGAGCCAATGGCCGTGCCGCGCAGCACGGCGGGGAACATGCGTTTGAAGTCCTCCTTGGTGGGCATGAGGCCGGTCACCTTGTCGGTGAACACCTCGCGCTGGTGCGTGGGCACGGACAGGTTGGCGATGATCTCGCCATAGCCAAAGATGCCCATGGCAATCGCCACGAAGCTGATGCCGTCGGTCAGCTCCGGGATGTCGAAGCTGTAGCGCGCCACGCCCGAGTTCACGTCCGTGCCCACCAGGCCAAAGGCCAGGCCGACCAGGATCATGGTGATGGCCTTGAGCAGCGAGCCCGAGGCCATGACCACCGCGCCGATCAGGCCCAGCACCATCAGCGAGAAATACTCGGCCGGGCCGAACTTGAAGGCCACCTCGGTCAGCGGCGGGGCAAAGGCGGCGATCACCAGCGTGCCCACGCAGCCGGCGAAGAACGAGCCCAGCGCGGCCGAGGCCAGCGCCGGCCCGGCCCGGCCCTTGCGCGCCATCTGGTAGCCGTCGATCACCGTGACCACCGAGGACGACTCGCCCGGCAGGTTCACCAAAATGGCGGTGGTCGAGCCGCCGTACTGCGCGCCGTAGTAAATGCCGGCCAGCATGATCAGCGCTGCCGTGGGCGGCAGGGCGTAGGTGGTGGGCAGCAGCATGGCAATGGTGGCCACCGGCCCCAGGCCCGGCAGCACGCCGATCAAGGTGCCCAGCAGGCAGCCCAGGAAGGCGTACAACAGGTTCTGCGCCGTGAACGCGACCTGAAGCCCCAGTGAAAGATGTTCTATCAGTTCCATGATGATTCCTCGTGATGGGTTGCGCCCGGGCTCAGCCGGTGATGAAGGTGGGCCATACCGGGAACTGCAGGTTCAGCGCCACGACGAAGGCCAGGTAGCTGCCCACGGAGAGCACGGTGGCCAGGACGAGCACGCCCTTGAGCTGGAACTGGTCGCCCGCCAGGCTGGCGATCAGCGTCAGCGCATAGATGGCGACCACCAGCCCCATGGGCGGCAGGCCAATGCTGGGCAGGCCGCCCAGCAGCACGCCAAACACCAGGTTGGCGCCGATGATGAAGCCCAGCGGACGCCAGGCAATCGCGCCTATGGGGTCGCCATCCTCGGAATGCGTGATGAAGGAACGCGCGGTGATGAGCACGCCCATCACCGCGATCAGAATGCCGACGATGAGCGGGAAGTAGCCCGGCCCCATGCGGGCGCCGCTGCCCACGTTGTAGGTGGTGGCGCCCCAGGCAAAGGCCACGCCAAAGGCGCTGAACAGCAGCCCGGCGGTGAAGTCTCTCTGGCTATTGATTTTCAAGGCAAAGGTCTCCTGACCGGCCTGCGTGCAGGCCGGGTTGGTGTGTATAGAGGGGGAGCGGGCATCGTAGGCGCCATGCCGCGCAAGCGGGGTGACCAAAGCATTGCCAAACGGTAATGCTTGCCGCTGTTAACTATAAAAATAATAGCTATTGGCGCTTTCCCATTAAGCGCTAGAGGCTTATTTTTCTATTGATACTTCAGGGTGTGTGCTGCGGCAGGCGCAGCGCCACGCGCAGGCCGGGCCGGGCCGGCTCCAGCCGCATGCTGCCGCCATGCAGCTGCATTACCGCGCGCACGCTGGCCAGTCCCAGGCCATGGCCGGGCAGGTCGGGGCGCAGGCGCAGGAAGCGCTCGCCCAGTGTGGCCAGAGCCTCGGGCGGCGCCCCGGGGCCATCGTCCTGCACCCAGATTTCGCTGCAGGCGGCGCCGTCCGCGTCCCGCGCGCTGCGCGACTGCACGCGCACGCTGGCGCCCCGGCCGCCGTACTTGATGGCGTTGTCCACCACGTTCACCAGCGCGCCGGCCAGCAGGCTGCGGTCGCCCAGCAGGGGGGCCGGGTGCGTGCATTCCCATGTCAGCGTGACGCCCTCGTGCTCGGCCAGGTCTTCGTACAGCTCGACCACGTCGGCGCCGATCTCGCCCCATGACTGCGGCGTGAAGGGCGCGCGGCGCGTGCCCGATTCGGCCTGGGCGATGGACAGCAGCTTGTCCAGCACGCGGCTCAGGTCGTCGATGTCGTGCATGGCGCTGCCGAGTGCCGCGCGCAGCGCAGCGGCATCGGCCGCGCCGTCATGCGCGTGCTGCAGGCGCAGGCGCAGCCGGGTGAGCGGCGTGCGCAGGTTGTGCGCGATGGCGTCGGACACATGGGTCACGCCCGCCATGAGCTGCTCTATGCGGTCGAGCATGTGGTTGAAGTCCTGCTCCAGCCGCGCAAACTCGTCGTCCCTGGCGGCCTGGGCGGGCACGCGCTCGTGCAGCTGGCCGCCGGCGATGCGGGCCATGGTCTGGTGCAGCGCATCGACGCTGCGGCCGAGCTCGCGGCGGAAGAACCAGGTGCTGACCAGCGCCAGCGACAGCGCGAACAGGCCGGCGATCAGGCTGGCCGTGGCCAGCGTGGATTCGATGTCGCGCAGTTCGCGCAGATCGTGGCCCAGCACCAGCATGGCGCCGTCGGGCAGGCGGTGGGCGAGCAGCTGCGCGGTGATGCCCTGGCTACCCAGAGCCACCGGGTGCGCGGATGCGCCGATCAGCGCCAGCGGTGGCAGTGCCTGCACGGCCAGGTTGCCGGCGAGGAAGCGGCCATCGGGCGTGGTGAGCAGCACCAGCTCCAGATCCGTGTCGCGCCCGTCCTGCAGCATGTGGCCGATGGCCTGGGCCGTGGCCTGCGGGCCCTCATGGGCGTACTGCAAAGCCAGGCGCTGCTGCGCCTGCTGCAGCTGCCGTTCCAGGTTGCGGTGCAGCACCGTGGACACCTGCAGATACACCAGCGCCAGCGTGGTCAGCATGGTCAGCAGCACCAGAAAGCCGAACAGCGCCGCCAGCCGCAGGCCGGCGCTGCGCCACAGGCGCAGCGGCTGCGCGGCCCGCGGCGCATCGGTTCGGCTCATGCGCCGCCCTCGGCTTGCAGGCCGATGCGGTAGCCCACGCCGCGCACGGTGTGTATCAGCGGCGCCTCGCCCGGCGCCTGCAGCTTTTGCCGCAGGCGGCTGACCTGCACGTCGATCAGGTTGGTCTGCGGGTCGAAACGGTAGTCCCACACCGCCTCCAGCAGCATGGTGCGCGTCAGGGGCTGCTCGGCATGCATCAGCAGATAGGCCAGCAGGCGGAATTCGCGCGGCTTCAGGGCGATAAGACGGCCATTGCGCTGCACCGTGCGGTGCACCAGATCCAGGCGCAGGTCACCGAGCTGCAGCGCCTTGACCTCCTCACCCGTGCGCGAGCGGCGCACCAGCGCCTCCAGCCGTGCCAACAGCTCGGAGAAGGCGAACGGCTTGGTCAGGTAATCGTCGCCGCCGGCCTTCAGGCCGCGCACGCGCTCGTCCAGCGCACTCAGCGCCGACAGCACCAGCACCGGGGTGCGCAGCCCCAGGCCACGCATGCTCTGCAGAATGTGCAGGCCATCCACCTGCGGGCCCAGCATGCGGTCCAGGATCACCAGGTCCCAGGCCTCGCCGCAGGCCCGGCGCAGCGCGTCACCCGCCTCGTGGGCGATGATGGCCACATGCCCCTGGGCACGCAGGCCGTCGGCGATGTAGCGCGCGTTCTCCAGCTCGTCCTCTATCACCAGGCAGCGCCACATCGCGCTGGGCGTGAGGGCGGCGATGCGGGCTTCGATGGGGGGCTGGGTCATGGCGGCGGAGGTTCCTTGGGCAGGTAGGCGGGTGCCCGCCATGGTAGCCGCGGGCTCGCCCACAAAGCACAAAGCCCGCAGGCGCTGTGCCGGCGGGCTTTGTGGTCAGGAGGCCTTGGGTGGCTTAGACGTCGCGGCGCGGCGAGCCGGTGAACAGCTGGCGCGGACGGCCGATCTTGTACTCGGGGTCGGCCAGCATTTCGTTGAGCTGGGCGATCCAGCCCACCGTGCGGGCCAGCGCGAAGATGCCGGTGAACAGGCTGACCGGGATGCCGATGGCGCGCTGCACGATGCCGGAGTAGAAGTCCACGTTCGGGTAGAGCTTGCGCGAGACGAAGTAGTCGTCTTCCAGGGC